>PLAY01000068.1 GCA_003134375.1 Limisphaerales bacterium | reverse complement strand
GGGAGAGGAAATAGCTGTTGGCCGGTTCCGGTTTTCAGGATGGCCGGCCGGCAAATCCCGTCGCAGGTTTCTCAATTGGACTGCGGACGATTCACCCTCTCCCGGGAGAGAGGGCCGGGGTGAGGGCGAGCGTCTCCCACAACCAACTTTGCTTTTCCATCGTCCCTTCCGGGACGTAAAATATTTTCACGCCAACCGGGGACGTTGTCCCCGGCTAATTTCCGTTGCCGCTCCGCGGCATTCCAACGCCAAGGTGCTAACCGTTGTAAATTTACCTGACAAGGGGGCTCATTTAGCTTATGAAAGGCGACATGAAGCTCGCGAAATCAACCTTGCTGGTATGGCTCGTGATGTCGGTGATGGCGGGGTTTCTTCTTTTCACAGCGACGGGGTGTAAACAAGACCCCAAAACGCAACGGCTAAAATGGAATCTTAAAACCCTGGTTAACGCCTACCAAAAGGCCGGCCACACCAACCCCAAATGGGATGAACCGGCCAAGCGCGCCTTGACTGAATTTGCCCGCTCTCGTTCCCAATGCACCGAGTCGAATGAAGCCTGGGGATGGATCATTTCCACCAACTGTGAATCCGCCGTCCAAGCCGGCTGTGACGATCCCATGGTAAAATATCTCTTCATCCGGTTCTCGCTTGACCAGACGAACAGCAAGGAAGTCTTTCTCAAGGCGTTTTGCCAAACGGCGAAGGACATGCAAAAGAGCACGTATCCACCCGTCCGGAAATTTTATGCGGCAGCATGGGCATTGGAACAAATCTATTACACTTACGGCACGAACACGGCCAACCAGCCGATTTGGGGAGAATATACGCCATTGATGGGCCAAAACGTTGAGGCGTCCCTCAACGACAAAACAATGCCGGCACGTGAGGCGTATGAGATTGCCAATAAAGCCCTATATTGGGTGAGCGGCGATACGAATCAATATCAACAAGCTTACCGTTGCGTTGAAAAACCAATGTTGGAAAACTGGCCGGATGATTACACCGTCTGGTTATTGAAAGGCACCGCCTTCATCGACATGGCATGGCATGCTCGCGGCAGCGGTTGGGCCTACACCGTCAGCGACAAAGGCTGGGAACATTTCAGTGAACGGCTTGCCACGGCGCAAGAAGCCTTGGAACACGCCTGGAAATTAAATCCCACAGACCCGGAAATTGCCCGCCAGATGATGACCGTGATGTTGGGCCAGGGTGGCGGGCGGGACCGGATGGAACTGTGGTTTAATCGGGCGATGGCCTTGGACCCCAAGGACTATGAGGCCTGTTCCAGAAAACTCTACTATCTGGAGCCCAAATGGTATGGCTCCCGGGAAGCCATGCTTGATTTCGGGCGCGAATGCGTTCAAAATACAAATTGGGCCGGGCGGATCCCATTGGTGCTGGTTGACGCCCATTGGAACTATTGTCAAGGGTACATTGACAAATCAGAACAGACCAATTACTGGAAGCAACCCGATGTCTGGACCGACATAAAATCCGCCTACGACCGTTTCTTTCAGCTATACCCCAATCCCGGCGGTTCCTATAATGAATATTACGCTTGGTACGCATATCAGGCTGGACAGTGGGACGTGTTGAACGGGTTGATTCCAAAACTGGGACCGGAAACCTATTATCGTTTCGGGGGCAAGGATGAGTTCGATAAAATAGTTCAACTCGCCAAGGAACACGCCGAAAAACCTAAATAGTAACTCTCGGCCCGGCAGGGACACTGTAAATTAGCCCGGCACATGTGCCGGGTTTATCGCCCAACATTTAAATCCGTCCCGCCGCCGTCGCGCCCGCACTTGCTGTAGCGTTGAGCCTGTGGCTCGACCCTGTAGCCAAGGCAGATTTGTTTTTGACGCCCGCCCTCACCTTTTATCCTCTCCCCCAGGGAGAGGAAATAGCTGTTGGCTGGTTCCGGTTTTCAGGATGGCCAGCCGGCAAATCCCGTCGCAGGTTTCTCAATTGGACTGCGGACGATTCACCCTCTCCCGGCGGAGAGGGCCGGGGTGAGGGCGAGCGTTTCCCACAACCAACTTTGTTTTTCCATCGTCCCATCGGAACGTGATTTATTCCTCGCGCCAACCGGGGACGTTGTCCCGGGCTAATTTCCGTTGCCGCTCTGCACCTGGCCTGCCTTCTGAATTGTCTGTACCAAATCAGCCCGGCGTGTTGTGCCGGATGTCTGGCTAGAGGCGGGGGTGATCGGAATTTGAAGCGCCCACCAATTCGAGCGACACTTCGCGGACCTTCGGGTAGAAAATTTCCTGAATGGTGCCCAGCAGTTCTGGAATCCTGACCGGTTTTTGGAAGTAGCCCACGGCACCGGCAGCCAGACAACGATTCTCGATTTCCACCGGTTCAGCCCCGGACATGACGATGACAGGAATGTACCTGCCGTGGGGGCCGCCCACCCGCCGGAGCCAGTGCATGATCGGAAACGCATCCCAAGTGTTTCCACTCATTGAAATGTCGGGCGGAAAATAAATGTCGAGCAGGATGAGGTCCACCCTTTCCTGGCTCACGACACCAAAAGCTTCGGGACCGTCAATGGCTGTAACAACGTCGTAACCTTTGGATTTGAGGGCCGATGACAAGGTGCTCAGGATTACCGGGTTGTCATCAACGATTAAAATTCTTTTGACTCGGAAGCTTGATGCCATAATAACTGTCTTAGAATAGGACATGTCAGAAAAAAAGGCAAGACATTTTTTTAAATTTGGAAGTAATATAACTCGCTGATTTACAGAGATTTAGAATTAGTGGGTTAAACTATGCAGCAGATGATTTTGAGCCGAACTACGGAATTCTGGTTACTCCCAACACCCCTTCCAAGGGCATCGCTTTAATACCCTCTCATTCCGCCGGACGTGGTTCATTCTTCACGTCCACCGGGGACGTTGTCCCGGGCTAATTTCCGTCGCCGCTCCGCAACTGACTACCGACTCCATCAAAGAATTTGTCCTCGACCCGTTGAGCGCGTTGCCGGAGATGTCTTTGGAACCTTCGCAGCCAGGGGCCGAATTGGTTTAGGCTTGAGCCGGTTTGATTTCAGTGGTTTGTTTGGCAGCATCGAATGAATCCATTTTGCCCATGAAAAAGCTCCTGTTCCTTGCGTTGGCAGGACTCGCTTTTACCGGGTTTGGCCAAAGCAATTCCATCCCTCTGGCGGAGGCATCTGCCGCCGCAGCGAAAGCTCCGGCCAGCAAGGTGGATTTCGCCCCGGAACTGCAAGCGGTCACGGCGCAGTTAAAGCAAAAATTTGACGCGGGCAAAACTTCGGAAGTTGATCTGGCGGAAAATCTCCAGGCGATCAATGCCCTGATCGCGCAGCACGTGAAGGATGGCAACCGCGAGCAACTGGCGCGGCTGTATCTGCTGGATGCGCACATCTACGCGGACGCCCTGAACGACAAGGCCAAGGCGCGGGCCATCTGGACCCAGGTGGCGCGGGATTTCCAGGGAACGGCGGCGGCGCAGGGAGCCAGCCTGTCGCTCGCGAAGTTGAATGCGGAAATCGCCGCCGAACCGGATCCGAAGATTCCGGAAGGATTGGCCGTCGGCCAGAAATTTCCCGGCTTCAACGAGACGGACCTCGCGGGCAGGCCGCTGTCGGTGTCGGCTTATCGAGGCAGGGTGACGATGATTGATTTTTGGGCGACGTGGTGTCCGCCCTGCCGGGCGGAGATGCCGAATGTGGTCGCCACCTATCAGAAGCATCACGCGCAAGGTTTCGACATCATCGGCGTGAGCCTCGATGAAAACCGGGACGCGCTGGTGAATTTCCTGCCGGCGCACGGAATGGCGTGGCCGCAGTATTTTGATGGCCAGGGTTGGGACAACAAGCTGGCGAAAAAATACGGCGTGCATAGCATCCCGATGGATTATCTGCTCGACCGTCACGGCATCATCATCGGCAAGGAACTGCGCGGCGAAGACTTGGGCGAAGCTGTGACGAAAGCGTTGACGCAAAATTGAACCGGGCCGCCAAGATGCTTCGCGTTCATCTAGCAACGCAGAAAACCGCGTCTGCGTTTTGGACCAGGGTCTTCCGTCGCTTTCGTTTTGTGACTTTGCATCTTCGTGCCGAGGCTTGGCGTTAAATCCTTCCCCAAGTGTCAACATTATTGACGCCATTCACGCCGGCAGCCGGCCGGGCACTTGGCCCAAGTTGTGCTGATTTATGACACGCGGAGGCACGATGACGGGGAAAAAAACATGCCAGAACAGCAACTTTGCGGATTTGCGCCCCGGTGCCAAATCCTTTCCCTTGGTGCGGGGTGGACCGGTCATTTTGATCAAAGGTGAAACTGGAAATATCGCTTCCCTGCCCCGCATGCAAAACCAAATTGACATCGTCCGCGACATTTCCACGCGGCTCGACATGGCGCAGATCGGGTATATGCTCACCGGCTCGATGGCGATGAACGGCTACGGCCTGCCGTGCGTGCCCCACAACCTTGACTTCGTCATTGCCCTGCGCCCCGCCAACGTCGAAGTCATGGTCCGGTTGTTCAGTCCCGACTACGACATTTCGCGCGAAGCGGTGGACAGTGCCATTGCTCAACAGTCATTCTTCAACTTCTTCCACCGGAAAAGCCGCATCAAGGTGAATTGCATCGTCTGCCAGCAAATCAATTATCGCCTCATGGAATTCAGCCGCCGGCAGCGCGTGAAATTTGAAAACTTCAAGACCTGGATCGTGAGCAAGGAAGACCTCATCATCTCGAAACTGCATTGGGCCAGGAAATCACGTTCTCCACGGCATCTGCGCGACGTGGAGAATCTCGCGGCCACCGGCTGCGACACCAGCTATATCGAACGCTGGACCCGGGCGCTCGGAATTTTCATGTTGTGGGAGGAATGTTCGCAAGGCTAATGCGACAATCCTTTCCAAGGACTCGTGACTCGCCACCGGTCACTCGTCACACGTCCAAAATCCTGACTCGACATTCGCGCGGGGAAGCTTCAGGGTAAGGAGCCATAAGCCTATGGCAAAATGTGGTTATTGCGGGTCAACGATTATAATGGGCGGCTTGAGTTCCGGCACCCAGCGCTTCTGCAACAAAAAATGCCTCACCAATGCTTACGTGCTCAGCGTTGCCAAAAAAGTCCCGCCGGACGTGGTTGACCGGCAGGTGGAGGAAATTTTCCGGGGCAACTGCCCCAAATGCCGGGGACTCGGCCCCATTGACGTTCACAAAGTCCATCAGGTCTGGTCGGCACTGGTGCTGATCCGGTGGACCACCAAGCCGCAGGTCTCCTGCCGTTCCTGCGCGACCAAAAGCCAGTTGGGCGGCGTGCTGTTCTCAGCCGTGTTCGGCTGGTGGGGATTCCCCTGGGGATTCATCCTGACCCCGGTCCAGATTACGCGCAATGTTGCCGACATGTGTAAAGGGCCGAACCCCTCAAAACCGTCCGACGCTTTGCGGAAGCTCGTTCTGGTCAAAATCGGGGCACAGGCCCTTCAGAAGAGCCAACCGAACACACCGCCGCCACTTGCAAAATGAAAGACACTTTGGGCAAAGGAAGCGCAGAAAATGTGAACTATTCGCAATTCCTCGAAACAACAAAATGCCTGACGACTCCTTCAAAGAATTTGTCCTCGATCCGTTGGGTGCGTTGCCGCGGATGGTTGGCTAGATGCGCAGGCGATTGGAATTTGAAATGGCCACCAGTTCAAGCGGCACATCGCTCACACGCGGGTTGAAGATTTGCTGAATGGCGTCCAGCAGTTCGGGAATCTTGATTGGTTTTTGGAAGTAGTCCGCTGCGCCAGCGGCCAGACAACGATCCCTGAATTCCTCCGGTTCAGCCCCGGAAATGACGAATACGGGGGTGCGATTGGCCCGGGGTCCGCCCATGTGTTGGAGCCAGTGCATAATCAGAAACCCATCCCAGGTGTTGCCGCTCTGGAAGATGTCGGGCGGAAAGAAAATATCGAGCAGGATGAGATCCGGCTGTTCCTGAAGCACGACCGTAAAGGCTGCGGGACCGTCAACGGCGGTAAACACCTCGTAGCCTCTGGGTTTGAGGGCCGACGACAAGACGTTCAGGCTTATCTGATTGTCATCAACAACCAGAATTTTTTTGTTGGGGAGACTTGACGCCATAACAACGGCCTCAGCATGGCAAATACTCCAGACAAAAAGAAGGCAAATTATTGGCAATGTGCCCGCGCGGGCGCATCTCAATTTTTGAGCAGGCTTTTTGTTCCGAAGGAACAATCGAAAATCGCCCGGCATTTCAATGCCGGGAATGGTTTGGAAAATTCGAGTCCCGCAGGGACGATTGAAAAGAAACACCGTTTTCAGCCGTCCCTGTGGGACTGGCGGGCGATACCGTCAGACCCCGGCGTTCAAACGCCGGGCTATTCTCAGAATGTCCCTGCGGGACGCAGCTTTTTCGGTTGTCAAAAAAGTTGAGATGCGCCCCCTTCCTCCTTCGCTTTCGGCTATGGCGTGACAGGTCGCATTCTTTGCGTTAAATCTTTTGCTTCAATGGCTGACGACTCGTTTAAAGAATTTGTGCTCGACCAGTTGAGCGCGTTGCCGGACGTACGTGCCCGGGCAATGTTCGGCGCGCATGGGTTGTATTCGGGCGAATCCTTCTTCGGGATTTTGGATGAGGGCCGGCTGTTTTTCAAAACGGACGCGCAGTCGCAGGCGGATTACACGGTGCGCGGCATGGGGCCGTTCACCTACGAGATGAAGGGACGCGTGATGACGATGAGTTATCACGAAGTGCCGCCGGACGTGCTGGAAAACCGGGAAGAGCTGGTGGCCTGGGCGCGCCGTGCGATTCAAATTGCCGCTGGCAGCAAGAAGTCTCAAAAATCGTCCCGGCCAAATCGCGTCCCGCGCAAGTCCGCAAGGTCGTGATCCGTTTTTATTGGGGAAACGCATCTGCCCACCGGTGGAAGCAAGGCGCGAAGACGGCAGGACGTGACTTCTCGTGGCACAGGCCTCCGGCCTGTGTACCCAAAACACAGACCAGAGGTCTGTGCCACACTTGCCAGCTTCCGGCGCTCACAGAGCGCCGCTACAACCTACTTTTTGTAATAACAGAGGTAGGCCACGTCGGCAGCGACCTCGACATCAAAAGAGGCATGCGCCGGGACCACAAAGAACTGGCCCTTGACAAACGTCTGCCATGCAGCCCCCGGAAGCTTCGCCTTCAACGTGCCGGCGACGACGTGCATGTGTTCTTCCGAGCCGGTCTTGAAGGTGTATTTGCCCGGCTCGATGACGCCCACCGTGGCCGGGCCTTCCGATGTGTTCACGGCCAGACTCTGAACTTTTCCGTCAAAATATGAATTGTGTTTCATGGGCGGACATCATTGCCGGTTCAGGCGCAAATGGCAACCCGGCAGCCGGTGGCGGAACGCCGCATTCATGCGGCAGCTAATCCGCATATTTAAAAATCCTGCTGGATAAATCCGGCGTTCCCGACGAACCGATGCGACTGGATTTATTCTAGTATCAAGGTGCGCCCGCGGCGGACTTGTGTTTCGCTGACGGTACGCGTAGAACACTGCGCACATGACGCCAATTGACAAAACCTCCCGTCCCCATTCGCCCTCCAAGCACAGTGCGCGACTCAGGATGATTGGTGTCATCGTGCTGGTGCTGGGCCTTGGCAGCGCGGGCGTGGTTTATTGGCTGGGGACGCGTTCTCCGGATGTGTCGGATGATCTTTCCATGGTGGGATATAACAAGGCCCAGACGCGGCAGATGGGAATGCTCTACGGCAAAATGGGCCCGGTCATTGAGGAGTGGTTCGATGATCTGAAACAGCCCGGCACGCAGGCGAAAATCATTGTGGCGATTTCAATATTCATTGCGGCCGGCTGCTTTTACTTCGCCCGATTATTGGGCCATGACGACGAATCACGCTGACGAAGTTGCGCGCCATTTCGAGGCACAGCCCCGACGCTACAACCTAATTCACGCCGCCCGGAGATGCATTGATGATTCGCACCGTTCTGATTCCACAGTGATTTCGGGGAGAACGGTTTGTGTCCGCTGGAAATCTACACATCCGGCTGCGCCGGCTTGTTGCCATTCATGGTTGGCGATTGTTCGGCCGGGACAGCGGCTTTTGCCACGCCATTCTTGCTCATGAGTTCAGTGTAGCTTTCCTGCTCCACTTCGGCTTCCTCGATGTTCTTTCTGAGGGATTCCAGCTCACTTGAGAGGGTGGTTTGTTCATTGGCCAGATGCTCGGCCAGTTGCGCGATATACACCGGCAACTTTTGGCCTCTCGGATCGCGCGCCATGAAGTCACCCAGATCCTTCACGTGTTCGCGTATCAGGTTGCCGACATGAACGACATTGGCGATCTTGGATTGCTTCACCTGGTCGGAAACCAGGCTGGCGGAGGCATCGGCATTCTTGAGAATATTGCCCACGTTGCGCAATACCCCGGCGGCTATCTCCACCATCCCCGCCTGGCGGGAAGCGGCGAGGAGTTCATTTTGCGTCCTTTCAATCTCCGCCTCCATTCGTTTGCGTCCGTCCATTTCCGATTGCAGTTCCTCAAGGGCCCGGCTCAGGTACGCCGTTTTCTTTTTGACTTCGGATTCCAATTCGGCCCGCAAACGCTGTTCCTCGCACTCCAGCCGCAAACGCTCTTTGAGCAAGGTTTCGATGTGGACCATGCCGGTCAACAGCAGCAGCGAAATGAGCGAATACATCACCTCAATCTCGACCCCCAACGGGGCGCCGGAATTGAACGACGATATGGATTGAAACAAGTGGAGCAGTGCCAGAAGCGCAAAGGCCCAGAACAGCGACCAGCCCACGCGTGCCGTCCCGAAAATCCGGTTTAGTCGCAGGGCATAACCGGCGACAGCGAATTGCAGTGCGCCGGTGATGAATCCCATGGCTTCTGGAAAACTAAAACTCATGCAACCCCTTTTGCGTGACGGCGACAGTGTTGCCTGCTGAAGCCCGGCCATGTCCAGAATTCAGACATTTCCTGCCATCATCTTGTCCAATTCGCCCTTTATTGTCGGTTCCCATAATAAGCTCAATGGGGATAAAGCATTTGCAGAGCCAAGAGTAAACTACTGATGCGGGCGCTTCGCACGTTGCAGCGTCGGCGCTGTGTGCCGATTTTATCTGAACGGTTTGTCAAGCACAGGCTCGATGCCACAACCTCATGTTTTTTGCTTTTCTTCCACGAAGGCCGGAAGGATTATCGTACGCCATGAAACGAATTTTTATTTCCTTCGCGCTGGTTTGCGCCGCCGGTGCGCAGGCCGATCTGGTCACGCAACAGCAAATCGTCACCCCGAACTACAACGGGGTGGCCGCAATAAAGATCAAGGGCACCAAGATTCGCATGGACATGTATGCCGGCCAGCCGCAGGCCTTGAGCACCATCACGGATTTGAACACGGGCGAAATCATCAACCTGTTGCACAGCCAGAAACTGTATTTAAAATCGCCCGGCCCGCCGAGGAAGCAAGCTAGGCCGACGGGCACCGCCACCCAGGCACCCGTGCCCCGGCCCACGGGCAAAACCCAGAAAGTGGGCAACTACGATACTGAGCTTTATACCTGGTCGAATTCCCGGGGCATCACCGGGACGGTCTGGGTGGCCAAAAATTATCCGGATTACGCCCGGATCCGGGCCGACTACGCCATGCTGGACAAAACCCCCGGTGCGGACACGGATATGACTCCCGCGTTGAGCGCTTTGCCGGGCATGGTGGTAAGGTCACAAGTCACCGGCGGCAGCCAGACGATCACGCTGGCGTTGATTTCGGCCAAGGAAGAGCCACTGGACGCTTCGGTGTTTGGAGTTCCACGCGACTACAAGGAAGTGCCCAAGCCAAAGCCGCTCAAGCCGGTCGTCACCCAGACTGCTCCCCCAAAGGTGTCCGGCAGTTCCACCACAAAAGCGCCAGCCACTTCCACCACCACCACCCAAAAGTTGCCCAGCTGGTAGGCGACCGGCTAATTTCCACAAGAATTTGCGCTTCATCGGCCGCGTTGAAACGGCATTGAGTGTTTGTCCGGCTGCGGTATAGTTCGCGGTGATGCCAGTTCAAAACCGCATTGTCAAAGTTCAGAAGCGCAACCGGGCGCTGGTCAAATTCGATTCGGACCGCATCGGCAAGGCCATTTTGCGCGCCGCGGAATCCATCGGCAGTTTTCACCGGGATTTTCTGCCGGGCATGAACGACAAGATTTTCAGCGCGCAGGGTTCGGAAGAAAACATCGCGGGTTTTCTGGCGGACGCGGCCATCGTTTGCCTCAACTCCGACCCGCATCACCTGATTTCGAATTTTCCGCCGACGATTGAGTCCATCCAGGACGAGGTGTTGCACACGCTGCGCAGCTACGGTTTCCAGAACACCGCCGATGCCTACGAATGTTATCGCTGGGGACGGCATTGGCTGCGGGAAGGAGCAATTTCGCAGGAACATTTCGCCGGCAACGGCTTTCCGCGCGAGCGCATGGGGCAAATCCTCGATTGGAACCGCAAGCAGGGCGTGGACACGGTGGCCGGCCTCAATGAGGCGGTCCGCAGCGGGCGCATCAAGGAGGTGATCGCCGCGTCGCTGGCGGTTTATGAGGCGTCGCTGGACGAAGCGGCGGGGAAGGTTTTGTCCCGCCTGAACAACGGCGGCCACCGTTTGCGGATGATGTGGGTGAGCGGTCCGAGTTCCTCCGGCAAGACGACCACGACGGTCAAGTTGACGCAGCGGCTCGAAAAACAGGGCCTGCGTTTTTTGATGCTCAATCTCGATGACTATTTCTGGTCGCTGGTCGAGCATCCGACCGACTGGATCAATGACCGGAATTACGAGACGCCGGAAGCGCTGGACATCCAGTTGTTGAATCAGCACCTCCGGGCGCTGCTCGACGGGCAAACGATTGAAAAACCGGTTTACAGTTTCATGGAAGGCCGGCGCGTGGGCACCCGGCAGGTGAGGCTGGAGCCGGACCAGATTCTGTTGCTGGATTGTCTTCACGGGTTTTATCCGCCCATCACCGAAGGGATTGATGCCGCCGCACAATTCCGTCTCTACATCGAGACGCTGAACGTGTTGTACGAAGGCGACGGGAGCACGAACCGGCTCACGCAGTTTACCGACGTGCGTCTCATCCGGCGCATGTTGCGTGACGCGCAACATCGCAACCACAGCGCGCTACGCACCATTTTGCACTGGCATTACGTGCGTTACGGAGAGCTGTTCAGCATCATTCCGCTCATGGGGCTGGGCGACCACATCATCAACGGCGGGTTCCCTTTCGATTTGCCCGCGCTCAAACCGTTCTTCATCGGGGAAGGCGGTTTGCTGCCCAAGCCGGAAGATTTCGCGCCTTACGCGGGCTTTCTCGACGCGCGCATCCGTTATGACCGGGTAAAGGCGCTGCTCGAATCGGTGGAAGGTTTTACGAAGAAACAAGTTTCAACCTGCGACCTCATCCCGGGCGACGCCGTGATCCGGGAATTCATCGGCGGGAGCACGATCAAAATTCCGCACAATGAATAGCGGGCGGCGGTTCCGGACAAAATTGCACGCCGTACCGGGCAAGGCGCCCAAGTTGCGCGTTCGTAGCGGCGGTCGGCAGACTGCCGGATGATTTGGAGAATTTGCTAGTGCGGCTTTCTGCCGGAAGCCGCTACGGATGTCCGCCAAAGGTTTCAACCCGTAACCATTTCGCACTAGCTGCGCTCCAGAAGTGCGAATCTTTTGTCCAACTCGGTCACCGTTTCCGCATCGTCCGCGTTTTTATCTTTCCATTGCCGGAAAGTTGAAACAGGATTGGCGCCTTATGAAACAGATTTTCATTTCCCTTGCACTTGTTTTCGCCGTCGGCCCGGCGCGCGCTGATTTTGTCATCAAACAAAAAGTGGAAAGCCCGATGATGAGTGGCGATGTGACGATGCAAATCAAAGGCGACAAGGTCCGCACGGACATGCCCTTTGGCCTGATGGGAATGGGAAACATGAGCACCATTGCAGATTTGAACACGGGCGACACGGTCATGCTGATGCACAAACACAAGGCGGCAGCTAAAATCTCCGGCGCGCAGTTGAAGGAACAGATGGTGGCGGCGAAAAAACAAGCGGAAAAAGCCGCTGTCGGTGGGCCTCCAAAACCGCAAGACACGGGCAAAACCGAAAAAATGGGCGATTACGACTCGGAAATTTACACCTGGGCCAGCACCAACGGCATGAAGATGACTCTGTGGGTGGCAAAGGACTTTCCGAATTACAAGCAAATCCAGGGGCAGTTAAAAAAGTTGTCCGAATTGAGTCCGTTCGGCATGGGCAAAAGCATGGGACCTGACGAGAACACGCTGCCGGGTATGGTGGTGAAGAAGGAAATGGAATCGCTCGGGCAGAAAATCACGACCACCCTGATTTCGGCAAAGGAAGAACCGGTTGACCTGGCGGTTTTTGAAGTGCCAAAGGACTACACCGACATGACACAGCCGGAAACAACGCCGGAGATGAAACAAAAGGAAGGGGAAATTGCGGCGGACGCCAAGCGCTGGTTGCAGCAACAGCCAGTGACGCCGGAGATGAAACAAAGGCAAATGGAGGCGCAGAAGATTCAAGCCGCCCTCGCCATAGGAGTGAAATTCCCCGACTTTAACGAAACGGACGTGGTCGGCAAACCGCTTTCCATCGCCAATTACAAGGGCAAAGTAGTGCTGATAGACTTTTGGGCGACGTGGTGCGGGCCGTGCCGTGCCGAACTGCCCAACGTCATTGCCACCTACAAAAAATATCACAACCAGGGATTTGAGATCATCGGCATCAGCCTGGATCAGGATCAGGCCAAACTCACCGGGTTCACCAAAGACATGAACATGACTTGGCCGCAATATTTCGACGGGCAGAGCTGGCAGAACAAACTGGCCGTGAAGTATGGCATTGAAAGCATCCCGGCCACCTTTCTCCTCGATGGCAATGGCAAAATCATCGGCCGGGATTTGCGGGGCGACGAATTGACGCAAGCCGTCGCCAAGGCCTTGGGCAAATAGCGCAGCCCAGGAATAATGGCGGCATGGGACGGCTTCATTCGTGTTTGAAGCAAACGATCCGGTGGCGGTCAAAAGGCGAATAACGCGGCAACGGGAAGCAATAATGAGGAGATCCTTTCCCTGGGCGGAAAATAAATTTTTGCTGGGAAAAATCAATTCCTATCTCGATCTGGTGGGGCGAGCGCTCGTCTGGGCGAAGTCTAACGAAGACCGATCCTCGCGAGCCGTGTTTTTTGGTAGGGACGGTGCGCCGCGCCGTCCGGTCATCACGGCGCGATGACCCTGCCTGGGCACAACTCTTTTCCCTACGTGCTCGCGCTGGTGTACCGCCGGATGGAGAACCGCCAGAACCATTCGGAAATGAGCGCCCAAATGACCCCCAAGCCGATCAGCACCAGCCACGCGGCGGGCGAAGTCAATTTGTCCGCCAGCACGCGCACGGGCACGTTGGACACGAGCAGCACGGGCAGCGCGAAGGTAAACACGGCCTTGAACACGCCGTGAAACGCCTCGTCCGGCATTCGCGCGATGTTGAACAGGCTGTAGTAGCCCCACACAATGCCCTGCGCGCGCACCGTCCAAAAGCTCACCGAGGCCAGCATGAACATGAGCGAGTAATGCACCAGAAGTCCGATGACACACAACGCGCCAAAGCCGAACAGTTGCGCGACCGTCGGGTGCAAATGCAATTTCCCCGCCGCGTAAGTCATGACGCCAACGGCAAACGCGGCGTTGGCAAACGACGGCAGGTCCACCTGCCGCGTCGAAACCAAAAAGCGCGTGTTGACCGGCAGCAACAGCAGGAAATCCATTTTACCGGTTCGCACGAGTTCGGAAAGGTTCGTGCAGTTCACCAGGAAAAACGCCTGGTAAATCTGCTGGATGAAACTGCTCGTGCCGGTGAGCAGCACCACCTGCCATACCGTCCACGTGCCGACGGTGGTGGTCTGGCTGAAAATCACACCCACGAAAGCGAGTTGCAGTCCGAACCAGAGCAATTCGACGAGAATCCAAAGGAGGAAGTTGCCCTTGAACGACATCTCGCGCGTGACGGACGTCTTCCACAACGCAGCGTAAATCGCCAGGTAACGCGTGACGCCATCTTTCGACTTTGGACTTTGGATTTCGGACTTTGGACTCATTCACCCTCCAAACGCGGCGTATTTCTTGATGCCGCGCCGCCAGGCGAATCGCGCCAGCGCATACGCAAGCAGCAACCACAACAATTGCCCCAGCAATCTGAACCAGATGGCGGCCCCGGCGATCTTGCCCATGTAAATGGCGACGGGCACGTAAAGCATGGACGGAAACGGCGTGAAAAAGAGCGCGTGCCCGATGACAGGCGGCAACAGGTCAAGCGGGAAGAGATGGCCGCTGGCCAGATATTCGAAGGCGAACAGGATGAAAATGAACGTGGAAATTTCCAGCATCCAGAACGCCAGCATGGCCATGGTGTAGGAGATGAAGAATTGCAGCAGCGCCGTCAGCACGAGCGAAATCACAAAGGCGGGCAGCGCCGCCCCGCCGGCCGGCCAGACCACATAATCCCGGAAGCAGAAAATAAAAACCGCCAGCGGCACGGACGCCATGGCGATAAATGCGATGCGCCCGGAAAAAAACAGGCACAGCCGGTACCACAGATAATCAATCGGCTTGAGCAGGAACTGGCTGATGTTGCCTTCGCGGATGTCCGCGGCGATCTGCCAGTCGTCCTCGTTCACCGCCGTCAGCACGTCCACCACGGCGACGAGCAGGTAGTAAAAAATCA
Organism: Limisphaerales bacterium; assembly: GCA_003134375.1. Taxonomy (GTDB): domain Bacteria; phylum Verrucomicrobiota; class Verrucomicrobiia; order Limisphaerales; family UBA11358; genus UBA11358. The sequence goes on along the minus strand of PLAY01000068.1, from coordinate 35,297 downwards.
TCTGCGCCTGGGTATAGCCGCCGAGCGCGCTCCCCTGCTCTTTTCCGGCGTAAATCGTGCGCCAGAGCGACAGCATGGCGAACAGCGGGATGAAACTGAACAGCGTCCGCGCCAGGTAATTGACGCGATACGTCAGATTGTTCTGAATCCCGATGCCGATGACGTGCCAGTATTTTTTCATTCTCGCTGGGAGAATTTAACCGCGCAAAACCAAATTGCGAATGGAAATCCGGACGTGCTGGGCCGGGCAACTGCCTCCTAACGTAACAAGATTGGAACGTGGCTGTGCGCGAACGCACCCGGCGTGCTTTCAAAAACCAATTTTAGCGATAAGTAAATAGCCGGGTTCAAAAGTGTTCAACTCAGCAACCTAAACGGCTCATACGCGGCCCGGAATTTTTACTTGCCATTGGGAACAGGTAATGGACCACCAATTAACAGCGGCACAAATTTCAGGGTCGCTTTGGCTGTTATGAGCGCGGGCTTTCCATTCAGCATGCCGCTGCCTGACGCCGCCGGCAGACTGGTAACCGAAGCGGGAACTGGACCGGTGGGTTGTGAATTGGCCAAACCGGTGAAATCCGCCACATGATCGGCATCTTCAAAGTGAACGTGAACCAGAGACGTGTAGGAAAGGCCCTGCACAACTCCTCCAGGGCTTAGGGGGGGAGCCGTTCCGTGACCGAGCACGACGTCTGAAGCCAATGAGTATTGCAGATAGGGGGAGACATCCCAAATTTGGCCGCTTTGACTCTTAACCACAGTGTTGCTATCACCCGCTACAACCAAATATGAACCCTTCGGAAAACCCACCACTCCATTGCTGGTGACGCCCAAATCCTTCGCCAAGGCATTCAGCACATCAATTGTGTTAAGGGTTTTATCGACGATTTTGTATTTAATCCCTGACTGGCCATAGTCAATCTCTTGTGTGTGAAAAGTGACACTTAACGTCAACACATCATCGCCCATCAGCACTAACGCGGAGGCTTTGTTGGCAGAAAACATCGCCAGGGTCAGGACGGTTGCGCAGATAAGGAATTTGGTGAGTTTCATGGGTATTTTGTGAAGTTAATATTCATAACAAATGGAAGGTTTATAAATGCCTCCCCCTAATCCGTCAAGCACATTCCCATTACACTCAGAAATCAATAGAATTCATCTACACCTGCATGTAACCGCCGAGCGCGCTCCCCTGCCCTTTCCCGGCGTAAATCGTGCGCCAGAGCGACAGCATGGCAAACAGCGGGATGAAACTGAACAGCGTCCGCGTCAGGTAATTGACGCGATACGTCAGGTTGTTCTGAATCCCGATGCCGATGACGTGCCAGTATTTTTTCATTCGCGCTGCGGATGAAATTTAATCGCGAGCCGGCAAATGGCGAATGAAAAACGCGCGGGTGGGTGGCAGTCGCGCCTTTCGAGTTGCGCCGGGACGCAAGCCGAAGCTTGTGGTTGCCAGTTGCAACGAGCCGGCAGGCGAAAGAAAATCAAAGCGATGTCCCCGGCAAAAAAGCTTGCCTTATGGCAGCGGCTCAGCTATCATGGCGCAGTTTCAGACCACAAATCAATCAGATGAAAAGGCTTGTTTCTTTCGCCCACACGGGCTGCCTAATGGTATTTCTCCTTTCAGCGTTATCGGTGCGTGCCGTTCCAGGCGACGAGCATTGGGACCCGCAATTCAACTGGCCGGGCGCGACGAATGTTTTCATGGGAATTGGAATTGGCGGCGGAAAAGTTTACGCGGGCGGCCAGGTCAGCGCCGGATTGTTGACCAATGCGCCGCTGGAAGTGTGGGACGGTTTGCAGTGGACAACGATGGGTGCTTTTGCCGGCAGCACCGCAACCATCTCCGATATTGCGATTGTAAACGGTGCGGTGTATGTCGCCGGAGCTTTCACGAACGTCAACGGCGCGGCGATCAGCGGGCTTGCCCGGTGGGACGGTGCGAACTGGAACAGCCTCGGCTTTTCCGGGATTGCCATCGGGTTGGCGGTGGACGGCAACAATTTGTATGTGGCCGGCGCATTCACCAACGCCGACGCCGGCGGGGTGATGATGACCAACATTGGCTATTGGGACGGGAGCGCCTGGCATGCTTTGGGCGGCGGCCTCGGAACACCGGGCAACGGCTCGGCAAGGACCGTCGTCGTCAATAGCGGCCTGGTTTACGCGGGCGGTTATTTCATCAATTCCGGCTCGCAACTCATCACCAATCTCGCGGTGTGGAATGGTTCTGGTTGGGCGGCGGTGGGCGGCGGAGTCAATTCGATCGTTTACGCCCTGGCCTTCAACGGAACCGATCTTTACGTCGGCGGCTCCTTCACGCAGGCCGGTTCCACGTCGGCGGCGAACATTGCCAGATGGGATGGCGCGAACTGGTCGGCGCCCGGCGGCGGGCTGACCGGCGCCGCGGGCAGTCAGGTGCTCAGCCTCGCCGTCTTCAACGGTTCGGTTTGCGCCGCGGGTTCGTTCACCAACGCCGGCGGGCTGAAGGTGGCCAACTTCGCGGTTTGGAACGGCTCGTCGTGGTCGGCGGCCAACGGCGGCATCAGCGCGACCGGCTACCGCGTCGTCAACAACAACACGAATGTTTATGTCGGCGGCAATTTTCTCACGGCGGGCAACAAATTGATGGGGGGAATCACTTCATTTGACGGCGCGAATTGGAGTCCCATCGGAACCACGGGCCAGATCAACGGCATCGCCGCCACCGCCCGCACGCTGGCTGGCGATGGAACCAATTTGTACGCGGGTGGCGGTTCATTGAGCTGGATGGGGCAAACCAATGCGAACATGATTGCCCGTTTCGACGGCACGAACTGGTTCCCGCTCAGTACCGGCATCAGCGGGTCGAGCGTCATCAGCGGCCCCATCAGCACAACCATCCTCACCCTCACCGTCACCAATAATTACGTTTATGCCGGCGGCTATTTCACGAATGCCGGCGGTGTGCCGGTGACCAACATCGCTTCCTGGAACGGGACAAGCTGGTCTGCGCTCGGCAATCCCGGCGGTGCGGTGGCTTCCATCCTCGTTCGCCCGGACGGCGTTTATGCGGCGGGCGCGCCGTTTTACAACGTCAGCTATTACGGCAGCCCGTTTTTCTCCCGCTGGGACGGCGCGAACTGGCAGGGTGTTGCCATCAACTTTCCGCCTTATACCGATTGGGAAACATCGTTGAGTCCAATTATTGGAATGGACGCGTTGGCCTGTATCGGCACCAACATTTTTATCGGCGGCTATTTCTACCTCGGCGAATATACCAATCCCCCTTCCGGCTATGTCGGCTGTAACAACATCATGCGCTTCGACGGCACCTATGGGTGGGTCATGGGCACGGGACTTAACAGCAACGTCACCGCCATGGCCGTCTTGGGCACCAATCTGTATGTCGCGGGACAGTTCACAAATGCCGGCGGCGTGATAGCCAGCAAGATTGCCTTATGGAATGGCAGCTACTGGACGAATCTCAGCAGCGGGCTGGTCGGCAGCGGCGTCATCAACGCGCTGGCAGTCATGGGCGGGAATCTCTACGCCGCCGGCACGTTCACCAACATGGGCGGCACGAGCGCCAATCGCATCGCCGAGTGGGACGGCGCGAATTGGACGGCGCTCGGCAACGGTGTCACGTATCCCGGCTCGATTAGCGCCTCCATCTCCGGTCTCGGCGTTTCGGGCAACAACCTTTACGCCAGCGGAAGCTTCCGGATGGCGGGCGACAAGGCGTCATTCAACATCGCGCGCTGGAACGGGCAGAAGAATTTCGACACACCGCAAATCAGCCCGCTCCTCATGAACGGCAGCCTGTTTCGCATGCGACTTTTCGGAATTGGGGGCCTCACCAACCTCATTCAAGCCAGCACCAATTTCACCACCTGGACACCCGTGCTGACCAACAGCGCCGGCATTTACGATTTCACCGACCCGAACTCCGCAGCTTTTCGTTTTCGCTTTTACCGCGCCGCGCTCGGTCCGTGAACCGTGCCAAAGAATTGAAGCGGCAGGTCGGGTTGTTCTGGATCTCCATGCCGATGACGTGCCAGTATTTTTTCATGCCTTTGCCAACGCGCCGGAAATCTAGCCGCCTTCCGCCAATTTGCGAATGGAAATTCTACCGGTTCGGCAAGAAACGACTCCCGACATTTCCTCATGGGAATACTGACTTGTGGCGGCCTGGGGAAGCCAAATTATGGGTTGCCACGGTCGCTCGTCATTGATTGGATGGTTCCAACGCGCAATTAACATCTGTCCGGCGCTGGGCTGCTTTTTCAAGCGCGATTTTTAATTCGCCGGTGTCCACAGGTTTGGAAATGTAATCGTCCATGCCCGCAGCCAGGCAAAGGTCACGGTCCTCTCTCATCACGCTAGCCGTCATCGCAATGATTCGCGCGGGCGGCAAATTTTGCTCCGCTTCCAATTCACGAATTTTTCGAGTGGCCTCATATCCATCCATCTCCGGCATTTGGCAATCCATCAGAATGACGCCGTATTTGTCCCGTTTCCAGGCTGCCACGGCTTCCAGTCCATTGCCCGCGACATCCGCCTGGTAACCAAGTTTCTGGAGCTGTTTCACTCCAACCAACTGGTTGACTTTGTTGTCTTCAGCCAAAAGGACACGGGGCCTGTTTGGAGTGGCGAAAAATCCAATCGCATGAGCACCGCCGGGAGGTTCCGCCCGGGCAATGGATCCATCCATCACCAGGTCGTGTGGTTTTTGTTTCGCGAATGGAAGGGTGAACCAGAACGTCGAACCTTTGCCCGGATCGCTGGTGACGTTGATGGCTCCGCCCATCAATTCAACCAGCTTGCGGCAAATGGCCAGCCCCAAACCCGTGCCGCCGAACCGGCGGGTCGTGGAGGTGTCCGCTTGCGTGAAGGATTGAAATAATTTTTTCCGAACTGCTTCCGACATTCCGATGCCGGTGTCGCGGACGGAAAAACGCAACTCGATTTCCCCGTCCTTTTCGCCAAGTTGCGCGACTTCCAAAGACACCTCGCCTCTATCGGTGAATTTGACGGCGTTGTTGAACAGATTAAGCAGGATTTGCCGAAGCCGCGTGGGATCGCCGACGATGCGGGTGTGAACGTCTTGATGGATCACATAATTCAGGGCCAGTCCTCTGTCTTTTGCCCGGGGCCGGAGCAGCACGATGGAATTTTTCACCGTCTCGCCCAGGTCAAAATCCACTTTTTCAATGGTCATCTTGCCCGCTTCAATTTTTGAGAAGTCGAGAATGTCATTGATGATGGACAACAGACTGTCGGCGCTGATTTTTATGGTATCGGCGAACTCGCGCTGTTCGGGGGCCAGGGGCGTGTCGAGCAACAGATTGATCATGCCGATGACGCCGTTCATGGGGGTGCGGATTTCATGACTCATGTTGGCAAGGAATTCGCTTTTGGCCTCGGTGGCGACCAGCGCGGCCTGGGCCATTTTCTGCGTTTTTTCCTTCGCGATCGTCAACAGTTGATTGGCGGCAACCAGCTCGCTGTTGGTGGTTTCCAGTTGGACGGTGCGGTCATGAACCATTTTTTCCAGATCATCCAACCGGAGCTTTGCCTGATTATAGAGCCGCCACTTTTCAGTCATGGAAATGGCCAGTTGCAAAACTTCGATGTTGTCGAACGGCTTTTTCAGAATGACCAACCGGTCGGAATAGCCCAGTTTTTTCAACATCTCTTCCCACGAATAATCCGAATAGGCGGTGCAAATGACGACTTGCAGATCGGGATACTTTTGCCAGATTTTTGCCGTGGTTTCAACGCCGTCCCATCCGGGCGGCATGCGAACATCCACGAAGGCCATTGCGTAAGGATGATTTTCTTGAAGGCTTTTCTCGATTAAATCCAACCCTTCCTGCCCCTGAAACGCGGAATTAATCTGGAATTCCGGAAATTCAATTTGCGGCACTGCGTCGCCGAACAAGGCGGCTTCAGCTTCGGCCATGCCGTTCGGCAAGGCTTTTGGTCTGGTCAGTATGGCACGAAAATCCTCGTGTATGGCCTTGTTGTCATCAATGACCAAAATCCGATGGTTTTTATCCGGGTTGATGTTCATGGGTTTGCCTTTTGTCCCTGGACCGGCAGTTCCAGCGTGAAGGTGGCTCCCCGCCCCGGTCCTTCGCTGAAAGCGGCAAGGTTTCCACCCATTTCTTTTGCGGCCAGGGCGCCATTGTGAAGGCCGAAGCCGTGGCCGTCTTTTCTGGTGGTGAATCCGTAATTGAAAATCCGGGTCATATTTTCCGCGGGAATGCCAACGCCGTTATCAATGACGGATATTTTGATCCGTTCATTTTCATTCACCACGCGCAGAATGATTTGTTTGTCCGGTTTTCCGGAATCGTTGCAGGCATGTTTGGCATTGTTAATGATGTTCACCAAAATTTGCAGCACTTTGTGCTTGTCCGTTAAAACCAACGGCGTTTCGGAATATTCGCGCAGCATCTTCACGTTGTGACGCTCCATTGAGCCGACATTCATCCGGACGGCGTCTTCCACCAAATCAACAACGGGCAACGACTCAAGGACTCCTGAAGTCTTCGCGTAGTTTTGTTGCATGGCAACAATGTCCTTGATGTGCTCGATGTTCTTTTGCAGCCGGGCGAGTTTATCCAAAGCGTCGGTTTGTTCGCCGGCCAGATGCCCGGCCAGTTGCGCCAGATACGCGGGCAACTGTTTACCTTTGGGATCGTTGGTGATGAAATGGCCCAGGTCCGCTTCGTGCTCGCGCAGCAAAGCGACAACTTTGGACAGGTTGGCTGCCTTGGAGTTCCTGATGCTGTCGGCAACACAAGAGGACGCGACATTGACGCTATTGAGCACGTTGCCGACATTGTGAAGGACACTGGTGGCCACTTCAGCCATCCCGGCCTGGCGCGAAATTTCCAGAAGCTGTTTGTGGATTTGATCGAGCTTGGCCTCAGCTTCCTTCATGGCTGTGATATCCCGGCCAATACCTATCAGACCGACGATGGCTCCGAGTTGATCGCGCAGCGGCAGCTTGCTGGTCAACAACCAGCGTTTCCGGCCTGCTTCGTCAAAGAAATGCTCCTCCCGGTTGATGACTGGCTCGCCGTGAAGCACCTTCTGGTCGGCGGCCCAGAATTGTGCGGCAATCTCCTTGGGAAAGAGATCGAAATCGCTCTTGCCGATGGCCTCAGTTTCGGTCTGGCAACGGAGATTTTTCAGGTCGGCGGGATTGGCCATCGTTTTCCGGCCCGCAGTGTCCTTGGCGTAAATGCAATCCGGCAGGTTGTCAATCAGCGTGCGCAGCAGAAGACGCTCTTGAGAAAGCTGGGCGGTGCGCTTGGTGACCCGCTTTTCGAGTTCATCGCGCGACTGGCGCAGCGCCTCTTCCGCTTGTTTCTGCTCGGTGATGTTCCGGCCAATGCCCACCAGGCCAACGGTCTTTCCGTCCTGATCACGCAACGGCAGCTTGCTGGTCAACAGCCAGCATTTCCGCCCTTGTTCGTCCAGAAAAAATTCCTCCCGGTTGATGACCGGCTGGCCTTGAATCACCTTCTGGTCGTCGGCCCAGAATTTTTCGGCAATGTCCTTCGGAAAGAGATCGAAATCGCTCTTGCCGATAGCCTCGGCTTCCGTCTGGCACCCCAGAACCTTCAGGTCGGCCGGATTGGCCATGGTCTTCCGGCCCGCTGCGTCTTTGGCATAGATGCCGTCCGGCAGGTTGTCAATCAGTGTGCGCAGGAGCCGGCGTTCCTGGGACAGTTCGGCCGTGCGCTCGGTGACCCGCTTTTCGAGTTCGTTGTGCGCCTGGCGCAATGCCTCCTCTGCCTGCTTGCGCTCGGTGATGTCCCGGCCAATGCCCATCAGCCCGACAATCTTTCCATTTTGATCGCGCAGCGGCAGCTTGCTGGTCAACAGCCAGCGTTTCTCGCCCGCGTCGTTCAAGACATACTCTTCCCGGTTGATGACCGGCTCGCCGCGAATCACCTTCTGGTCGTCGGCCCAGAATTTATCGGCAACGTCCTTGGGAAAGAGATCGAAATCGCTCTTGCCGATGGCCTCGGCCTCGGTCTGACAGCGAAGGTTTTTCAGGTCGGCGGGATTGGCCATCGTTTTCCGGCCCGCAGTGTCCTTGGCGTAGATGCAATCCGGCAGGTTGTCAATCAGCGTCCGCAACAATTCACGCTCGCAGATTGGTTCGCCCCCGTTCCGGTTTCCCAAATTGCCCGGCGCGGTTTGTATCGGGTGCAACCGTTCAACCGATTTCTTCCGTTTGATGAAGGTCGCTTTCATGCGACTACATTGCTTTTAAAACTTCCATGCAATCCTTTAATATCCTGCCTGGCGATTCCCGGCCGCCCGCGTATGAATGTCCAGGATTGTGACATTCGATCCAAAGCGCAGGCAGCTCCGATCCGCCAATTATTGTTTCCCCAATTGATTTCCCTTTTTACCAAATTTTACGGGAAGTCACTTCCACGCCTCATATGGCCGCAATAGTTATGCCATCCGCCCGGGCATAATTCGGGTTGCACCATGCCATCGGCAGCCACATTTTCAATTTATGTTGCCGAATTTTGCGCCCGCAATTAATGTCAGCGCCGTTGGCCGGCCGTTGTGCCGGCCAGCGCAACATTTAGGACCAAAAACGTATGACCAGGAAACCTCTCGCGAGCGCGGAATTACAGGCATTGGTTACGGGCTTGAACAAGTTGTCCCGCAATTTGTGGTGGAGCTGGGATCAGGAGGCGCAGGATTTATTTCAGGAACTATCGCCGCGCAACTGGCAGAATCTTTATCACAACGCCGCCGCCATTTTGCGCGAAGTCTCGGAATACGAACTGCGCGTTCGCCTGCAAGACGCCGATTTTGAGCAGCGCGCACTGGCCGTGTTGCTCAATTTCGAGGCGTATCTCCAGTGCAAAACCACCTGGGGCCACGTGAACGCGCCGCAATTGCTCCAAAATCCCGTCGCTTATTTTTCCGCCGAATTTGGTTTTCACGAGTCGCTGCCAATTTCGGCGGGCGGCCTCGGCATCCTGGCCGGCGACCATGCGAAATCCGCCAGCGACCTCGGCCTGGGCTTCGTCGGCGTCGGTTTGTTTTACCGCGAAGGTTATTTCCAACAGGCCATTGATTCGAACAACTGGCAGACCGAATTCTATAATCTGGTGGACCCGAAAAATGTGCCGCTGGAACCCGTGCTGGACGCCAGCGGCCAGCCGGTCGTGTGCGACGTGGAAATTGACATGAACCGCGTCTTCTTTCAGGCCTGGCGCGTGAACGTCGGGCGCGTGCCGGTCTATCTGCTGGACGCCAACCGCCCGGAAAACGCCCAGCATTTCCGCGATTTGACGTCTCGCGTCTATGGCGGCGACGGCACGATGCGCATCATGCAGGAAATCCTGCTCGGCATCGGCGGCGTGCGCCTGCTGCGCAAGCTCGGCGTGCAACCATCGGTCTTTCACATGAACGAGGGGCACGCGGCCTTCCTGACGCTGGAATTGATCCGCGAAAAACTGGTGGCCGGACAAAAATTTGCCGACGCGGTCGCCGCGACCAGGGCGCAATGTATTTTCACCACCCACACGCCGGTTGAAGCCGGACATGACCGCTTCCCTCCGGAATTGATGGATTATGCCTTCATGCTTTACCAGCACCAGTTGCCCGTGCCGTTTCAGGACATCCTGCCGTTGGGCCGCGTGCATCCCGAAGACGCGCACGAGCCATTTTGCATGACCGTGCTCGCGCTCAAAGTCTCGCGTGCCGCCAACGGCGTGAGCGAACTGCACGGCGACACAAGCCGTCACATGTGGCAATCCCTTTATCCCGGCACCCCCGTTGAACAAGTTCCCATCGGCCACATCACCAACGGCATTCACCTGCTCGGCTGGATGAAAGGTTCGGTGCGCCAGTTCTGGCGGGAAAAAATGAAGGACAAGAAAGAGGGCGTGGTAAAGATGTGGGACGAAAAATATGGACACGATTGGGCTTCGGCGATCCACCACGCTGAATTCTGGAAAAAAATGGCCGATGCGTCGTTCGTTTCCGATGAGGAGCTTTGGGCGTTGCGCTACAAACTGCGGCGCGAGATGATTGAGTTCATCCGCCGCCGGCTGTTGCACCAAACCCAGCGCATCGCGCCCGGCGATTACATCCGCTTCGAACATTTGCTCAACGTTGACGCACTGACCATTGGCTTCGCGCGCCGCTTTGCCACCTATAAACGCCCCAACCTTCTTTTGCACGATCCTGAGAGATTGATTCGTCTTCTTTCCAATCCGCAGCGTCCAGTTCAGCTGATTCTCGGCGGCAAGGCTCATCCGCAGGATCTGCCTGGGCAGGCGCTGATCAAGCAATGGAAGGACTTCATCAAGCGTCCAGAAGTCCAAGGTCGTGTTGTCTTCCTCAGCGACTACGACATGCTGCTAGCCCAGGAATTGGTTCAGGGTATCGATCTGTGGATCAACACGCCGCGGCGCCCTTGGGAAGCCTGCGGGACGAGTGGAATGAAGGTTCTCGTCAACGGCGGCCTGAATCTTTCTGAATTGGACGGCTGGTGGGCGGAAGCCTATTCCCCCGAAGTTGGCTGGGCTATCGGTGACGGCCAGGAACATGGAGATGATCCAGCATGGGATGCCACAGAGGCAGAAGCTTTGTATGCGTTGCTGGAGGGTCAGGTAATCCCAGACTTCTATGAGCGAGATGAAACGGGAATGCCATCCAGGTGGTTGGGACGCATCCGTGAGAGTATGGCGCGGCTCACGTCGGAATTTTCTGCTACCCGTGCCATCCGCGAATATACCGAGAATCACTATCTGCCGGCCGCTTCTGGTTACCACGAGCGTGCAGCCGGGGATAGCGCGCTTGGCGTGGGTTTGCTCCACTGGCAGCAGGACATCGATCGCCATTGGAACACGGTGCGCTTTGGCGCGGTGGGAATCAAGACGCGCGACGGCCAGCATTTCTTTCAGGTCGATGTTCTTCCGGGCAACCTCAATCCGGATCAACTGATAGTCGAACTCTACGCAGACTCAGTTCAGGGCGGCCAACCTGTTCTCGAGGTGATGATTGCACCCGAACCCAGCACCGATTCCCCGGGCGTGCTCACCTATTCGGCCCAGATCTCCGCAACCCGTCCTGCGAGCGACTACACTGGGCGCATCATCCCCCACCATCCCAACGCTTCGGTGCCGCTCGAAGCGAAGCAGATCCTGTGGCAACGCTGATGGCCAATCCAGGCATAATTGAACAAGCGAGGCAAATGCTGAGTGCGGCAGGTCATCGCTCCAAGAAGCGGAAGGCGAGGACAGGGCTGATCATCGAAACATCAAACGTTAAGGCTACGAGCACCACAGCACGAGCCAATTCTCGGCCAACCTGGATGGAAACCGAAGCCAGAGTCACGGCTTGCCGCTATGAGTTCGCCAGAATGAATACGTTCACCCTCGGCATTGCCGCAAACACTGACAAATTCACCATTTCCTTCACCTACTACGCCCACGGAAGAACCTACAGCGACAACTTCACGTCACCTGTAGCCAGGGCACAAGGCGACACTTTCTCCGTCTCCTACAACGCCTTGAACCCGCGGCAGAACACGAAATCAGCATCTAACTCCACGAACACGAGCGAATTGTTTGCTCTCGGCATTGTCGGCTACATCCTNNCCGCTTTGCCACCTATAAACGCGCGCCGCTGATTTTCCAGCAATTCGACAACATCGTGAAACTCGCGCACGACAAGCAGCGTCCGGTGCAATTTATTTTCGCCGGCAAGGCGCATCCGCGCGACGACGAAGGCAAGCGTTTCATCCAGCAAATCATTCACCTCAGCAAGCAGGGCGAATTGGTGGGCAGTGTGGTGTTTGTCGAAAACTACGACGTCCATATCGCGCGGCAGATGGTATCCGGCTGCGACGTGTGGCTGAACAACCCGCGCCGACCGCTGGAAGCCTCCGGCACCAGCGGCATGAAGGCCGGCTGCAATGGCTGTCTGAATTTCAGCATCCTCGACGGCTGGTGGCGCGAAGGCTACGACGGCACCAACGGTTTTGCCATCGGCGGCGATTCCAACCCAAATAATGTCGAGGAACAGGATCGCGTGGACAGCGCCAATCTTTACCAGACGCTCACCGAACAGATTGTTCCGATGTTTTTCGACCGCGACAAACAAGGCATTCCGCGCCAGTGGATTCAGCGCATCCGCCGCGCGATGGTCACGCTCGTGCCGCAATTCACCACCGACCGCATGGTCAAGGAATACACCCGGAAGTATTATCTGACGAAGTGAGTTGGCAGGGACATCCCGCCGGGATGTCCGCATCGGTCGCCCCGGCGGTGCGACCCTGCCCGCCCAACTCTGACCGAGCATTCAATTTCCATTCTTGCGCTTCAATTGTATCCGCAGACGGAGCACATCCGGTTTACACGCCGAATGAACGCTACTGTGCCTTGCATACCACGATCACTTCCACCGACTTTTTCACAGGCACCAAGTCGAGTCCCAACTTTTTTACTCCAGTGGTCATGCCCGCAAGGTTTGGATGGGCGTAATCCTTTTGTTCCCATTTGATGTCAAAGTCGTAATGATTCGTCAGGCCCGTTTCATCGAGGACCGGCTTCGCGATTATAATTTCCAGTTCTTCGGCCAGGGCGCTCAGTGGTTGATTGGTTGCTGCCGCCTCATCACAAAACGCCGAGTATTTTCCGTCAGGATTAATGCTTTTGGACAACGCATCCAGACTGGTGGCATTGGTTCTTAATACCAGCACATCAATGTCCCGCGTCTCTCGTTTCACGGTCAGACCAAAGGTCGCCGCCACCGCCTGCGCGAACACGGCTTCGAAGGTGGCTTGTGTTTGGGGGTGCCCGTTGATTGGCGGCAAGGTGATGTAGAAATCATACTTTTCTTTCGGCAGTTCAGTTTCAGCGACGATGCGCGTCATCTTGACGCCGAAGGCCACTTCAATCGCCCGGTTCAACGGGTCATTCTGAAGGGTTAATGCCTGGCCATGCATCCAGGTTTCCACCGGGCGATTATACATCAAGTTATACATCCCGGGTGGCAAATTTTTCCCTGGCGGTGAGGGCGTTGAATTCGTTGGCGTGGGTCGGATCATTACTTGAAACAATGGTTTTATTCCCATCTTGTACTGACCGGGAATCATGCCGGGCATCTGTCCACCGTCGGATGTCCAGCGTTCTTCCACCGGGGGCACTTTATTCGTTGCGGACATTTGTTCGCCGGCCGGCGTGCCCGACAAACCGTCGAGACATGACTGAATCATCGCGGCGGAAAGCATAAATGGATTCGTGATGGCCGCAATGCGGCCGTGAGCGTCAATAATCACGGTGTGTGGAATCGCAACCACCCGATAGGGTGTGTTTTCGCCGAGCCCGCCGTCGGGGCCCAGACCGATCCAGGCGTCAATGGGCGTCTTTTTCAGGAACCGCTTGATCACGCTTTCGTTCTCGCCCGTAACGGCGATGAACTGCACCGGTTTGTCTTTGAACTTGTCCGCCAATTCATTCAGATGCGGAATGTAAGCCACGCATGGGCCGCAGGTGGTTGCCCAAAACTCCAGCACCACGACCTTGCCGGTCGGCCAGCCCAGCACGGCCTCGGGCGGTGCCTGCAACCAGGTGGACAGCTTGAGCGTGGGAGCCACCTGTCCGACCTCGGGACCATCCGGGAGGCTGATGGCATTTGCATTGAGCAGGCAGACTGTAAGGAGTAATAAGATAAGGATTCTCATGGTGTCGGTATATGCCGGGAAAATTCTGCCCGATGTCCTGGATCTCGCTTTAAATGGACTGTGAATCCTTTCAATGTTGCGTCTTGCCGGTTTCCGGCCCTTTGACTTGTTCGATTCGCACCATCCCGATGGGGCGCGTGGCCGGCTCGAGGCCCAATCCGAGTTGCTCCCGGAGCGCCTTCATCAGGCCCTCGGAATTTGGTTCAGCAACAGATTTCTGTTCCCATTTCAAGGTGACATCGTAGCAATTGGTCAGACCCGTTTCGTCAATCACCGGTTTCTTCAGGCAGTTTTCCAGAGCCATGGCCAGCTCGCTCATGGAAACATTCATTCCTTCGATGTCTCCCGGTCCGTAACGAAACGAGCTGCTCGGCGTTGGCGATACCACCAGTCCCGCGGCGTCGGGCGTCTTCACTTTCAGCAGCAACACCTCCGCGGCATTGGTTTCCCGGCTGCCCGTCAGGCCGAAGGCGGATTTCAATGCCGCTTGCAGCAGGGGTCCGATGGCTTCATCCGCACCCCGGGGCTGGGTGATGTTGAAATCATATTTACCTTCCGGCAACGGCGCGTTGGTCAGGATGCGATCGGAACGCACATCGAATGCGATCGGCAACATATCCCGAACCGACCAGGCGCGGGCATTCAACGTGCCATTGCCTTCACCGCAGGAACCGTTGGTATAGACCGAACGGCGCACCAATACCTGGAACAAAGGCGGCTGCTCATTGGCATTTTTGTTGGCCACGGTTTCCTCCCCAGCACCCGGTTCCGGCAGATCTATTTTTTTGCCCGCCAGCAGGTCATGGATGTGTTTTTCCGTGAGCATCATCGGATAGGTAATGGCGGCAATTTTCCCATCTTTGCCCAAAATCACCGTGTGCGGGAGGGACCTGATGGCATAGGCGCTGTTCATGGCCCGGTCGGTGTCCAACGCGACCCACGCATGAATCGGCCGCTTGGTGAGGAACGGTTTGATCGTGGCTTCATCCTCGGCGGTGATGGCGATGAACTGCACCGGCTGGTCCTTGAACTTGTCAGCCAGTTCGTTCAGATGCGGAAAGGCAGCGACACACGGACCACACCACGTCGCCCAGAACTCCAATACCACCACCTTGCCATGAAGTGATTTGGCATCCATGCTTGCGCCCGGCGGCGCCTGTAACAGCGTGGCGGCCTGTAATAAAGGCGGGGCGTCTCCTCTTTTCAGATCACTGCTGCTGGCCATCTGGATTGAGAGGCCCAGAAAAACCACAACCAGAAACAACCCCGCCTTCGGAAAATGGGACCCATTCATAATTTGTTGATTTATCCATTCAACCCCGCCCATTGCACAAAGTTGCGCCGACTTCACCACGTCGTGAATTCCCTCCTTGAATTTCTGCGCATCGCCCGTAATCTTTCCGACGCTTTAATATGAACTATAAAATTTCTCAACGCGCCGCGTCGCTGTCACCGTCGCTCACCCTCGCCATTGACGCCAAGGCCAAGGCCATGAAGGCCGCGGGCGAGGACGTCGTCGGCTTTGGCGTCGGCGAACCGGATTTTGACACGCCGCAACATATCAAGGACGCCGCCGCCAAGGCGCTCGCCGCCGGGTTCACCAAATATACCCCATCCAGCGGCATCCCGGAATTGCGCCAGGCCATCGCCGACAAGTTCAAACGCGAAAACGGCCTCACTTACAAACCATCGCAGATCATCGTGAGTTGCGGTGGCAAACATTCGTGTTGCAACGTCATTCTGGCGACGTGCCAGGAAGGCGACGAGGTCATCATCCCCGCGCCGTATTGGTTGAGCTACCCGGAAATGGTGAAGCTCGCGAGCGCCAGGCCGGTGATTCTGCCAACCACCGACCAGACCGAATTCAAAGTCACGCCCGCACAACTCCGCGCCGCCATCACGCCGCGCACCCGGCTGTTCATTTTGAATTCGCCCAGCAACCCAACCGGCAGCGTTTATACGCCGGAGGAAACCAAGGCGCTGGGTGATGTTTGCGTGGAAAAAGGAGTGCTCATCATGAGCGACGAAATTTATGAGCATCTGCTTTACGATGGCGCTGTGCATAAGAGCATTGCCAGCTTCTCGCCAGCGCACCAGGAACACACTATCATCGTTCACGGCTTCGCCAAGGCTTGGAGCATGACCGGTTGGCGGCTGGGCTTCCTCGCCGCGCCGGAGCCGATTGCCAAGGCCATTGACGCCGTGCAAAGCCACAGCACCAGCAACCCGACGTCGTTCGCGCAGAAAGGTGCACTGGCCGCGATTAACGGTTCAATGGATCATTTGAAAGCCTGGCTGGTGGAATTCGACAAGCGCCGCCGGTTTGCGCACCAGAAGTTGAACACCATTCCCGGCATTTCCTGCGTGAATGCGAAGGGTGCGTTTTACCTGTTCCCGAATATTTCCAAGACCGGCCTTAAGTCCACCGAATTCTGCGCGAAGCTGCTTGAAGCGGAGAAGGTCGCCGCCGTGCCCGGCATCGCGTTCGGCGCGGACGATTACATCCGCATCAGCTACGCCACCAGCATGGCGAACCTTGAGAAGGGTTTGGAACGGATTGACAGGTTTTGCCGGACGCTGGTGAAGTAGTACAGTGCTTCCAGCCTGTCTCTGAAATAGTCCAGCGCATTATTTCGGCAGGAACGCCGGATTTATCCGGCAGGGCGTTAAATGGTGCGGGTTCGCTGCCGCATGAATGCAGCGTTCCACCAGAGTATCTTGGGATTATGCCTTTAACAAACCATGACCCTGTCAGACAACAAAGCGGTGCTAAAGCCACCGCAGTCCAGACGCTTCGCGTGATCAGTGAGCCGCTTAGCAATCGCGCCAGTCCCGCATTGCGGGAGACTGCGGCGGTTGACCGCCGCTCTCGTCCGTCAACCGCACGACCCGTGCCGGAGCACTTCTTTTGTTTGTCAACGACATAGTCCCACAGTATCAGGCTACGGCATATGAACCATTTGTTCCTGTATTTTCCTCTTGCGCTGTCAGCCAGTCGGGGTTCAATTTTGGGTCAATCAGACCATTTGGGTATGTTGTGGTTCAAACCGTCATTCAAAAAGAAGTTTGGCCAAATCAAGGGAGGTTGGAGCACCTCCCAGGTGCTGGAATTGTTGGGCGGACCGGTGGAAATGGAGGATTCGGAGATACCTTTGGGTTCAGATTGGGGCGACCAGCCCGAAATGACGTTCAGGATGAAAGCCGGGGATCCGGTGCAGCAGTGGATGTTTGAAGACAAAGGTGAGTTTTATTACCTCTGGTTTGCCAAGGTGAACTACGCCGACGACGATCCCTGGCGGGTGACACTCACAAAAAAAATGTCCCGCAGGATAGCGGCATAGGCCAAAGACCCGGTTGGGCGGCAGATTTTTGGAATTGAGCTGTAGCGGCGGTCTGCGACCGTCGCCATTTGAAACTTCCGGCGGTCACAAACCCCGAAAGCTTTCGGGGCAGACCGCCGCTTCAAACCTCACGTTAAGAAACCCCCCTGAAGCGTCTGCATCAAATCACGATAGGCAGTCATCAGTTTTCCGGGCAGTTCAACAGACGCTTTCCCGCCAGACAAATCCACCGGCTCGCCCATGGCCCGCCTATAGCGTTGACTCAACGCGAGTCGCTCGTCATCCGAACCCACATGGCGCAAAAGCTTGCAAACTTTTTCCACCTGACGCTTGGCCTGGGCAATCAATTTCAACGCCGCGTCCGCGTCAAGCTCACCGGACTGAACGCGCTTCAACAAACCGCACTCAAACGTCCGGCAACGTTTCGGACGTTCGCTGTAAATCCGGCAAAGAGTGCGATCGAAACAGGCGCATGGCTGCGCGAAAGCCTTCTTGTGGCCTTTTTTCTCCAACGACAACCCAAGTTCAGCCAACCGTTGGGCGTCGTCGCCCTTGCGCAATTCCACGTCGGCAAACAAAACGCCGTTGCAGCACAGCCCGCACTTCGGGCAGAGTTGGTCAATGCCGTTCATGCGATGAATGGTAGCAGCAGACGTGCGTCCGCTCTAGGGCATGTTTTCAAAATCCGATGGGTGGCACAGGCCTCTGGCCTGTTGTTTCGGGCGTCCCGCTCGAAACCGTTGTGGGACGTGAACTGGCTTTGGTTCCTGCAATAAACCAGCAATGGATGGCACCTGACGAAATCCGGCGGAACGCCGGATTTGACGGGCGCGACGCCCGTGCCACCAATCTGAAATGCTGAACGCATGTCATCGCCACAAATGTTTCGGATATTTCCGCTGCAACTCGGATTTGATGCGCGGATAATGCTCGCGCCAGAAACTGGCGAGGTCCTGCGTAATTTGGATCGGCTTCATGCCCGGCGTTAGAATGTGAACCAGCACCGGCACGCGGCCCAGCGCAATCTTCGGTGTCTGGGTCACGTCGTAAAGTTCCTGGATGCGCAACGAAATATACGGCGAGCCGGTCGCTTCATAGGCGACTTTCGGCGTGCGGCCATTCGGCAGCGTCAACCGTTCCGGCGCGTGCTTGTCCAGCAACCCGCGCTGCGGCTCGGACAACCATGACATCACGACCGGTTTCACTTCGCGTTCCTTGATGTCCTTGTAACTCACCGCGCCGTGGCAAAGCTGCCCGATGATGTGCTTGCGGTCGTCTTCGGTGATGGGCGGAAGCTGGAGCTCGGGGCAATGCTGGCAAAGCAGGCGCAGCCGCAACAGCCATTGCTCGACACTGTGATCCCAATTCGGCAACGGCAATCGTCCGGCAATAATCTCATCGGCCAGCAATTGTGCCGCCATGTCGGCCGGCGGCGGATCAACGCGTTTGGCCGACAGCGCCAAACCGCGAAACTTCACCAGCTCCGCAGCTTGTACCCGCTTGGCCGTTGAATCGAACTGGACGTGCAGGTCGAATTCCATGTCTTCGGGGTAAAGTTCACGCAACCAGTCCACTTCAATGGCCGTGGCGAGGGAAAGAATGGTGTTCACCTCCCGGCCTTCGACTTCGCGAACTTCGGCGGCCACGAACAAAGGACTGTGTTGCACGGCACTTTCGCGCGCCAGCACGCCGCGACGATTGTGGACCAATTCGCAACGGAGCGTGCCCTGGTCGAGCCGGCGCGCCACGCGGTCGGAAAAACCAATCAGAATGCATTTTTGCAACGCCTCGTCCTTGACCTCGCGCGGTTTCACGTCCAGCCCTTCGCGTTCGGCGATGCGGATGAATTGGTCGAGCAGCGGCCCGACCTGCCGCGCGGTTACGGCGTGGATGCCGAGCCGGCGGCAGGCATCGAGGCGGAATTGGTTTTTGGCCGCATAAGTCCACGCGCGCATGAGAATCCAGAAATCCGACGACGCCTTCTCCCCCAGCAAATCCTCGCGGAGCGAGTTTGTGTCGCGGTCAACATTATGGAGCAGGAGGTCGCGTCCCTGAGTGAGCGCAGCAACGAGGCAGGCTTGATGAACGCAGCCATACTCATGGGCGGCGAGCAACATGCGCGAGTAACGCGGATGCAGCGGAAACGCGAGCATCTTGCGCCCGATAGGCGTGATTTGTGTGGCACAGGCCTCCGGCCTGTGTTCTGAAATTCTGCCAATCTGGTTTTCGTTCACAGGCGTGGACGCCTGTGCCACAATGTGAAGTGCACCCAAATCCAGCAACAATTCCTCCGCGTGGACCAGGCTTTGTTCGTTTGGCGGTTCGAGCCAGCGGAATTTCCGCAAATCTTCCACCCCGGCGGCTTTGAGCGTCAACACGACTTCAGCCAGATCGAGCCGCTTGATTTCCGGCAACTCCTGAACCAGCCGATGTCCATGTTCCTCCCGCGACCAGAGCCGCATGCACACGCCCGGCGCGGTGCGACCCGCCCGACCCGTGCGCTGGTCGGCGGATGACTGGCTGATCTTCTCGATCAGCAGCGTGTTGATGCCGCGATACGGATCGTAACGCGGGATGCGCGCCAGCCCGCTGTCAATCACCAGCCGGATGCCGTCAATGGTCAGCGACGTCTCGGCCACGTTGGTGGAAACGACCACTTTGCGTTGACCGTAACGCGCCACCGCGGCGTCCTGGTCTTTGGGAGAAAGTTCGCCGTGCAACGGAAGCAAAATAAAACCCTTTGCTTCCGAAGTATGACGGATGGCCTCGATGGTTTGCGAAATCTCAAAGCCGCCCGGCATGAACACCAGCACGTCCCCCTCCCCGCCGGAGCCGACGTAATGGCTGAAGGCCTCGGCAGCCTGCTCCCAAATGGGACGCTTGTCCACGTACTCCGGCTCAACGGCGTATTCGATTTCCACCGGGAACACCCGGCCTTCGGAGGACAAGACCGAGCAGAAAAATTTCGATTGAGATGATTCGCGCCCCTCGCCCCGTCCCTCGCCCCGCCCAGCGGGGAGAGGGTGTCCGCAGGACGGGAGAGGGGTCGTCTCGATGTCATTCATGTATTTGCCCAACAACTCCGCATCCAGCGTTGCGGACATGACGATGAGACTCAGATCCGGCCGGTGCTGCTCCTGCAAGTCGAGCGCGCGAGCCAGCGTGATGTAGCCGTAAAGATGGCGTTCGTGAAATTCGTCGAAGATGAGGACCGAAACGCCGCGCAACTTCGGATCGTCAATCATTTGCCGGAGCAAAACACCTTCCGTTACAAAACGAATTTTCGTCTGGGGCGATGTGACATTTTCGAAGCGGATTTGGTAGCCGACTTCGTTGCCAAGCTGGACACCGAGTTCCTGCGCCACGCGCGACGCGAGCAGCCGCGTGGCCAGCCGGCGCGGCTGGAGAATCACGACCTGCCCATCGCCGAGCAGTCCGTGCTGGAGCAACATCTGCGGGACTTGCGTGGATTTGCCGGAACCGGTCGGTGCGGACAAAATCAGCCGCCGGTCAGTTTTCAGCCGGGCGATGATGTCGCGTTCGATTTCGTAAATGGGCAAACGGTCAGGCATGCGCCTCAATCGTAGCTGGCGGAGGAAGCCTCTGGCGAAAGGATTTTTATACCATCACCATTCGTTGTCCCACCTTTAGTCGTAGTTTACGCCAAAACCCAGCTGGGTTTGATTTCCTCGTCAAGCGATGTTGGCGCGACGTTCGCCAGAAGTTTTCGTTCAGCCAGAATGCCGATCATCGCCGCGTTGTCGGTACAAATACTTTTATCCGCGAGACGCAGCATCCAACCTTCGCGCGCGCACGCGCGCGCGAGTTCGCGGCGCAAGGTGCGGTTGCAGGTAACGCCGCCGGAGGCGGTCACGCAACGGACGTGGTTCCGCTTCGCCGCGCGGATGGTTTTCTTCACGAGCACTTCAACGATGGCCGCCTGAATGCTGGCGCACAAATCGCGTATTCGTTGCGTGTCATCCAAAATCCCCGGATGATCGCGGAGATAATATCGCACGGAGGTTTTCAGGCCGCTGAAGCTGAAATCGTCACTCGCGTCGTGAAGCAAAGGCCGCGGGAAGTCATACGCCTTGGGATTCCCCTGCTCCGCCAGCCGGTCAATTTCCGGTCCGGCGGGATACGGCAGCCCCATGAGCTTGCCGGTTTTGTCGAAACATTCACCCGCCGCGTCGTCCACCGTCGAGCCGAGCACGCGATGTTTCAATTCGGATTCAACTTTCACCAGCATCGTGTGTCCGCCGCTGACGATGAGTGAAACGTTTGGTTGAAAGGCGGCGAAATCGGCGTGTAACGGAGTGTGGCCGTCCTCGGCCACAGCCACNNGCTGTGGCCGGGGACGGCCACACTCCAACTGGAAATCCACGGCGAATACAAATGCGCCTCGTGATGGTTGATGCCGACGAATGGTTTCCGCAGGGAGAACGCGATGGATTGCGCGGCCTTGAATCCGACGAGCAAGGCCATCGGCAAACCCGGTCCTTGCGTGGCGGCGACGGCATCAAGTTGTTCCGGTTTGACACCCGCTTCGCTAAGCGCGCTCTGCGTGACTGGCATCAAGTTCCGCAAATGTTCGCGGGCGGCCAGTTCCGGCACGACGCCACCGTATTCCGCGTGCAGCTTGATTTGCGAGGAGACGGCGCTGGACAAAACCCGGCCGTCGCGCACGACCGCGGCGCTGGTTTCGTCGCAGGAAGTTTCAAGGGCAAGAACCGTCATGTTGATCGTAGCGGCGTGTCGGCAAACCGCCGCATTTCTTCGGACAATTGAATCGTCCGTCCCGCTTTGCGGGATGCCGAAAGCCGCTACGCCCATTTTGCAGAGGTCTCATTTTATTTCGCGGCCATTTTTGCCGCCTCAGCCGCGCGTCCGCTATAAAGCATGATGCCCTTGAGCAAATCCCGGGCGCGTTCGAGCTGGATGTCATGGACGTTTTCGACGCTGACGCGATTGGTGGCGTTAAGCGATTCCAGGCCGCCGAGCGTGCGTTTCAGCACCAAAGCGGCCTCCTGTTCCTCGGTCATGGGCACTTCGATGTCCGGCGTGATGCCATGCTGGTGAATAACCTTGTGACTGGGCGTATAATATTTGGCAGTCGTGAGTTTCAGCGCCGAGCCGTCATCGAGCGGAAAAATGCTTTGCACCGAGCCTTTGCCGAAAGTCTTCTCGCCGAGAATGACCGCGCGGTGCAAATCCTGCAAACAGCCGGTGACGATTTCCGCCGCGCTCGCGCTGCCGAGATTGACCAGCACGACCATCGGCTTGGGGGAACCGTCCTTGCCGGCAAATTCATCGCCGCGGCCATCGGCACGCCGGACGGAATTCTGACTGGGATCGCGTCCTTCGGTGGTAACGATCAACTGGCCGCGGGGCAGAAATTTCCCGCATACTTCCACCGCCTCATCCAGCAAGCCGCCGGGATTCCAGCGCAAATCAACAATCAATGCCTTCATTCCCTCCGCCTTCAGTTTGTTCAAGGCGGCTTCAAGTTCTTCGCCGGCTTTGTTGCCGAATTCCGTGATGCGGACGTAGCCGATTTTGTCGTCGCCGAGCAGGAACTCTTTTTTGCCATTGATGTCCTTGACCATGTCCGTCTTGATGATGGCGCGCGTGAGCGTGTAATCCTTCACCAGGCCCGACGGCGGACGCTGAATGGTCACCGTCACCTTCGTGTCCGGCTCGCCCCGCAACAGTTTGACCGCTTCCGGCAACGACATTTTCTCGGCGCTCTTGCCGTCAATTTTTATGATGCGGTCGCCGGACAAAATCCCCGCGCGAAATCCCGGCGTATCTTCCATTGGCGCAACGACGGTCACATAATTGTCCCTCATCGAAACGACGAGGCCGAGGCCGCCGAATCGTCCTTCCGTGTCGTTCTGCAATTGCTGGTAATCATTCACGTCCATGAATTCGCTGTGAGGATCCAGCGAGCCGAGCATGCCCTTGAGCGACGAGTAAACCAGGTCGTGATACGTCAGATTCTGGCCGTCCACATATTCCTTGCGCACCTTTTCAAGCACGTTGGCGAACAACTCCAGATTCGGATACACCGCGTCCTGCTTGCCCGCCGCGTGCGCCGACCCCAGATAAATCCGCGCGCCAATCGCCAGATTCAATACCAGCACCACAATCACCAAGCCATAAATCAAACGTCGTTTCATAAACTGGGGAAAACTACCACAAAGCCGTCCAGACACAAAGTATTTGGACGCTGCAACAAACATAGCTGCATCGTTTCGGAAGGAACGCCGGATTTATCCGGCAGGGCGTTCAATCATACGATCCGCTGCCGCATGACTGCGGCGTTCCGTCGCAGTGTCCAGGTGCGCCCTATCCGGGTATTATAAAATCAAATTTCACCTTTCAACAACGTCTCAATAAACGATAAATCGCCCGGCACCGTGACTTTCGGATTCGGCGCCACGCTGGACACCAGCCGGACCGGCTGGCCAATCAATTCACACGCCGCCGTGTCGTCGGTGAAAATCAATTTGCGGCGGCGCGCTTCCGCCAGCGCCCGGCGAATCACCTCGACCCGAAACGTCTGGGGCGTTTGCACCGTCCAAAGCCGCGACCGGTCGAGGGTGTGCTGAATGAATCTGCTGTCGCCGGATTCCTTGATGGTGTCCGTCACCGGTTGTGCCGCCACCGCGGCGCCGTTTTCATCCGCCGCCTTGACCGTTGCGGCGATCAACTCCCGGCTCGTGCAGGGGCGCGCCGCATCCTGAATGGCCACAATTTCCGCCGTCACCGACAACGCCTCCAGGCCGTTCCAGACCGAATCCTGCCGTTCCGTCCCGCCCACGACGACCCGGAATGGTTTTTGAAAATGAAATTTTGCCGCGAGTTCCGAGAAGTTTTTTTCCATCCCCTCGCGGACGACGAGAATAATTTCGCCGATGCACTTCGTGTCATCGAACCGCTGCCAGGTGTGCGCGACGACCGGGCGTCCGGCCACTTTGAGAAACAATTTGTCCACACCCGCGCCCATGCGGATGCCTTTGCCGGCGGCGACAAGAATGGCGGCGTTCATGCAGTAAAATTGTTGCTGGCCGGTTGCCGACGCAAGCGCAACCGCAAACGAAATTTTTTCCGTCAATTCAGCCCAGCCGCCAGACGATGCGTGCCTTGTTCAAATCGTACTGCGACATTTCCATTTTCACGCGGTCGCCCGCGGTGAGGCGGACAAATCGTTTGCGCATCTTGCCGGAAATGGTCGCGAGGACCTGATGTTTATTGTCCAGTTCGACACGAAACATCGTCCCGGCCAGCACCGTCAAAATACGTCCCTCGATCTGTATGTGTTCTTCCATGAAAGATGCCGGATTTTATCCAGGGAAGCACCGTGAAAGCCAATAAAAAACCGCACCATAAAAACGGCACGGAGCGACGCTGGTTAAGAACGCCGCCCCGGCCAAGGTTGTTTGAAGCAATGATTAATAACGATCACGACGTCCGCCACCGCCGCCGCCACCGCCGCCGAAGTCACGGCGCGGGCCGCGGTCACCGCGGGGACGCTCTTCTTTGGGACGGGCGATGTTAACCGTCAATTGACGCTCGCCCAGCGTCGCGCCGTTCATGGCGGCGATCGCCTTTTGCGCTTCTTCGGGTGTGGACATGGTGACGAAGGCGAAGCCGCGCGAACGGCCGCTCATCCGGTCCATCATGAGGTTGGCTTCGACGACCGTGCCGTGGGCGGCAAACGCTTCTTGCAGGTCATTTTCAGTAGTGTTGAAGGAAAGATTTCCCACAAACAGTTTAGTGCTCATTTAATGATTTGCTGTTCAAGACCAACCGTTTTTCCAGACTGTTCCCGACCATCGGGTCTCAAATCATCACTGAACCACGTTCACTTGAAGATTTTCCATGCCTCGAAAGGACAAGTTGTCCAACAGACGATGCAACTTTAGTCATTCCCGAAGTAATTGCAAGTAATTTTAAAAACACTTCACGCCGCCGGATGCACCCTGGCCCAACCACCAACCAACGGGCTGAGTCGGTTTGGCGGCGCCGGTTGCGCCCTACACCGCCCGCCAATCGAGCACTTTTAATTGCACCGTGCGGCGGCCGTTGAATTCATTCACCTGCGGCGCGAACGCCAGATCAAATTTCCCAACGGGCAGCGACTTGTCGCCGCCATTCCACCAAACCGCCTCATGCGTCACGGCACCGTCCGTCACCCAAAGTTTGACGTGTTGTTTCTCCCTGCCCATGCGCTGGAGCGGGCGTTGGTGCGTGATGCCGTGCGCCCAGAATTGCACCGGCGAATTCCCCTGCCCGGCCGGCTTCAAGCGCGCCAGTTCGCCGAGCATTTCCAAACTCATTTCGTCCAAACCCACTTCCGCATCGAGGCGCAGCAACGGCTGCAAATCCTCCGGCTTCAAGGCGCGCCGCGCCAATTCATTCAGACGCTGCCGCAGCAAATCAATCTTATCCGGTTGAACGCTCAAGCCCGCCGCCATCGCGTGACCGCCGTGCCGCACGAGCAAATCGCCGCACTCACGCAACGCGGCGGCCAGATCAAAACCCGCAATGCTGCGGCCCGAACCGCGCCATTCATCACCTTCACCGCCGAGAATGATCGTGGGGCGGTAAAATTGTTGCAGCACGCGCGACGCGACGATGCCGACGACGCCGATGTGCCAGAGCAATTGCCCTTCGACGATGACAAAATCCGTCTGCGGATTGAATTTTGCCTGCACCGCGCCGATGACCTCCTCCACGATGCCCCGCTCGATTTTTTGGCGTTCGCGATTCCGGGAATCGAGATTTTGCGCCAGCGGCATCGCTTCGGCCAGATCGCGCGCGAGCAGCAAACGCAGTGAGTCCTCCGCGGTTTCGAGCCGGCCGGCGGCATTCAGGCGCGGGGCCAGTTGAAAACCTATTTCGTAAGCGCCGAGGGTTGGCGGGCACTGCGCGACCTGCTTGAGCGCAATCAAACCGGGCCGCTGCGTCGTGTTAAGACGTTGCAAACCGGCGGAAATGAGAATTCGATTTTCACCGGTCAATGGCACAAGGTCGGCAATGGTGCCGAGCGCGACCAAATCGAGCAGCGGTCGCAAATCAAATTCCGCCGCGCCCGGCAGGCCAATTTCGCGTCCGCGTTTGACCAGCGCATGGGCCAGTTTGAAGGCGAGTCCGACGGAGCAAAGTTCGGTAAAGGTGGTTGAGGGTTGAAGGTTGAGGGCTGAGAGTTGCGGATTGACCAGCGCCACCGCCTCGGGTGCCGGGCTGGAAACCTGATGATGATCCAAAACGATGACGTCCACGCCACGCGAACGCAGAAGGCTGATGGTTTCCACGGCCGTCGAGCCGCAATCCACCGCCAGGAGAAGCTTGACCGGGCGTGTCGCACCGGAGTCTTCGGCAGCGGAAAATTTCTTCAGGCAATTTTCGACACCATCGGCGCTAAGGCCGTAGCCTTCGTCCATGCGGTTCGGCAGATAAAAATCCACCTTCCAGCCAAGAGACCGCAGAACTTCGACGAGGAGCGCGGTGGAGGTCACGCCATCCACGTCATAATCGCCAAAGATGATCAGTGATTCATTTTGGTCGCGGGCGTGGAGCAATCGCTCGACGGCGACGGCCATGTTCGGCAGCAAAAATGGGTCGGCAAGGTTCTTGAGCCGCGGCGAGAGAAAATTGTCAATGGCGGACGGTTCGCTGAAACCGCGATTGAGCAGGCATTGCGCGAGCAAGGGCGGGATTTTGAGTTGCGCCGCCAGTTGCCCGGCAAGGAGCGGTTGCGGCGGCGCGGGCGACCAGCGGAATTTCATTTTTGTTCAACCACAGATGAACACAAATAAACCCGGATGGAAAACAAAAACCGCTTACATGGATTTTGTACATTATCCGAATTGAGTTTTGTCCGATCAGCCGCGGCAAAACATTTATGCCTTTCCTGCTCCTGCATCCGTGTTTATCCGTGATAAATTTTCTTCTCGCGCCAGGCGGCGGCGGCGGACAGCGCGATGGAAATTGACAGAATTGCCGCCACGACCAGCAGTGAAATCCCGGTCGGGATTTCAATTTGAAACCACTGCGGCGGCCGGTCGTGCGGGTCAAGCAGCATTTTCACACCGACAAAAGCAAGCACGACCGACAGGCCGATTTTCAAACAGCGAAAATAACCGAGCGCGCCGGCCAGCAGAAAATACATCGAGCGCAGGCCGATGATGGCAAAAATGTTCGAGGTAAAAACGATGAAGGCCTTGCGCGTGACGGAAAAAACCGCCGGGACGGAATCCACGGCAAAAATCAAATCGGTCGTCTCGATGAGCAGCAGCACCAGCGCCAGCGGTGTGAGTGCCAGGCGGCCGTCGAGCCGGGTGAAAAATCTTTGGCCATCGAGGTCCGGCGCCACAGCGAAACATTTTCGCGCGAGCCGCAACGCGAGGTTTTTTTCCGGTTGCACGGTTTCCTGGCCGGAAAAAAGCATCTTAAAACCGGCAAAAATGAGAAATGCGCCGAAGACGTAAAGCACCCAGTCGAACTGGTTGATCAGTTCCGCTCCGGTGGCAATCATCGCGCCGCGCATGACGAGCGCGCCGAAAATGCCCCAAAAAAGCAGGCGATGCTGAAATTTCACCGGGATGCGAAACCATGCAAAAATGAGCGCAATAACGAGGATGTTGTCGAGCGACAGTGAAAGTTCGATCAGATAGCCGGTGGTAAATTGAATCGCCTCTTCCCGTCCACGCCAATGCGCCATGGCCCCGGCAAAAGCCATGGCCAGCGCGAACCAAACCGCGCTCCAGGCGGCCGCTTCCTTGAATTTGACGACGCGGGCGCGGCGGTGAAACAGGCCGAGATCGAGCGCGAGAAAAATCAGCACGCAAAGGATGAAACCCGCCCAGTGCCATGGCGTGATTTCAACAAAGCCGGGCATGATTGTGTACCGTCAGACGCGCGGCGTCGTCGTGTTTTGCATCGTCACCTGCGAACCGCCGATGGTCGGACGTTCGCCTTTGTGCAACCACAACACCAGCGCGCTGGCGATGTAGATGCTCGAATACGTGCCGGTGAGGATGCCGATGAGGAAGGTGAACGCGAAGTCGTTGATGACGCCACCGCCAAAAACGTAAAGCGCCGACGTGGCCAGAAACACCGTGCCTGAGGTGATCAGCGTCCGGCTCAAGGTTTGATTGAGCGCCTGGTTGATGATTTCCTTGAACGAGCCGCGCACGCCGAGCTTCAGGTCCTCCCGGATGCGGTCAAAAATCACGATGGTGTCATTGGTGGAGAAGCCGATGATGGTCAGAACGGCTGCGACGACGGTGGAGTTAAATTCGCGGCCCGAAACGCCGTTGGCGATGCAATAACAGCCAATCGTCATGAAAACGTCGTGAATGACCGCGACGACCGCCCCGACGGCGAAGTAAAATTCGTAACGGAACGCCACATAAATCAGAATGCCGAACAACGACAACAACGAGGCGATGATGGCCGAGCGTTTGATTTCTAAACCCATCACCGCGCCGACGCGCTGCTGTTCGATGGCTTTGAACTGCGCCTGTGGGAATTTTTCCGTGAGTGCCTGTATGACTTTTTTGGCGGAGCCAATTGAAGTTGTCACGCGGAGTGTTTCCGTGCCGCCACCCACATCCTTTTGATACTGGATCTGTGAATCCTTTTCACCGGCAGCGGTCAGCGCGGAACGAATTTGTTCCACGTCCAGCTTTTGCGTGAAATTAAACTTGGTGCTGTCGCCGCCCGCAAAATCCACGCCGAACAATTTCGAGCCGCGATCAAAAATTCCGTAACCCATGCCGATGAGAATAATCGTCCAGGTCAAAATGAACGCCGGCTTGGCCAGACTCATGAAGTCAAGCTTGGTGGCCCGGATGAGATGGAACATCCGCAGCGATTTGATCCAGTTGTGGTCGAGCAGAAAATTGAAGATGAGCCGCGTCACCACCAGCGCGGTGAACAGGCTGGCGGCCACGCCAATGGTCAGCGTGACGCCGAAACCCTTGATTTCACCCGTGCCCATGAAAATCAAAATGATCGAGGAAATCAGTGTCGTGACGTGCGAATCGAAAATGGTGCCGAAGGCGCGGGCGTAACCGGCGGCGACGGCGCCGCGCAGTGATTTGCCCTTGGCCAACTCCTCGCGGATGCGCTCATAAATCAGCACGTTCGCGTCCACCGCCATGCCGACGGTGAGCACCACGCCCGCGATGCCCGGCAACGTGAGCGTGGTGCCGATGGAGCACATCACGCCGAGCAGGATGATGATGTTCGTGACCAGCGCGATGTTGGCCACGATGCCCGCGAGCAGATAATAACAAAGCATGAACATGGAAACAAAGATGATGCCCATCACGGAAGCGCGGATGCCGCTGCGAATCGAGTCCAAGCCCAGCGTCGGGCTAACGTCATAGGAAGAATCAATGGTGAGCGGCGCCCGCAGCGGATTTTGCAAGACATTGGCCAGCTCCTGGGCTTGTTCAACGGTGAAATGACCGGTAATCTGGCCACTGCCGGTTTCAATCGCGCCTTGGATCACGGGCGCGGAATACAACTCGCGGTCCAAAACAATGGCCAGCCGCTGCCCGATATTGTTCCGGGTCACCTCACCAAATCGTTTTGCGCCGGCACTGTTCAGCCGGAATTCAATTTGCGGTTCGCCCAGGTTGCCGCGTATCGCCATGGCGTTTTCGATGATGTCGCCGGCCAGTCCAGGTTCCGCTTTTTTCTTCACGATGACCTCTTCGATGGTCGGCGGGCCATTGGGCTGCGGCTCTTCGCGCCTGAGCTTCTCGTAACCGGGTGGAATCGGCTCGTTGTTCTTGATGATTTCGTCGCTGTCGTCCTTCACCATCCGGAATTCCAGATACGCGGGTTTCTGGATGTTGGTCTGCGCCTCCGCCTTGTCGGCCTCGGACAGGCCCGGCAACTGGATCAAAATGCGGTTGGCTCCCGCGGCCTGGAAGGTGGGCTCGGCCACGCCAAAAGCATCCACGCGCTTGCGCAGCACTTCGATCGCCTGTGACACCGCGCCCTCCACCCGGGCCTGGTTCGTGATCGTTTCAACCTGACCCGACTGGTTCGTAATCGTTTCAACATAAACCAGGCGGTTGGTGTCCATTTCCACGAGAAACGACGTACCGCCCTGCAAGTCCAGTCCCAGCTTGATCTTGCCCAACGCATCGCGCTGAAGCTGGTTCAGGATGAAAACATTGGGATGCACTTTGTTGGTCACGTTGAAAAACGGGAAATACGGCGCGATGTTGTTCGTGCCGATGGCCTCCTGCAAGTTGGCGAACTCGCGTTCCGGCCGCGCCGATTGCAACGGTTGGACCCGCTGCACGATGCCCGTAAAATTCGTGTCCCGGTTCATCGCCCGCGTTTCAAACTCCTGCACCAGGCTGCGCGACGTCGGCGGATACATTTCGTAAAACGACCAGCAGACGATCAGGACAACAAACAGAATTACCCAGGGATTGTTTCGGCTCATGGTTGGCTCAGGATTCTACGGCATCGCCGCCTTCGAGGATTTCTGTGACTGAAGATTTGGTGACTTCCATTTTGGCGTCCGCCGAACGAAGTGAAACCGTCCGGTCTTTCACCGAGGTGACGACACCGATGATGCCTGCGGCCGTGACGACCTTGTCGCCCGACTTGAGGTTGGCAATCAATTTGGCCTGCTGCTTGGCACGCTGCTGCTGCGGACGAATGAGGATGAAATAGAAAATTACTCCGATTAAAAGAAAAAAGGGCAATTGGGATTTTAACGCATCAAAGGGTGAAGGTTGCACTCCGGGCGCGCTCTGCGGCGCGGCGACATCCGCCAAAATTGCGTTCAAGCGATATAGGTCCATAAATTGAAAAGTGGCCGGACACTTTAACGCAGTGCGCACATTTGGCAAGCGTTATTGGCCACGGGTCATGGGCCACTTTAAAGAATACAAAGAAGATTCATCTTGCTTGAGCGATAATAATAACGTATTATTGCCCCTAACTCAGGGACACCATGGCTTATGACCGCTGCGCGACTTAGAACGGTTGCTCTTGTGGCAATTCCCGTTTTTGCCATTGGGGGGTTTGTTTTGGATCTGGCCAGCCCATTGGGAATTTCCGACTGGGTTTATTATTTCATTCCCCTGCTGTTATCGGTTTATGTCGGCGGCCGGCTTTTACCCATTTTGCTCGCCGCCGTATTCTCGTTGCTGATGCTGGCGGGGTTCTTTCTTTCCCCGCCGGGGATTGATCCCCATTTGGCGATGTTCAGCCGTTTGATGGGCGTCAGCGTGTTGTGGGTGATGGCATTCGTGATTTGGCAGCGCAAGCGGGCGGATGAAGAAGTCCGCCAGTTGTCGCTCGCCATCGAACATAGTCCGGTTTCCATCATTATTACCGACAAGGCCGGCAACATCGAATACGTCAACCCGAAGTTCACGGAGGTGACGGGTTATTCAGCCAGGGAAGTGATCGGCAAAAATCCCCGCATTTTGAAGTCGGGCGAAATGCCGCCTGGGAATTACAAGCGACTGTGGGAGACGATCGTCGCTGGCGGGGAGTGGCGCGGAGAATTTCATAACCGGAAGAAGAACGGCGAACTTTATTGGGAGTGGGCTTCCATTTCCCCGATCTACGACGCGGCTGGCCACATCGCTCGCTTTCTGGCCGTCAAGGAAGATATTACCGAGCGCAAACAAACCGAGAAGGAATTCAAAGAAAGCAAAATACAATTTGAGTCGCTGTTTGAAGATGCTCCTGTGGGTTATCACGAGTTGGATGAGGCGGGGCGCATCACCAGGGTTAATCACACTGAACTGGTCATGCTGGGATATGCCACCGAAGAAATGGTGGGACATTTCGTGTGGGACTTTTTTGCCGAACGGGAGAAAGCCAGAGAAGCGGTCATGGCCAGGTTGGCGGGGAAAACACCGGCGACTGAGTTGGTGGAACGAAACTATCGGCGAAAGGATGGAGCCTTTCTGCCGGTCCTGATTGAGAATCGGATTCTTCACGACGATGACGGGCGGGTTACCGGCATCCGCTCCACCCTTCAAGACATCACCGAGCGCAAGCGGATGGAGCACTCCCTGGCTGAGACGCTCGATTTTAATCAGAAAATCATCTCAGACGCTCCAATAGGGATTCTCGTTTACAAGGCGTCCGGTCAATGCGTACTGGCCAACGAGGCAGCCGCCCGGACGGTCAATGCCACGGTGTCCCAACTTTTGAAACAAAATTTTCGGCAGCTCGAATCGTGGCGCAATGCGGGCCTGCTCAAGCTGGCTGAAAAAACCCTGGCCACCGGAAGCCCGCAGCAGTGTGAACCCCATTTCACCAGCACCTTTGGCAAGGAAGTCTGGCTGGTCTGTCAATTCAGTCACTTTGTCCGGGGCGATGAACCGCACCTGCTTTTTCTTTTCAGCGACATCACCGAAAAGAAAAAACTCGAAACCCAGTTCCTGCGTTCTCAACGCATGGAAAGTATTGGCACCCTGGCGGGTGGCATCGCCCACGACCTCAACAACGTGTTGACACCACTCCTCGTCGCGGTACAAATGTTAAAGGAAAAAATCACCGATGACGACGGGCAACAACTGCTGCGCGTTCTGGAAACCAACGTCCATCGCGGTGCGAGCCTCGTGAAACAAGTGCTGGCTTTCGGGCGCGGGGTCACCGGCGAGCGCGCCATGGTTTATCCCGCTCACGTCGTCCGCGAAATCAAACAGATTGTCCATGAAACCTTCCCCAAATCAGTGAAGTTTGAATTCCATTTACCCGACGACCTCTGGACCATCATCGGCGACCCGACCCAAATCCACCAGGTCCTGTTGAATCTCTGCGTCAACGCGCGCGACGCCATGCCCAAAGGCGGCACACTGGCCATCCACATGGAAAATGTGATGTTTGACGAAGTCTATGCCGGCATGAATCTGGAAGCCCGGCCCGGTCCGTACGTGTGCATTAAAGTGGAGGACACTGGCACGGGAATTCCGAAGGAGATACAGGACAAGATATTCGATCCTTTCTTTACCACCAAAGCCCTCGGCAAAGGCACCGGCTTGGGCCTGTCCACCACTTTGGCCATCGTCAAGAGTCACGGCGGTTTCATCAACTATCACAGCACGCCGGGCAAGGGCACGGCATTCAAAGTCTATTTTCCAGCCAACCCCACGCTGGATGACGCGGAAGATGAAGTAATGGAACAATCCAAATTGCCGCGCGGCCATAATGAACTGGTGCTGGTCGTGGATGACGAGGAACCCATCCGCAACCTCGCGCAAAAAGTGCTGACCCGTTTTGGCTACCGCGTTCTGCTCGCGGCGGATGGCGCTGAAGCCGTTTCTCTTTACGCACCCCGGCAGAAGGAAATTGACGTGGTCATCACTGATATGGCCATGCCCATCATGGATGGCCCGGCCACCATTATTGCCCTCAAAGCCATCAATTCGGGAGTCAGGATCGTCAGTTCAACCGGCCTGGCCTCCGACGGCGGCATGGCCATGGCCAAGAACGCCGGCATCCAGCATTTTATTCCCAAGCCCTACACCGCCGAGACCATGCTAAATAAGCTGCATGAAGTTCTTCACGGGAATTCTGAAAACTAGCCGATGGCGCTGGCTTTCAAACCGGGCTTTCCGGCTCCACCCACTTGTTGTGTTCCTTGATGAGGTCCACCAGCCGGTCCACGGCTTCGGCTTCGGGGATGTTGAATTTTATGGCTTGCTTGCCGACGTAGAGATTGATCTTGCCTGGCGCGCCGCCCACGTAACCAAAATCCGCATCCGCCATCTCGCCCGGGCCGTTCACGATGCAACCCATGATGGCGATCTTCACGCCCTTGAGATGTTCCGTGCGCGCCTTGATGCGCGCCGTGACGGTCTGGAGATTGAACAGCGTGCGCCCGCAACTCGGGCACGCGACGTAATCGGTCTTGAACGAACGGCAACCCGCCGCCTGCAACAGGTTGTAAGCCAGCCGCAGCGATTGTCCAGCGCCCGCCTCGCCGCGAATCAAAATCGCATCACCAATGCCGTCCGCCAGCAGCGAACCGATGACCACCGACGCGCGCAACAAGGCAATCTTTGGCTCAAGTGGCACAGACCTCTGGTCTATGTTTGGTGTCTGTTTCACAGGCTGGAAGCCTGTGCCACTTAAACAATCCTTCAGCAAAATCGGGTTATTCCGGCCAAGGCGCTTGAGCTTCGCGGCCAGCAAACGAAAGGCGGTGATGGCCGGGAGGTTTACGCCGTCCTTCACGGTGACAAGTTGCGTCTCGCAGTTGATTTCAAAATCCTGAGTGGGATCAATTTCCGCGATGTTCAGGTCTTCGTAAACCGCCTCCGGCTTCACGTCATCCTTGGAGCGAATCTTCGGCGCCACCTTGTCCCACGTCGCGCGCGTGACCACCACACGGATGAGTTGTTCGCCACCGCATTTCACGCTGTCGGCCAGTTCAATTTCCGGTGTTTCACGCCGTTCAAAATGAAACGGGTCGAACGGGAATGAGTTCGGAGGGGCGAGCTCCGCGAGTCCCAAACTTTTTTCGCCATTTGAATTGGGGGCTTGTGGAACTCGCCCCTNNGGAATCTGCGCCAGCAAATCGGTGCAAACCTCGATTTCACGCGGCGAATCCTCCGTGAGCGAGACACGAATCGTGTCACCCAGCCCGTCGCACAACAACGAACCGATGCCGATGGCGGATTTAATGCGGCCGTCCTCGCCCTCGCCCGCTTCAGTGACGCCAAGATGAATCGGGTAATTCCAATCCGGCCCTTCCTGTTCCAGCCGCGCGACGAGCAGGCGATAGCACTCGATCATCACCTTCGGATTGCTCGACTTCATCGAAAACTTGAAATTGTGGAAGCCGTGCTGGCGGCAGATGCGGGCNNAGCGGTTCATGATGCGGTCGCTCAATGAGCCGTGGTTGGTGCCGATGCGCAGACAACGTTTCAGGCGGATGCATTCCAGCACCAGCGGCGTGAATTTCTCCTCGATGCGCTTCAACTCGGCGGTGTATTGCTCGTCCGTGTATTCCTTGGTCGCAAATTTTTTTGAGTCGGCGTAATTGCCAGGGTTGACACGCACAACCTCAACCCACTTCACCGCCTCCATCGCGGCTTCGGGCTTGAAATGGATGTCGGCGACAATCGGCACGAAACAGCCGCGTTTATGCAGCTCGGCAACAATGTTCTGCAAATTCGCCGCGTCCTTGACTGTCGGCGCGGTGATGCGGACGAGCTGGCAGCCGA
>PLAY01000070.1 GCA_003134375.1 Limisphaerales bacterium | reverse complement strand
ATTGCAAGTTAGTATAAATCCTCCAGTCCGTGAAAGACGAGAAAACCGAATTTTTTCTCAACTTCGTTTGCGTTCATGGTTCTGTTCCTTTCCTTGGTGGAAGACGCCACTCCGCCCGCCGGACTCGTTTCAGCACCTGCGGCGCGGGAAGGTTGAGCTTTCGAGCCCAGCAGCACAAGTCCTCCGCCCAGCACGGCGTCTTGTTTGAGAAATGTTCGACGACAGGATTTCGTTTTCATCGATGTCGTTTGAGTTGTTCAATCATGCGGATACTGACCTCATTCACACTTTGGGTTGAAGAGTGATGGTGAACGAGCACCGCTTTGCGCCGCAGAGTATGGATTCTTCCACTTTGGCCTTCGCCGGCCGGTTGAACAGGGCCTCGTAAATGCCTTCCTGGGTTCCGACGGAACAGGAACACATGGTCTTGGGTACTTTGATGAGAGCGGCCAAGGGGCAATTGCATTGGGTTCGTTCCTTCTCCCAGAGGCGGATGATGCCCTGGTCCTTGTCGTATTCGACGCGGTCCAGCCATTTGGTTTTGATATGATCCCAGAAGCCCTCGGGATTCCCTTCGAATCCCTTCACCACTCCCTTGCCGCACTCCCGCCCGAGCTTGCCCAACACCTTTGCCTGAGTCGGCTCATCCAGGGTGGTGACGATGATCTGCAGCAGGTTTTCCAAGCGGGCTCGCATGAAGTCAATCTGCCAGTTCTCGGGAGCCTTGGTCTCGGCGCCGGACACGGATTCAGGGGCAATCAAGCCGGCGACGGCACAGGTGCACAGACCGCAGGCGCAGTTTTTCAGAAATGTTTTTCGATTCATGCCTGTGTTTCCTTTCTTGGAGTTCATCCAAATGTTAACTGGTTTTAAAATTGCTCGTTAATAAGCCCTCTCCTTGACGAAGCGGATGACCTGCTCGAAGGCGTCCGCCACCAGTGGATCCTTCATTCCCTCCCCGAAAGAATCAAAGGCATGCCCACGGTCAGGCAGCGTAATCAACTCGTGAGGGACGCCGTTGTCTTGAAGCTTTTTAGCCATGCGTACCGACTCTTCGTAGGGCACGTCTGTGTCCTTGTTTCCGTGCAAAAGCAGCGTTGGTGGAAACGCTCGCGTCACGTGACGAATGGGACAGAACCGTTCGACATCAGCCGGTTCGCCCACAACCTCCTTTGCCCAGCGGCCCTGCTGGCGGCAGTACAGATAGAAAGGCCAACGAGCCTCGTGGGAAGCCTCCGTAAGAATCCCGTTGCTGATCGCCTGACGGGCGGCCTCCCTGGAAACGGTGGACTGCTGGCTGTAGTACGCATCGGGCTGATTGCACCAGTTTCCGCTGATGTCACCATAACCATAGAACGAGACCAGCGCCCGGGGTGGCGGAGTCAGGACGGAACCGGCCATGAGGGCCAGATAGCCACCCGCCGAATGGCCGACCACGATGATGCGGTCTGGATCAGCCTGGAACAGGGCCGGTCCTGCCTTGCGAATCCACTCATGGGCATCCTTCAGGTCCTCAAGAATGGCCGGGAGTTTCGTTTCGGGTGCCAGGCGATAGTCAATCGCCACGACCACAAAGCCCTCCTTGACGTATCTCGCCAGCTGGTCTGCGTTGATTCTGTTACGGCTGCCCCAGATGAACACACCACCGTGGAGCCACAGGATCACAGGACGTGGTATCTTATCTGCCGGACGGAAGACGTCGGCATGGATGTTACAGTCCCCGACGGTCTTGTACACGCAGGTCTGCTTTATGATTTCGCCTGCCACACCACGCCAAGGTTCGACGTTTTGAGCGATGACCGGGCGAGAATGCGGTGAAGCAAGGGTTTTGTCCGTGGAGCAACTGGCGCAGATGAGGCAGCACGCAGCGAACAAGCTTGCCGCCGCAGCAGGCATGGAAAAACACATTCGGATAAACGTCCTCATGGTCTACCTGGTTCTCGTCGTCATGACACCGATCAGTGTTCGAGTAAGTTCAGCAGTACAATCCTGATGGCCGTGCATCTTTGACATCATGGGACAGGTTCCCGAAGTGATGATGACACCATCCTGAACAACGCCGCTGCCGGAATAAATCCCACCCTTAAGTGCCGGGTACATACTTGTATTAAAATCTTTCTCTTCAGCGAATGCGAACTTCCTGCCGCTCAGGACACCTGCCTTGCCTAAAACATTTACTGCGCCCAATTGAGCCGCAATGGGTTTACCTTTATTTACAATCTCTCTAACAAAGGTCACCGATTCTGAAGGGGCCGAATCGTTCGCCATACATGGCAAGATGAAACCTGCATAATCATCAATCTTCACCCGCTTTAAATCGCAATCAGGTGTGACCGTTACCGAATTCGTTTTGATGGTCTTTCCAGATATTGAGGCAATCGTGACGTCGAAACCAGACTCCGAAAGTATTGTCCTCATGGGACCGACTTCATTAACGAGCATATACTCTAATTGGTCCGATCCCTGATCTCGTATAAAGAGAAGTACCTTGGGCGCACCTTTGTCACTCGCAACTTGAGGTGACACCTTCGCGTTCGTTTCGAGCACGGCTTTCCTGACGGCTTCTTCGGGAAAGGCCGGCTCGACAGGCTTCGGCTGGGCAAAGACAAGTGCGCTTGTCAGCGAGACGGCAGCCAGGACGAGTGTGGAAATGAGGAGAGATCGGATATTCATGGTTATTGTGGCGGTTGTTGTTGTGTCAGTAGTTTGGAGTGCGGTGGCAGAGCGCAGCGGCGACACCGCCTTTGGTGAGACAGGTTGCTTGCGAAAGCGGCGTGGCGCTCCGCTTCCCGCCGCAGTCCAAGACGCGCGGTTGCGGCACAAGCCGCGCCGGTTTTTTCCGAGTCCATCTGTGGTTTTCCTGTTTTTGCATCAAATCGGGAAAATAATTCTCACGGCGTTCATCGTTTTTTCAGGTCTTTGTTTGCATCAGGAACCAAACCGATGGCAGCGCAGGAACACAAACCGCCGGCACAGTTATTGAGGAATTCTTTTCGATTCATAAACGTATGGGGTTGGTTAATTCGCCAGCTTGATCGCGGCGAGGGTCTTGACCGCCGCCAAGTCCTTCGGCGTTTTCAGGGTGATGCGGACCCCGGTTCCTTCCGGATATTTCGGCGCTTCGTTCATGATTTTGACTATCCGTTGCGGCAGCTTGCCGGCGCGCGCCGCCTGCATGGCCTTGTCACCGAGAACGAATGCGGCGATAAAGGAGCCTGCCCGCGAGCCAAGCCAGACGATGGTCCGCGCTTTGCGCTTCACCCGCAGACTCCAGCCCGCTTTGGGTGAATAGCTGTTCCACTCGTGGACATTCGCGCCGTATTCCTGAGCCAAGTCGGCCAGCAGTTGATCCCATGTCGCTCTCGCCGGGCCGAGCGCAGCGGTCAGTTCTCCATCGGTCGGTTGCTCCGTCTTGCCAATGAATGCGTTCGGAGACATGGAATCTTGAGTTATAGTTTGAAGTTATTGAACAATTGTTTCCGGTTCATGGTCCCCGCCTGCAACCTACTGCTGCGACTGGTAAAGGAAAGCAATCTCATTGGTTGAAAGCGCGCGGTTCCATATCATCGGCTCGTCAATGATGCCTCGGAAGGATGAACCCAGATCATCCTCTTTCAAATTGGACCGGTTGCATCCGATCACCAGGTTGAAGTCGGTCGCTCCCAGTTTCTCCCCCTTTTTCCAGCGAAGCGGCCCGGCTTCAAGCTGGCCGTCCACGAAAAGTGACTCGTCGGTGCCATCAAAGGTGGCCACCACCTGATGCCATTGTCCGTCCGCCACATTTTTTCTGGTCAAAATGAAGTGGGTTCCCGGTCCCATCTCCAGGCTGAGCAGGCCGGCCCACTTGTTACCCCGCCAATCCGCCGCGATGCTGAGGGCGTAGCCTTGCGTGTAAGATTTGTCGAAAATCCGCCGCCACTTGTCATCTGTGTAGGAGGTCTTGATCCAGGCCGCCAGGGTCAGTTGCTTCGGATTCAACGATTTGTTGTTGGATATTACAATCTCGTCACCGTCGTCAGTGAATTCATACGCCCCGCCCCGCTGGCCATCGGCCGTCCAGTGAACGCCCGCAGCCATGCCATAATTTCCTTTACCGCTGTTGTCGGTGATTTTGCCGCCCTTGACCTTGCCGCTGCTGTCCGCGCTCACGCCACTGCCGGCCTCGTCCTGGTCGAAGGTCATGTCGAGCACCAACCCTTCGCGCAGGCTTTCCGCAGTCACAGGTGCATCGGCTCGGGCGTGTTTGGTTTGTATAGCGGAGATGGAAACAATGGTGGTGGTGGTGAGGACGACCGCGGCTGCGATGAGTGTGGTTTTTTTCACAAGCATGGTTTTGATCAAGGTTGATGCGAGGCCGAAAGAGCTTGAACCCGCCGCGCCGGTTAGCGAGGCGGTGGTCACGGCGGAGGCCAGGCCGGCGGGCGCCGCGTGGACGGCATTGGCGGCGATGACCGAAGCGATCGCGGTGGAGGAGGCAACAATGCCCCGGCGGACGAAATGGCCGCGCAATTTTTCCACGGCGCGGCTGACGCGCTTTTGCGCTGCGTCCTCGTTGCTGCCCAGCGCCACGCCGACGGCGCGGAGATCGCGATGCTCGAAAAAACGCAGCACAATCGCCGCCCGGTCACTGGCGCCCAATTGATTGATGGCCTCATCCAGCAGGGGGGCGATCCGCTCAAAACTTGTTTCGGCATGGTCTTGGAGTGTGTTCATTTCAGCGGCCTGCCTTTCACGATTTTGACGACGACGCTCGTTGCGCATGAGCGTGGTGGCAACGTGCCACGTGCGCCGGTGCAGCCAGCCGCCGAGCATGACATCTTTGGAAAACTTCCCGGCCAGCCGCGCCAGATCCGCGAACACCGTTTGCGCGACATCTTCGGCCCGGTGGGTGTCGCCGTTGACCAGCCGTACGGCCGTCGAATAAACAAGGTCAATGTAGCGCGCCACCAATTCGCGAAACGCCTCTTCCGAGCCGTTGGCGGCATACTCCGCAAGCAATGTTCGGTGATCCGTCATTTATTCACCAGTAAAGCGCCACCCGGCGGCAAATCCGACAAAAAACTTATGGAAATCCCGATTTATTGGAAACTTGGAGGATTAAATGTTGCCAACCAATCGCAGTTTGCCCCGCCACCGCCCGGTCAACATTGTTGGCTGGTGGATAATAATTCTTTGCCAAGCCCGGAATTTTTGGCAAAAAGGGCTTCTTATGAACCCAACTCCAGAAACAAACCCGTCGTCTGCTCCCTTTGGTCCGCAGGAGGAGCGATCTCATTCACTGGTCCTGATTTCCGGCCTGGTCACTACTGTGCTGACGTTGCTTGGCATTTACGTTTTGGACGCCAGGACGGACTTCCACATCATGGGTTTGTATGCCAACTACATATTGCCCGTGGGAGCAATCCTGGTGGGCGTGGCGGCGTCCAGTGGTTATGGACTGGCGTCATGGTTTAGCGGCATCAAAATCACCCGCTCGCTGCTCTGGCTGGTGCTGGTGCTTCAGTTGGCCGCCTATTTCGCCGCCCAGTACATCGAATTCAACAGCCGGCACCTGGTTCACCTGAGAGATGGCACGCCGGTCGGGTTCATCGAGTATTTCGACGCGACGGCGCGGGCATTTGCCTGGAAACAGAATGACGGTTCGCCGGGGAACCCGATGGGAGCATGGGGTTACGCCTTTCGCGGACTGGAGATTCTTGGTTTTGCCGCCGGCGGTTTGATCGTGCCACTGGTGCTGCGCAAGAAACCTTATTGCCAGGCGTGTCAGCGATACATGCGCACCCGGCAGCTCGGTTTGGTGCCGGCCAGCGTGCCGGTGAAGAAGGTGAAAAAATCCGACGCCGCCGGTCTGGCGGCGTACGAAGCAGAGCAACAGCAGGCGTTTGACCGTGGGAAACAGACCGTGGAAACGCTGCAACAACATGCGGCGGGCGCCAAAACGACCGACTTTCAGAAGATTTTGGCGGAGCTGGAAACGGGTAAAAAGCAGACCGCCAAACTCCCCAGACGGTTCAACCTGCAATTGGTCCATTGCAATCGTTGTTACGCGGGCCAATTTGTCGTCAAGCAATTGGTCGGTCAGGGCAAACAACTCAAACAGACGGACTTCAGCAGCACGGAGTTGCACTCTGAATTTGCGCGGTCCATCTGCCAGTAGGAATGTCGAAGCCGGTTGTTCGCGGAGGATTGAGGCAGTCGCGACCTATTCGTATCGCAGCGACTCAATCGGGTCGAGGTTCGCCGCCTTGTAGGCCGGGTAGGTTCCGAACACGACTCCCACGATGGAGCAAATCAACAACCCGAGCACAATCCAATCCACCGGGATGGCGGGCGGCACTTTCATAAACCACGCGAGCGCGTTGCCGCCGAGGATGCCCAGCACCACGCCGATGACGCCGCCGATTTCGCACAGCACGATGGCTTCCATGATGAATTGCGCCATGATGTTGCGCTTCTTCGCGCCGATGGCGCGGCGGATGCCGATTTCGCGCGTCCGTTCCGTGACCGAGACGAGCATGATGTTCATGATACCGATGCCCGCCGCAATGAGCGCAATAGAGCTGACGACGGTGATG
The DNA here is from genome assembly GCA_003134375.1 of Limisphaerales bacterium. GTDB lineage: Bacteria > Verrucomicrobiota > Verrucomicrobiia > Limisphaerales > UBA11358 > UBA11358. Next base: position 10,306 of record PLAY01000070.1, on the reverse strand, counting down.
CCGATGCGCACGGCCCGCGTGAAGGTGTTGAATTGTTCGATGAGCGAGTCGTTGGAAAACAACTCGAAATCATCCGGCGCGCCGGGCGGGACCTTGCGCACGTTGCGCAGGATGCCGCGGACCTGTTCCATGCAATCATCAAAGCTGGCCGAGTCACGCGCCTGCACCAGGATGGTCAGGTCGTTCCACCAGCGTCCGTAACGGTTGAGCGCCGTGGTGACGGGAATGATGGCAAAATCGTCCTGATCGCCGCCCAGCGTTCCGCCCTTGGGGGCGAGCACGCCCACCACCGCGTATTTGTAGCCGTTGATTTTGATCTCTTCGCCCATCGCCGAACCATAGGGAAAAGCCGTTTTGGCCAGGGCGCTGCCGAGCACACAAACATCCCGGGCGTTGTCCACGTCGTTTTCGGACAGGGCGCGGCCCTCCTCAATTTCCCAGTTGCGTGCGGGGAAACTGCCGGGGGTTTCACCGAACAGTTGGGAGGAGGGTGCCGTCTTGGCGAAACGGGTCGAAATCTGTCCGCGCCAGAATTTACCTTGGATGCCCACGACGGCGGCCAGGGAGGCTTTTCCCTCCACCTGCCGTCCCTGGTCCAGATTAACGTATTTGCGCCGCCAGTATTTCTGCCAGTCGGAATTGTCGCCGAACTGGGCGGCGGGCCAGCGCTGAATGGCAAACGTCTGGCTGCCCAACTGGCTGAGTCCGGTTTCGGCGGTGCGTTTCAATACGCGCATGGCGGTCATCACGACGATGATGGAGAACACGCCGATCAACACGCCGAGGAGGGTGAGCGCCGAGCGCAGCTTATGCGCCCGCAACGCGTTCATGGCCATGGCGAAGCTTTCCCTGGCTTCGGCCCATAAAATCGATCCCCGGTGGGGCGAGACTCCGTCGAGCCCTGACTTTTTCGGAGAGGTTACCATGTGAGAAGATGAATTGTGCCCTTGAAAGGCCAGTCTGCGATCTGTTTTGCCAGTCCTTTTCGAATCGGGTTCTCCTGAACGTACAACCACTTTGCTGAATAACTTTCGTCTTTTCTCAAGCGGTGGTGCCAGCCGCGCGATTGAAAACACCAGTCTTCACGCCCATGCCTTCGGCGAAAATCCCGTTTCCAAAACGTGATCCATTGTTCGATTGTAAATGACAAATCTCGCGGCGCGCAAAATAGGTGCAAATGATCTGGCATCAACAAATAATCGCCCACCAGCCAGGCGGTTGCCGCGACCCACGTCTCTCGCAGGAGATGATGCGCGTCTGGATTGGCCAGCCATGGAATCCTGTTTTCAGTCGTGACTGTCAGCAAAACAAAATTCGGACGGCCAAGTTGAATGTGAACTCCCGTTGCCGGGTTTTTTCTGCCAACTGCAAGATTTTCGTTTGGATTCATGCTCTTTAGTCAGGGCTCGACGGAGTCTCGCCCCACCAAATGTTTTCATTCACTCCTCAACGCGTCCACCGGGTCCATCCGCGCCGCGCGCCAAGCCGGCAGGAAGCCGGCAATCACCCCCGTCAACAGCGACACGAGCAGGGCGATGGCGACGATGGGCCCGGACAGGGACGCCGGAAACAGGAAGTGGGAAACCGCCAGCGTGGTGCCCCAGGCGATACCCAGCCCGATCAACCCGCCCAGCAGGCAAATGCAGGCGGCCTCGATCAGAAATTGCAGCAAAATGTTCCGGCGCTTGGCGCCAATGGCCTTGCGCACGCCAATCTCGCGGGTCCGCTCGGCCACCGATACGAACATGATGTTCATGATGCNNTGATGCCGATGCCGCCGACAAACAGCGACAGGCTGGTGACGAACAGGCCGATGATGGCGATCGTGCTGGTCTGCTGATGGAACAATTTTACAATCGCGTCCTGCTGGTTGATGGAAAAGTTATCCGGCTCGCCGGGGGCCAGATGGCGGATGTGTCGCATCGTCTGGCGCAATTCCTCCCGGGCCTCATCCAATTGCGCCAGCCCGATGGCTTTCACATCAATCTGGTCAATGGTGGGGCGTTTCCAAATGACCGCCAGATCTTCCCGGATGGGAATAATGACGCGGTTATCCAGGCTCCAACCCAGCATGGTCCCCTGTTTTTCCAGCACGCCCACGACTTGAAAGGACTGGTCTTCAATTTTGATGCGTTCGCCGAGGGGTGATTCCCCGCGAAACAGATTGGTAGCCACATCGCTGCCGATGACAACGACCGGCTGGCTGCCTTCATCATCGGCGGTGGTCAAAAACCGGCCTTGGGCCACGCCCACACCGCTCGTTTTCAAATAGGCTTCCGTGGTGCCAATGATGTTAACAAAACTGGCGCTCCGGGTCTTGTATTTCACCGTTCGGCTGTCGTCCTCTTCGGGCGCGATGGCGTCTGCCAGGGTCAGTTGCCGGGCCAGCGCCTCGGCCTCCTTGAGCCGGATGGGCGGGCGGCGCCGCTGGTTTTTTACCCAGGTGTCATAAGAGTCATTGCCCCACCAGTTGTTGCGGGACACGTAGAAAACATCCGCCCCGAGCGCGGAAATGCTGTTGATGAACGCCCGGTTCAATCCGTTGATGGCCGCGCCCATGAGCGTGACCGTGACGATGCCGATGACGATGCCGATGGTGGCGAGCGTCGAACGCATTTTGTTCGCGCGGACGGCGTCCCAGGAAATGCCGAGGCCTTCGCGGAGTTCGGCCAGGAGCTTCATGGGAGGAAAACATCGAACATTGAACATTGAACATCCAACGCCGAATGAACAATCATCGGGCGCGGTTTCGTTGGATGTTCGGCGTTCGATGTTGGATGTTGGATGTTCATTTCACCGTTGTCTCGTCGCTGGAAATCAAGCCGTCGCGGAGGCGGATGATGCGCCGCGATTGGCGGGCAATGTCCTCCTCGTGCGTCACCACGATGATGGTGTTGCCCTTCCGGGATAATTCCTCGAACAAGGCCATGATTTCCGCGCCGGTTTTGGAATCCAGATTCCCCGTCGGCTCATCGGCCAGCAGGATGGACGGTTTGTTGACCAGGGCGCGGGCAACGGCGACGCGCTGGCGCTGGCCGCCGGAAAGTTCGTTGGGTTTGTGATGAATGCGGTCGGCCAGGCCGACCTGCGTGAGCGCGTCGAGCGCGATCTGGCGGCGTTCCTCCGCGGGCACGCCGGCGTATATGAGCGGCAGTTCGACGTTGTGCAGCGCATTCGAGCGGGACAGGAGGTTGAAGGTCTGGAAGACAAATCCAATTTCGCGGTTGCGGATTTCAGCGAGCTGGTTGTCGTCCATGTCGCTGACGCCGGTGCCGTTCAATTCGTAGCGGCCGGACGTGGCGGTATCGAGACACCCGATGAGGTTCATCATCGTGGATTTGCCGGAGCCGGACGGCCCCATGATGGCGACATATTCGCCGCGCTGGATCTCAAGCGACACATCGCGCAGCGCGTGGACGGTTTCCACGCCCATCTGGTAACGCCGCGAAATATTTTGAAGACAAATCAGACTCATGCCGGGAAATCCGAATCACTAAGGTCGAATGTCGAATGTCGATACAGCACGGCGCAAATCCGGATGGTTTTCCGGTAATTCGGATTTCGGGTTTCGGGCTTCATTCGGACTTCGGACTTCGTCATTCGGATTTGTTACTTCGTTTCCTTGGTCTCGCCCTTGTCTGGCGTGCCCTTTTTGATTTTCTTGCCGTCATCCAAGTCGCGGCTGATGGCACGGTAACCGCCGGAGACGATTTCCTGGTCATTGGTGAGGCCGTCAGTAATTTCCCAATAGTTGTCATCGCAAATGCCGATTTTCACCGGCACCGCATTCACATGGTCGCCGGCCACCACAAACACGATGTCCAGCATCTTGGAGGATTCCTTGGATTTTTTGTCCGGCGCCTCGCTGTTGGTGGCACTGTTGCTGGCCGCCGCGGCGTTGGTGGAAACCACTGCGTTGGTGCCCGACCTGGCGGTGGTCGTGTTGGTACCGCCAGTTTTCGGTGGATCGGTTTTTTTAGGCGGCTTGGGCGGGCGCGTGGTGACGCTGGCCAGCGGGACGGTGAGCACGTTGGTGCGATACTCGGTTTCAATATCGGCGCTGACGGACATGCCCGGGCGGAAGGCTTCCTTGTCATTGAGCCGGATGCGGATCTGGAACTTGGTGGCTTCCTGCGACGAGCTGCTGCCGCTGCTGGAATTGTTGCCGGTCTGGTTGCTATCCTTCGATGAACTGGCGACATCCGTCACGGTGCCGGAAAACTTGCGATCCTTGAACGCATCCACCTCCAGCCGCGCCTGCTGGCCGGGTTTGATGCCCACCACATCCATCTCGCCGACGTCCACACGGGCCTCCATCTGGTTCAAATCCGAGACGATCAGGATTTCCGTCCCGGCAAATTGCGCGGTGCCCAGGACACGCTCGCCGAGTTGCGAGTTTAATTTGCTGATGGTGCCGTCGAGCGGGGAAACAATCGTCGTTTTGATCAGCGAATCCTGCGCGCTGTCCACGAGAGCCTTGGCGACGTTCACCTGGTCGTTGGCGCTGTCGAGTTGCGCCTTGGCCACGTCACGGGCGGCCTTGAAACCGATGAAATCCGATTCCGAAAGCAGCTTCTGGTGGAACAATTCCAAATTGCGGTCGTAGTCCGCCTGGGCTTTTTCCAGGTTCGCCACCGCCGAAGCCTTGGTGGCGAGCGAGGATTCGTAACCGGCCTTCGCCTGGTTGACCGCGGCGTTGTAAATGTCCGGGTTGATTTTCACCAGCAGATCGCCTTTCTTGACCTGCTGCCCTTCCTTGACCGGCAATTCGATGATTTCGCCGCTGACCTCCGGGCTGATGGAGACCTGCACGACGGGCTGGATCTTGCCGTTGGCGACGACGATGTTGGTGAGGCTGTGGCGCGCGACTTTTTCCGTCTGGACCGTGACGACCGGCTGTTTTTTCTTGAAAATCGCCACCAGCGTCAGCGCCACGAGCACCGCACCAATGGCCGCGAAAATGATGATTTTCCTGCGTTTTTTTGGATTTGCCATGATAGTTATGTATTAAAGACACCGCTAAACAGATTTTGTTTCACTCGATTCGACGTCGAAGCGCATCTGGGCGAGGAACGTCAGCCGCCAAACACCGCCCGAACCGCTGCCCCAAATCCAATGATTACACCCATGAAGGCGATCCAAATCCCCAAAATCCATGCCGCCGCTTTTCCGAGGGATGCACCGCTCAATCTCGCCAGTCCGATGGAACGAACCACTAGCAACCACAACATCATCACATCCAGCATGACTAACAGTGAATGAACAGGATTCCGCGGGTCGAAGTCCTTGACCAAGAGCGCCAGGCTGGGCGAGGCAAACAAATTGCCGGTGATCAGAATGAGCAGGGTTTTAACAATGACGCTCAGAGCCAGAATCATATTGGCCAAGCCGGCGACTTCCACAGCTTTCATATAGGGAAAAGTTCCCTTCAAAGCAAAAGAGCCGACCAGCCAGAGAATCAGTCCGCCAAAAAAGGGTGAGGCAAACGCGGCAAAAATCGGTGCGACGACGGCCCCGATTTTGTATCCGATACCGCCAAATCTTTCCGCCGCCGCCCGGGCTTGTTCGGCCTGAGTGCTGGATATTTTCCCCTTTTCAACCTGCCGGTCAATGGCCTTGGTTGACAATTCGCTGATTTGCTGGCGGATGGTTGGCTGGGAAAAAATCAGTCCGGCACTCAACCAACTCAGCACGATAAACAGGATTGCGGGCACGAGCCAGTTGGCAACCGATGGTGGCGTGGATTTGATTCCGGCAAAAACATCGCCCGGCGCAGCGAAGACATTTAACAGCCGTCCGACCAGCGAAGTGGCCGGCGTTGGCGGCGCGGCGGGCGGCTCAGGTGTTGGCGGCATGGGTTCCATATTGTTTAATGAGGTCTTATCCACTACTTAGGCAAAAACCAGCCAAAGTTACAAGAAAAGTCGGTTTTTTTGATGGGTTGCCAACAAACGAAATTCACAAATTGCCCAAAAGGCAGGGCACATCACTTCCGCCGTCGCCTGGCTATGGCGGGACAAGCCGTGCGCGCCGTCGTTTATTCGCGAGGCTGTGGCGGGCAGTCGCCGTCGCACCGTAGCGGCACTTTGGCGCGCCGCGAAGGCGAAAGGACTGCCCGCGCTGCCATTTCAGCACCATCGGGGCGGTAAAAAATTCAAACCTCCGCTCCAAACCCTTCAATCGTTGTCTTCCACCGCTTTCACCGCCCAGTCCGGATAAGGGCTTTGCGAACCTTTCGCCGCACGCCAGAGGATGTGGTTGAACAAATCCTCCGGGCACTGGTCCTCCTTGTCGAGCGGCAGGCGCGCCGAAACCTGGGCGTCTTTGCGCAAGAGCGGGTCGGAAATGAGTTTGGGCAGCGGGTTCATCTCGTCGAGCGGCACATTGTTGGTCGCGGCGTCGAACGGTGTGAAATCCGGTCCCGCACCGGGCGGGATAAAGCAATCGAACATCGGGGTGGCCGTCGCGTCCATCTGATTCATCGGCGGCAGACCGAGCATGAGTTCCATCGTGCGCAACAGGCTGGTTTGATTGTATTGCGTGCTGACCACCGCGCCGCGTTTGGTGTAGGCGCTGACGACGTAAGCCGTCGTGCGGTAGCCGCTCACGTGGTCCCACCCGTCTTGCGGATCATCTTCGACGGCAAAAATGCAGGTATTGGTCCAGAACCGGCTGTGGCTGACGGCCTCGACAATTTGTCCGAACGCCAGGTCATTGTCCGCCACCTGCGCGGCGGGCGTGGGTGAACCGAATTTCACGCCGCTGGTATGATCATTCGGCAGCCAGAGGATGACGAAGTTGGGGAAGTTGCCGGCGGCCTCAAATTGTTTCAGCTCCTTGATGAATTGCGCGGCGCGAAAAACGTCCGGCACATCCAGATCCCAGCCCACCGTGTTCGTCACGAGATAAGGCCGCAACGATTCGATGTCCGGTTCACACCCGATGGCCAGGTCGTCCGTGCCGTTGAGGAATTCAAGGTAACAATCGGTAAAATGCGGTTTGTCCTTGTGCGCGGAATTTTTCCAGCGCGTAACGGCGGTGGCGAATTCGCCGTAATCGCGCAGCGTTTTGCCCTGCGCGAGCGCGTTGTTCCAGATGAAACCCGCGGAGGAATAGGCCAGCGCGTCGCGGCTGTTCTCGCCGTCGCCGCCGCTCGGATAACTGCGCGGCCAGCCGGCGAACTCGCGCTCCAGGTAATCCGTTGCGAACGCCGTGTCCGCCCACTGGTGTCCGTCGGCGCTCAAAATGCTGCAACAATACGTATTGTCCAGCAGCACGAAATCCCGGACCAGCTTGTGCTGATTCGGGGTGATGCGCCCGCCAAAGGCGCATAAATCGGCGTTGCCATTGCCTTCCTTCACGTCGCCGAGCACCTGATCATAGGTCCGGTTTTCCTTGATGATGTAAATGACATGCTGGAACACACCCGGCTCGCCGGCGCGCTCCGGCACGGGCCGCGCGGGCTGATCGGCCCGCGGCGGCAATTTCGCGTGCGCGAGCAGCGGATAACGCAGATTGGCCAGCGCGGTTTGCGTCATCGCCGCCAGTTCTTTTTTCGAGGGCAGCGGCACCAGCGACAGCGAACCGGCATATTGTCTCGTGTGGAATTCGGTCTGGCCGGATTTGCCCAGGCGTCCCCGGCCCAGGCTTTTGATGTTCGCCACGTATATTTCCTTCCGCGGCGCGTCGAAGGCAATCGCGCCGGGAAACCAGCCGACGGGGATCAGGCCGAGCAATTTCGTTTCGCCCGGTTTGAACTGGAAAACGGCGACGGCGTTTTGCGTGCCGTTGCAGACAAAAAGCGTTTTGCCCGGCTGGTCGAACGCCAGCGCATTCGGCTGCGCGCCGAACAAATCGCCCGGGTTCTGCCGCGCGCAAACCGTTTCGACGATTTGGTCCGTGCGCGTATCAATGACGCTCAATGTGTCGTTGCCGGTGTTGGCCACAACCAGCCAGCGCCCGTTCGGCGACAGCGCCAGCGCGCCGGCATGCAGACCAGTTTGAAGTTCGATGTTCGAAGTTCGATGTTCAATGTTTGTGTTTAATTCAATAATGGACACCGAGCCTTCGCTGGCAATGGAGCGGGAATCCACCCGCACCAGCATGCCGCGTCCGGCGGGACCGGTGACGCTGTCGGCGTCGGGCCGGCGGCCACCCCAGTTGCTGACGTAAATTTTGCGGCCGGCGAGCGCGACGTCATACGGCGCCACGCCCACGTCCCAAATGCGCAACACGCGGCCGGTCGCGGCGTCCAGTTCGGCCAGGCGGTTGGAAAGATTCAACGCCACATAAAGTTTTTTGCCATCCGGTGAAACCGCGATGCCGGCGGGAATTTCCGCCGCGCGCGACGGCGCATTGGCCGGCGGCAGCGGAATGGAAAACAGCGGAACGACTTTGTGATCTGGCTGAACGCCGAAAACCTTGATGTCGCCATTGACGTTTGCCAGATAAATCCGCGAGCCATCCGGTGAAAAGACGAGACCGGTGAAACTGACCTGCGCTTTTTCGTCCGGCGAAAGAATTTCGCTGGAGACCGGCGCCGGTTCCTGCGTCCGGTCCGACGGGAGGGGAACGCGCTGCAGGATTTTTCCGGTTGCCGGGTCAACCACAACCACTTCGTGCGTCAGGCCGGCGGTCACGAGCAGTTTGCCGTCGGGACTCAGCGCCAGCGCCAGTGGTCTCAGGCCGGGGAGTTCGACGAGGGTGCCGGCGGGCGCGACCAGTTGATTGACCGGGGTTTCAAAGCCGCTGGCGTTGCGGCCAACAACTTCAGTCGTCGCATCGAAATTTTCCAGCGAAGCGGTCGCCCGCGCCGCCGTCAGGGCGAAGGCCGCCAGCAGACAATGGATGGAAATTTTCAATTTCACTCCCGCTTAAAATGACAATAAAACCCGGCCGCTGGCAAGTTGCATGGCGGTGAAAATTGGTGGTACCGTCGGCGCTGTGTGCCGAGCAAAACTATTTGGGTGGGGCGAGCGTCCTCGCGAACCGGTATTTCTATACTATTCGGGATATTGTCACCGTGGAATTTTCCGTCCCGGCGGGACGGTTGATTCAGCCGCCCCTTCGGGGCTTCATCATTTTGTAACGCCAACACGCAGTTGAAACTGCGGGCTAGGGCGGTTCCAACTTTGATGTGGCGCAGACATTCTTGTCTGCGGGTTNNGTAATAACTGGAAATGCTCTATTTTCCGCCGCGCCTTTGGCGCTTCACGCCACCGCCGGGTCGAGCCGCTTGTGCGGCACGAGATAATTGCGGACGTAATCGTTCACGGCATCTTCCAGTGGCGTGACGGGCGCGGTATAACCGGCGGCGCGCAACCGCACCAGGTTTGCCTGGGTGAAATACTGGTATTTGTCGCGGACGGCTTCCGGCATCTCGATGAATTCAATCTTCGGCTTGCGTTTCAACGCGGCAAAAACGGCGCGCGCCAGGTCCAGCCAGGTCCGTGCCTTGCCGCTGCCAATGTTGAAAAGGCCGCCGGCCCTTTTGCTGGCGGCCAGATGCAAGGTCATCGCCACGGCGTCCTTCACGTAAAGGAAATCGCGCTTTTGTTCACCGTCGCGAAAATCGGAGCGGTAACTTTTGAACAGCCGGATGACGCCCCCGGCCTGCACCTGCGCCGTGGATTTGTGGACGAGCGACCGCATGTCGCCTTTGTGTCCCTCGTTTGGGCCGAAAACATTGAAGTATTTCAAACCGACCATGCGGTTCAAAAATCCCGCGCGCCTGGCGTGCAAATCAAAGAGGTGCTTCGAATAGCCATACATGTTCAACGGACGCAACTTGTCCAGCCCGCCATCATCGTCATCCATGCCGGCCGAGCCGTCGCCATAAGTTGCGGCGGACGACGCATAGACAAACCGCGTTTTTTGCCCGAGCGCCCAGGTGGCGAGGTCCCGGGTAAATTCGTAATTGTTGCGGATGAGAAAACTGGCGTTGGTTTCAGTCGTGGAGGAGCAGGCGCCCATGTGCAGCACCAGGTCAAATTTTCCCAACGCGCCGCCTGGCAACCGCGGGAGCAGATCGTCGGCCTCGACGTAATCGGCGAAGCGCAGCGGCGTGAGATTGCGCCACCGTTCGTCCGTGCCGAGGCGGTCGCAAACGACAATGCGGTCGCAGCCGCGGCGGTTCAGCGCCCAGACGAGCGCGCTGCCGATAAAGCCCGCGCCGCCGGTGACGAGCACCCGCGCATCGGAAAAATCATTGGGCTTCATGGATTTCGGACAGCATGGCGCGGGCCGGTCTGGAATTCAAGCCATTGGTGTGCTTGGCCGCAAAAAGGTGTGCATCTTGACAGTTCCC
>PLAY01000191.1 GCA_003134375.1 Limisphaerales bacterium | reverse complement strand
GGCCGCGGCCCCAGCGCGGATCACGGAAGATGTTGATGTTCGGCGTCCAAAAAGTGAGGCCGTAAAACCGCGCGCTGTCGCCGTTGTGTCTGGCAACGTAGTCATTGTGCTTGGCGCGGGCTTCGGTGGCGATGACCCCGGCGGTTTCACGCAGGAGCGGGGTGTCCCACGTGGCGGCCATGCCGATGGCCTGGGGAAAAACCGTGGCGGTGCCGGCCCGCGCGACGCCGTGAAGGCATTCATTCCAATAATCGTAGGCAGGAATGCCCAGCCGCGGAATGGCCGGGGCGGTGTTCCGCATCTGCTGCACTTTTTCGGCAAGCGACAAGCGGCGCACCAGGTCCTCCACGCGTGCGGCGACAGGCTGCGCGGCGTCCTTCCAGATTTCCGGTCCGGTGACGATGGGCGTTTGCAACGCGACGGCGTCTTCAGCGTTGATCAAATCTGCCGCCGCCATCGAAATGAGGGACAGGCCGGAGGCATCCTTGAGTTCGAACGTGTTCAGTTTGGCCGCGTTGGTGTGCCCGGTGAAGGTGAGCGTGAACGGCCCGTGCGCGGCATCCCCGGGAAAATCAATCCGGTTGGTCAGCAGCCGGACCCGGCCCGCGCCGCCGGCGGCGGTGAAAACGTCGAGATGGCGCGCGAGCGTCCGGCTGCCGCAGGTGATGTCAAACGTGCGCTGGCCGGCGTTGGTGAAAACAATTTCCACAAGCCCGATGAGGACAGTGTATTTGCCCGCCGGCAGATTGGGGACGGACACGGTGAAATTGGTTCCGTAAATTTCCTCGCGGAACGCTTCTTCGCCGCGTTTCGGTGCGCCGGTAATTGCCAGACTTTCGTGTCCCCGGCCGTGTTCAAACTGGCCGCTGACCACGACCTTCCGGTCGCAGGCCACGCAGGTTTCCTCGTCGGCGAAAGCGACGGTGGTTGAAAAGCAAACGGCCAGAGCCGCCAGTGCAGTAATAGCGTCCCGCTTCATGGTGGTGAGATTACAACACCCCGCTGTTGCGCCAACAGTTTTTTAGGGCGTTTTTTTAAGACGCAAGGAACGTGCGCCAGCCTGTTTTTTGTCATGCGTCAGCCTGTCCGCTATTACAAAACTTTGTCCCACGTGGGACAAAGTTTTGTATGGTGTCATTTGCCACTTCATGCCAATGTCCGGTCATAAAACCCCAGACCGAAGAGTTCCTGAATTTCCTCCTCTGGTCCGCCGAAACGGTTGCCCGGCCCACGTTCCGCAACCTCACGGACTCCTACGAGAGGTGGGCCTATCGCAACAACCTGATGCGACAGGTTTCTACGCTGGAAGATCAGCAGTTGATCGAGCGTGATCCTGTCGCGCCCGATGACCGCATGTATCGCCTCACTTGGCAGGGCCGATTGCACGCGCTGGGGGGGCGTGATCCACGGGCCAGATGGGCGCGCGAATGGGACGGTCGCTGGCGGCTCGTGCTGTTCGATGTTCCAATCACGCAAAACTCGCACCGCAAGCAGTTGCGACGCTATCTCCGCGATAAAGGCTTCGGCTGTTTGCAAAACAGCGTTTGGATTACACCTGATTCGCTGGAGGAAGAAAGACGCATTCTCGTTAGCGGCAAGATCAATGTGGAGTCACTCGTCCTGTTGGAGGCGCGGGCGTGCGCGGGGGAATCCGACGCTGAAATCGTCGCGGGTGCCTGGGACTTCGAGCGCATCAATCACCGTTATGCCCGGCATTTGAAAATCCTTGGCGCGCGGCCGGGCGGGGTGCTTGGGAACGAAGCGGCGGCCAAGGCGTTGCAGTATTGGGCCGTGACGGAGCGCGAAGCGTGGCTGGACGCGGTGATCCATGATCCGCTCCTGCCGGAAAAAATCCTGCCGCCCGGTTACTTGGGGCAACAGGTGTGGCGCCGGCGGATCAAGGCGCTCCGGGAAGCCGGGCGACAATTGCGCACCTTTAATCCATTCACGTCATAACAAAACTTTGTCCCACGTGGGACAAAGTTTTGTATTACCATTGCGCGGGCTTTTGGCGCGCTGATGTTTTTTTACGGCACCACCGGCCGCGCGGTGCAGGGTTGCGATGGGACGGACACGGTGGCCGGCGACAAACCGTCCGCACTGGCGGTCAGCCTGATGGCACCGGGTTTCTTCGTGGATTGCACAATAATTTGTCCGAGGCCGTTGAACACGCTGCGCTTCCATTCGGGCAGAACCGGTTTGTCCTGCAACCGCAAGGTCACGCCTTTGTTGATGCCGCCGGAACTGGAATAATTTTCAACCAACACGGCCACGGGGTTGTCGCCCGGATGCAGCAGACGTTTCGCGTCCACCGACGAGACGATCCCTCCGTCATGCGTTTCACCGGCCTTCTGGCCGTTTACGTAAATCTTCCCGGTGCCATTGAGCGCGCCGAAGCACAGTTCGACCGCGTCGGCGGCCAGTTCCGCTTCCGTCACCTTGAGGTGCGTGCGGAAAACCCCGTGCTCATTGTCACCCAACTGGTTGGTGACGGATTGGACGTCGGCCGGCGCCCAGGTGGAATCGTCGAATGACGCGGCGAATTCCGGCAGGTTGGCGTTCCACGGCTGGGTGGTTTTCTCCCAGCGCCAGCCGTCATCCACGGCGACGGAATAATTTGTCCACACCGGCAGATAAACATCCGGCTCGTGGCAACTGGGGTCGCCATTGCCGACGCCGAGAATTTTTCCGGGACCGCTCAACTCGAAATGAATCAAATCCATTGCCACCGGCACCACGCGGCCCTGCGCATCGGTCACGGCCACGGTGAACACGCTCGCGTCCTCGCCGTCGGCGTTGAGGGTGGAACGGTCGGGCATGAGTTGGATGGCGGCGGGCGCGCCGGTGGTTTCGACCTTGGTTTCGGCCACGAGCTGTCCGTTTTTATAGCCTTTGGCCGAGAGGGTGCCGGGCGCATATTTCACCTTCCATTTCAACTCGGAATCTTTTTTCATCGTCTGCCGGCCAAGGCTCCGGCCGTTCAGGAACAATTCCACCTCCTCGCAATTGCTCAACGCGCGCACGTCCAGTTCCTGGCCTTCCCGGCCCGGCCAGTTCCAGTGCGGCAGCAGATGCAACACCGGTTTGTCCGTCCACCACGCCTGGTAATACCAGGAGTTGTCCTTGCGAAAGCCGCACATATCCAGGATGCCGAAGTGCGAATTGATGCACGGCCAGCGATACGGCGTCGGCTCGCCGCGGTAATCAAACCCCGTCCAGATAAAGCCGCCGGACAGCCACGGACGCGGGGCAAAGAAACTCCACCATTGTTCGGCCGTGTTCGACCAGGGCTGCGCGTTGTCGTCGTAGGCGCTCACATACCCGCGCGCCGCGTCGTTCGTGTAAATGCCGCGCGTGCTGACGGTGCTGCCCTGTTCGCTGCCGACATTCGGCTGATTGGGATGCGCCGCGTGATAGGCGTCCATGTTGTTCGTGCCGATGTGGTAACTCCAGCCGCGCACCTCGATGATTTCGTTGACACCCGCAAACTCGTTGCCGACGGCCGCGTTGTAAGTCACGGGCCGGGTGGGATCGAGCCGCTTGACCAGGTCCTGCATCGTTTCGCCAACCCGTTTGCCTTCGGGAGTGCCTCCGGCGCTGAACTCCTCGTTGGCCAAGGACCAGATGGCCACGCTCGGATGATTGCGATCGCGGCGGATGAACTCTTCGAACCACTTCAGATGCAGCGGGTCGCTGCCCAACAGCCGGTTTTCATCCATAACCAGCATGCCCAGATGGTCGCAGGCTTCGAGCAGCTCCGGCGTGGGTGGATTATGCGACGTGCGATAGGCGTTGATGCCGACCTCCTTCAACTTCGCGATGCGGAAATACTGCAACGCATCCGGCAACGCCGCGCCCACGCCCGCCATGTCCTGGTGATTGCACGTGCCTTTCAAAAGGTAGGGCTTGCCGTTCAGCAAAAATCCCTTGTCCTTGTCAAACCCCACGGTGCGGATGCCGAACTCGGTTTCCTGGCGGTCAACCACTTTGCCGTCGCTCTCGACCGTCGTGACGAGCTTGTAGAGCTTGGGTGATTCCGGCGACCAGAGGATTGGCGTATGAAAAACTGCATTCCAACCGATAGGAGTTTCAATATCGAATAGTTCACCTTCACGAATAAGATAAAAACCGGACTCAACTGGCTGGTCAGCCCACGATTTCAAATCAAGTGTTTTTTCAGTTTTACCGACGGATTTTCCATCGGGACTGATGATTTCGCATTTGACTGTTGCAGCGGCAGAATTGTCTTGCCAATTGTGCAATTGGGTTTGGATATGAATTTCGGCCATGCCTTCCGGCGCATTATTTTTGAACTGGCTGTAAACAAAAATCCCGTCCGGCGCGATGGCGACCGGCGCGGTTTTCACCAGCCAGACGTGGCGGTAAATTCCCGCGCCCTCATAAAACCAGCCTTCAGATTCGGAGGCGTTTACCTTCACCGCGACCACGTTTTTCCCGCCGCAATCCGCCACGTCGGTGATGTCATAGCAGAAGCTGCCGTAACCGCTTTCGTGGTGGCCGATGAACCAGCCGTTGACAAAAATTTCGCAATCGCGGAACACGCCGTCGAATTCCAGCCAGAGCCGTTTGCCGGAATCTTCTTTTGGCAATTCAAAGGTGCGGCGATACCACGCCACGCTGTTGGAGGGAAATCCGTGGCCCAGCGCCTTGAACCCGTGCGGGCCGTCCGCGTTTTTATCGAAGGGCAGTTCCACCGCCCAATCGTGCGGCAGATTCACCGTGCGCCAGCTCGCGTCGCTGAACCAGATGCCGGCCGGGCCGCTGCCGGAGCCGGCCTTGGCCAGGTTCTGGGCGATGCCCCAGTCGTTGCCGAGATGGAATTTCCAGCCGGAATCCAGCAGCAACCGTTCGCGCGGGCTGGCGGCGGGGGCGGCGAACAAATTCAAACCCGCGGCGGCGAGCAGGAGCTGGACAACCAGAAAAACACGGAAGGATTTGGTTTTCATTGGGATGTATAAACTATTTAACGTTGGTCGGGAAAGCAATAAAACTGCACGGCGGATGAATAGGCGGGCACCGGCAAAAAAGCGCCGGCCAATTCGCAAGCCATGTTCGATGATCCGTCATTTATCACTGGTAAAGCGCCGCCGGGCGGCAAATCCGACAAAAAAACGGAGAAAAAACACGGTGGCTTTCATAGCCGATGAAGTTAAGAATCAAACCCGCAAAAGCAATGCCAAAGTCTGCCGTCAAAATTAGAGCATTTCCAGTTATTACGTAGCGCAGGCTTTCCAGTCCCGCATTGCGGGATTCAGGCGACTTTCCAGTCGCCTCTTTCGTGAGGATGAAACACGGGACAAGAATGTCCCGCAAACCCGCAGACAAGAATGTCTGCGCTACATCAAAGTTGGAACCGCCCTAATGGCGTATCGATTGACACTCCACCGTTCGGAGTTCCGCCTTCAGGCGGTCACTGTGGAGCAAACCATGTCGGGCCGCCTGAAGGCGGAACTCCAAACCGTTTGCCGTGCTCCTGCCGTGATTGGGGCTTTGACCGCCGCCGCATTCCGTCATGGCGCGCGCAGGGCGCTCTCCGAGTTGGGGATCCAGACGATCATTTCGCCGGGCCCGCGATTGGCCCAGGCGAAGTACGGGATGGCTTTGAAGTCCTGCAGGCGTTTGAAGGCTTTTCCGAATTCGTTGGTGGCCACGTTGAAGCCCTTGCCTTCGATGACCTGGACCCCGTTGAGCAAGGCCGGGTCGAACCGGGTGGTGAGCGGCTGGTCATCGGGCAACAGCAGTTTGCGCACCTTGCCGTTTGGGGTGTCGGGCCACTCGGCGCAAAACACAATCGGCCCGCGCTGCAACGCGACCCGGCCGCGGTCGGCCGGGACATTTTCGCTGGCCGTCACGTGCCGTATGAGCATCGGCAGATCGAGTTCAATCACGTCGCCGGGTTTCCACGCGCGAACCAGGTTCACGTAACCCTGGTCGGGCTTGACCGGCACGTCCTCGCCATTGACAGTGAGGGAGACCGGTTCGTTCAGCGCGTCGCAAAATTTGTAGAGGCCGCCCGGCACCGGTTCATTGCGCGCCCAGCCGGGGATG
The DNA here is from genome assembly GCA_003134375.1 of Limisphaerales bacterium. Lineage (GTDB taxonomy): Bacteria > Verrucomicrobiota > Verrucomicrobiia > Limisphaerales > UBA11358 > UBA11358. The sequence goes on along the minus strand of PLAY01000191.1, from coordinate 33,987 downwards.
CGGACCTTGATGGTAAACTCCTTGTTTCTCCGCCACTCCGGCTGGACGGTCATTTTAACGGTGCCGTTCCAGGGATACCGGGTTTCCTGCGTGATGATAACCGTGCGTCCGCTCTCCAGTTTGATGCTGGCCGTGTTGCCGGCGTAGAGGTTGACGTAAATGGTGTCGCCCGCTTGCGCGTAAACATAGCCGGGCACCGACGGCAGGAAACGCGTGATATTGCCCGGGCAGCAGGCACAGCCGAACCACGGGCGGCGCTGGTGTGAGCCGTCGGATTCGAGCGGGTTGGAGTAAAAGAATTTCGTGCCGTCGAGCGAGACGCCGGAGAGCAGCCCGTTGTAAAGCGTGCGTTCCAGCACGTCCACGTATTTGGCATCGCCGTGCAGCAGAAAGAGGCGCTCGTTCCAGAAAACATTGGCCACCGCCGCGCAGGTTTCGTTGTAGGCGGTGAGGTTGGGCAATTCATAGTTGTCACCAAAGGCTTCGCCTTGCGCGCGCGAACCCATGCCGCCGGTCAGGTAAAGTTTTTTGCCCACCGCGTTTTCCCATATCTTGTCAATCGCGCCGACGTATTGCGGGTCACCGGTCAGGGCCGCGATGTCGGCCATGCCGCTGTAAAGGTAACCGGCGCGCACGGCGTGACCGATGGCCTCGGTCTGGTCCACCGGCGGGATGCGCGATTGATGGTAGTCGTCACCGCCCGGCCGGGTGCCGCGCACGTCGATGAAATATTTCGCGAGTTTGAGGTAGCGCGGGTTGCCGGTGACGCGATAAAGCCGGGCGAGGCCCATTTCGACGATTTCGTGTCCGGGCCAGAGATGCAATTGGTTGGTGTCCGGGCCGAAGGTTTGGCAGAGCAAATCGGCTTCCTTGAGCGCGATGATGAGCAGGTTGGTTTTGCCGGTGGCCTGGTAATGCGCGGCGGCGGCCTCAAACAGATGTCCGGCGTTGTAAAGTTCGTGGCTTGACTCGGGGTCATTCACCCACCGGTTCGTGCCGGCCCAGGGGTGCGGATGTGCGGGATCAATGGTGCGGGTGGTGTAAAGATAACCGTCCGGTTCCTGGGCGGCGGCAAACTTGGCGATGAGCGAGTCGAGGCAGGCCGACATCTGGGGATCGGGGTGGACCGCCAGAGAATAGGAAGCGCCTTCCAGGATCTTGTAAAGGTCGGTGTCGTCGAATGGGAATCCCGGCGGTTTGCGGTTCTCAATGTTCTCGCCGCGCAACACGGCGGCGGCGCGCTCAAAATTGTCCATGCGCCCGGAGGCCTGGCATTGTCCAAAGGCATAAGGAATGGTGACGGCGCGGTTGGTTTCGAGGCGGGGCGCCCAAAAAGCGTCGTTGAGATGGACGGCGGTGAACGGGGCGGGCCGGATGGGGTAATCCTGCGGCGGCGGGCCGGCCGCGGGCAAATTGAGGCTAAAAATGACAGTGAACGCAACGGCAAAAAAACGACAACCGGAGAATGCGGTTTTCATGACGACACACTTTTTTGACCGGCTGGGGCATGGCAACAGCAAACCACCGGCACCGGCGTCAAAAAAAGTTGCTAAAAGTTCAATAAAGAATCAGGGGTCGGCATTGACAGGGCACACCCCGGCTGAATAACTTCTATGAGCATTTCGCGGCGTGTTATGATACCGTGTGATGCAAAAACATCGTGGCAGAACAAGACGATTATCTGGTGGATTCATTGGTGGACCTCGGCTTCGTGAACGCCGAGCAGGTCGCCGGGGCGCGCGCCGAAGCCAGGGCTTCGGGCGTGGGCGTGGTGGATTTGATGCTGGCCAACAAGCTCATTCGCCCGGCGGACGTGACCCAGGCCAAGGCCGCGCAATTCGGCGCGGAAGTTGTTCAACTGGCCGGCATCCAAATCCCCGACGACGTCATCACCATCATTCCGCGCCACATCGCCAAAAAATACCGCGTCGTTCCCGTCTTCAAAACCGAGGGCAAGGTGGCCGTGGCCATTGCCGACCCGTCCGACCTGAATACGATTGACACGCTGACGCATTTGCTCAACGCGGAAATCGAGCTGCGCGTGGCCTCGGAGCCGGACATCGAAGCCGCGCTCAACAAATATTACGGCGGGGAAAAAAAGGGCATTGCCGAGGACAGCCGTTTCAAGGATGTCATTCAGGAGCTGACGGAGGAACACGTTGAAGCCAACATGCCCGGCGCGGATGATGGCGGGTTGGTGGACGCGGACGCGCCGCTGATCCGGCTGGTGAACCAGATCATCGTGGACGCCTTCAAGATGCGGGCATCGGACATTCATCTGGAGCCGCTGGCCAAGCGGTTTCGTCTGCGCTACCGCATTGACGGCATCATGCAGGAGATGAAGGCGCCGCCGAAACGGTTGCAGGCGTCCATCATCACCCGGCTGAAGATTCAGTCCAACATGTCCATCTCCGAACATCGCATTCCGCAGGACGGACGCATCCAGTCAAAGGTGGGCACCAAGTTGATTGATCTCCGCGTGTCCTGCCTGCCGACGTATCATGGCGAAAGCATCGTGATGCGTATTTTGGACAAGGAAGGGTTGAAGCTGGGGCTGCCGCAACTCGGGTTTTTCACGGACGACCAGCAGACGTTCGAGCGGATCATCGGTTTGCCTGATGGCATTTTGCTCGTCACCGGCCCGACGGGTTCAGGCAAGACCACGACGCTTTATTCCTGTTTGAACTTCATCAACCGGCCGGACCGAAAAATCATCACCGTCGAAGACCCGGTGGAATATATTCTGGCCGGCATCAACCAGGTGCAGGTGAACGAAACGGTGGGGCTGACGTTTGCCGCGGCCTTGCGCTCGATTCTCCGCCAGGCGCCGAACATCGTGATGATCGGTGAAATTCGCGACCTGGAAACCGCGACCATCGCCATCAACGCGTCGCTGACCGGCCATCTGGTTTTCTCCACGCTGCACACGAATGACGCGCCGAGCGCCGTCACGCGTCTCATGGACATTGGCGTGAAGCCCTTTTTGGTCGCGTCTTCCACGCGCTGCCTCATGGCGCAGCGGCTGGTGCGCAAAATCTGCAAAACGTGCGCGCAGCCGTATCAGCCCACGGACGCGGAGATGCACGCCTTGAGCCTGACCGCGGACCAGTTGCAAAGTGCCACGCTCCAGAAGGGCCGCGGCTGCAACGATTGCGGGAACACGGGTTACCGCAGCCGCTTCGGCATCTTTGAAATATTCGTCATTGACGATGAAACGCGGAAGTTGATTTACGACAAGGCGACCGCCTCGGTTTTGCGCGCGCGCGCCCGCGAAATGGGCATGCGCACCCTGCGCGAGGACGGCATCCGCAAGGTGCTGGCCGGGCTTACGACGGCTGAGGAGGTCATCCGCTCGACACTCGGTGACGAGGCATAACCCCAGGAAATTTATGTCATACTCGATGTCTGATTTATTGCAATTGGTGGTGGCCGAGGGGGCGTCCGACCTGCATATTCGCGTGGGGGCGCCGCCGGTGATCCGCGTGCATGGCATTCTGCACCGCGTGGAAGGCCCGGTGCTCAGAGCGGAGGATTCCGAGGAATTGATGCGCAGCATCACGTCGGAGGAGAACATTCAGAGCACGCGCGAGCGCGGCGGGGCGGACTTCGCTTTTGCGTTTGCCGATGCGGCGCGGTTCCGCGTGAGCGTGTTCAAGGAGCGGGGCAATTTCGGCGTCGTGCTCCGGCAGATTCCGAACAAATTGCTGACCATGGAGCAAATCGGCATTCCGCCGAGCGCGAAGGAGTTGCTCTACAAACCGCGCGGGATGGTCCTGGTGACCGGGCCGACGGGCTCGGGCAAGACCACGACGCTCGCCTCGATGATCAACATCATCAACGAGGAGCGCGACGAGGTGCATATCATCACCATCGAAGACCCGATTGAGTATTACCACAAACACAAGAAGGCGCTGGTGACGCAGCGCGAAATTGGCGTGGACGTGCCGAATTTTGCCGAGGGGCTGCGCCGCGCGCTGCGCCAGGACCCGGACGTGGTGCTGGTGGGGGAACTGCGCGACCTGGAAACGATGGAGGCGGCGGTGACCGCGGCGGAAACGGGGCACCTGGTTTTCGCCACGCTGCACACGACCGGCGCGGCCAAGACGATTGACCGTCTGGTGAACGCCTTTCCGAGCAATCAGCAGGAGCAGATTCGCATCCAGCTCTCGACGGTGTTGCAGGCGGTGATATCGCAATTGTTGATTCCGCGCGTGGACAAGCCGGGTCGCGTGGCGGCGTTTGAAATCATGGTCAACACCCCGTCCATTGCCGCGTTGATTCGCGACAACAAAACGTTCCGCCTCAATTCGGACATTCAAACCGGCGCGAAATTTGGCATGGTGACGCTCGATAGTTTTCTGCTGGATCGATACCAGCAAGGCATGATTGCGCGCGAAGAAGTGATCACCAAGGCGCAAGACCCGACGACGGTGTTGCAGAAATTGCAGGAATTGGAACTGGCCCAGGCCGGGCCCAAAGGATGATTTTGTAACATGGCGGAAGAGATTTCAAACCCATTGCTGTCCCTCATCAAAAACCAGGGGCTGATAGACGACCTGCAATACGAGGAAGTCGCCGCCGAACTCAAGCGCAACGGCACGCCGGTGTTCCAGCTCCTGCAGGATTTCGGGATCATGAAGGTTCACGACATCCTGCATGTGATGGCCAGCAATCTGGGCACGGAGGTCGTTTCCCTGCGCGACCATGAACTTTCGCCCGACCTTTTGAAACTGATTCCGGCCAATGTCGCGCGGATGTATCATTGCGTGCCGGTGGCGTTGAACAATGGGATGTTGCAGGTCGCGCTGGCCGATCCGCTCGATCCGGCGCACGCGGATGAAGTCGGTTTTGCCAGCAAACGCGACGTGCAGGTGGTCGTGGCCGATCCCGCCGAAATTGAAAAGGCGGTTGACCGTTATTACGGCCAGGAGGAAGCCGGGGATTTTTCGCAAATCCTAAAGGAACTCGGTTCCGACAAGGAAATGGAGCGCGCCGTCAACGAGGCGGGCGCGATGGATGACGTCAAACAGGTCGAAAATCTGGCCAACCAGGCGCCCATCGTGAAGTTCGTGGACCTGGTCTTGTTTCAGGCCATCCAGGACCGCGCGAGCGACATTCATTTCGAACCGTTTGAAGACGAATTTCGCATCCGTTACCGCGTGGACGGTGCGCTTTACGAAATGGCGCCGCCGCCGAAGTACCTGGCGCTGTCGGTGATTTCGCGCATCAAAGTCATGTCGAACCTGAACATTTCCGAGCGGCGGCTGCCGCAGGACGGTCGCATCAGTTATACCGTGGCCAACCGCCAGGTTGACCTCCGCGTGTCCACGCTGCCGACGCAGTTCGGCGAATCCGTCGTGTTGCGCGTGCTCGACCGCGCGGCGGTCAATCTCGACCTCGACACGCTGGGATTTCCCCAATACCTGCATGATTATGTGGCCGAGGTGATTCTGCGGCCCAACGGAATCATGCTCGTGACGGGGCCGACCGGCTCGGGCAAGACGACGACGCTTTATTCCTGCCTGCGGCGGGTCAACACGATTGATTCCAAATTGCTCACCGCCGAGGACCCGGTCGAATACGACATCGAAGGCATCATGCAGGTCGCCATCAACGAGCCGGTGGGGATGACCTTTGGCAAGGCGCTGCGGTCGTTTTTGCGCCAGGACCCGGACATCATCATGGTGGGGGAAATGCGCGATTTGGAAACCGCGCAAATTTCCATTCAGGCGTCGCTGACCGGCCACCTGGTCCTGAGCACGCTCCACACCAATGATGCGACGGGCGCGATTACGCGCATGATTGACATGGGCGTGGAGCCGTTTTTGATTTCTTCGACGCTGATGGCCGTGCTGGCCCAGCGGCTGGTGCGGACCATTTGCAAGAATTGCCGGACGCCGTTCGAGCCGACGGAGGAACAACTGTCCCTGTTGAATCTTTCGGCGCACGATTTGGGCGACAAGGCCTTTCATTACGGCCGCGGCTGCTCCACGTGCAACGACACTGGCTACAAGGGGCGAAAAGGCATTTTTGAGCTGCTCATCATCAGCGAGGCGGTCCGGTTGTTGATCAACGAGCGCGCGCCGACGATCGTGTTGCGGCAAAAGGCGATCGAGCTGGGCATGGTGCCGCTGCGCGATGACGGCTTGCGCAGCATCTTTGAAGGTGATACCACTATCGAGGAAGTCGTCAAATACACGTGACCCCCGAACGCGTTCGGGGCTGAACCCATCCCGCTATGCCGAAATACGATTACGTCGCTTTGGACAACCGTGGCAAGGAAACGAAAGGCACGGTTGAAGTCGCCAGCCAGAACGAGGCCATTGGCCGGGTCAAGGAAATGGGCTTGTTCCCGACCAAAATCGTCGAAACCGAAAAAGTTCGGGATAAAAAATTCGCTCCCAAGCGTACCCGGTCCGCCTCCAGGGCCCGCGGCAAAAAAGGCGGCGCCCTCAACTTCAACATCACCATCCCGGGGTTGGGCGGAAAGGTCAAACCGAAGGTTCTGACCGCGTTCACGCGGCAGTTGGCGACACTGGTGGACGCGGGTCTGCCGCTCCTGCGCGGACTGCGCGTGCTCGAAAAGCAGGAACGCAGCGCCGTGCTCAAAAAAATTCTCGGCGAACTGGCGCTGTCGATTGAAGGCGGCAGCACGTTTTCCGAGGCCCTCGCGCAGCACCCCAAGGTTTTCAACCGCCTGTTCGTGAACATGGTCAAGGCGGGCGAACTGGGCGGCGTGTTGGAAGTGGTGTTGAAACGCCTCGCGGAATTTTCCGAAAAGGCGCAGAAGATCAAAGGCAAGGTCAAGGCCGCGCTCTTTTATCCGGTCACCGTGCTCGTCGTGGCGGTGGGCATCATGATTTTATTGATGGTCATGGTGGTGCCCAAGTTCAAGGAGGTTTTCGCCGGCATGGGCGTCAAGATGCCGGGCTTCACCTTGTTTGTGCTGGCGATCAGTGACGCCATCCGGCTCCACATTGTGCAAACGCTGGGCGGGGCGGCGTTGGTGGTGGTGGCGTTCCTGCTGACCATCAAAACGAAAATCGGCCGTTATGTCTGGGACAAACTCCAGCTCAAGATGCCGGTGTTGGGACCGGTCATCAGCCGGGTGGCCATCGCCCGTTTCACGCGCACCCTGGGCACACTCGTCAGCAGCGGTGTTCCCATTTTGCAGGCCCTGACGATTGTCAAGGAAACCGCCGGCAACGTCATCATCAGCAATGCCATCGCCGGCGTGCATGAAAGCGTGAAGGAAGGCGAAACCATCACCGCGCCGCTGGAGGCTTCCGGCGTTTTCCCGCCCATGGTGGTCAGCATGGTGGACGTGGGCGAGCAAACCGGCGCCCTGCCGGAAATGTTGCTGAAAATTTCCGACAATTACGACGAGGAAGTGGACAATGCCGTGGCCTCCATGACCTCGCTTTTGGAACCCATCATGATTATCTTCCTGGCCGTCATGGTCGGCAGCATCGTGATCGCGATGTTCCTGCCGCTGATTGCCATGATCACCAATCTCAGCGGTGAAGGTGGTGGGGGTGCTGGCGGTGGTGACTGACCGGCAACCGCCTCCAAGGCTGTTTGTCTGGAAAAGGCGCAAAAAACTTGACAGATGATGACGCCTATGCGTAAATACAATGTAAAGACATTGCATGGGCGTTCTATTTACAATTAACTCGATATGGAGTTCGATTGGAACAATCCGCCCTTTGAGTTGGATGGTTCTTTGACTCAGCGGGAAATTGAAGAGTCCTTTGAAGATCCGTTTGCCATCCGGCTGTTGCCGGACTCGCCGCGATTTGGCGTGCAGGCGCGCTTTTTCAACCTGGGAATGTCGGCGGGCGGGGTCGGAATTTTCAGCGTGTATCGGACCAATGGCCGGGTGGCGCGGGTGTTGCACGCCCGCGTTTTTGAACCGGAAGAACGGTTCTTTTATCAGCGGAAACTGGACCAGACTTTGAATGCCGGCGGCGACAAGTGATCCGGGAAGCGGGAAGCGTGAATTTGAAACGTGAAACGTGATGCGTGATTCACGTTTTACGCATCACGTTTCAGTTCTTAAAATGCGAACTTTTGCCAATTGGGAAGAGGTGCCGATCTTCGACAGCGAAGAGGCCGAGGCGGGATTTTGGGTGGAGAACCGGCCGGATCTGCGCCTGATGGAAGCGGCCACGGCCGGCAATGCGGAAGCCGCCGAGTCCGTGACCATCACGCTGCGGATTGACCCGCGGATGCTCGCGCGGATCAAGCGGCTCGCCCGGTCGCGGTATTTGAATTATCAGAGCATGATCAAGCAATGGCTCAGCGAACGAATGGAAGACGAATTGCGCGAAAAATGAAAAATAATCAGACAGTCGAAAGTCGAGCGACGAGGGACGAGGGCAGAAAAACAGCGGTGCGGCGTTCTGTTTGCCCTCGACTCTCGACCCTCGACTCTCGACCCGCTTTTACCCTTATCGAGCTGCTCACCGTCATCGCCATCATGGGAGTTTTGGCCGCGCTGATTTTGCCGGTGGTGGGCGCGGTAAAAAAACACCAATATATTTACAACGCCCAGGCGGAAATGGCGCAGTTGGAGACGGCCATTGACCGCTACCAGGCCGCCTGTGGTTTTTATCCGCCCAGTCCGACCACTCCGCCGACGATGGGCACGCCGTCGTCGTATTTCAACCAGCTCTATTTCGAACTGGTGGGAACCACCAACAACGGCGGGAATTACGTTACTTTGGATGGCAGCGCCCAGATATGGGCCATCCAGGTGCCCAATGCCTTTACGGGTGTGGGCGGCTTTATGAATTGCAGTCACGGCGCGGGTGAGGATTCAACGGCGGCCAGGAATTTTCTCCCCGATTTGAAACCGAAACAGTTTACAGCCATATCGAACAACATGGTTCTTGTGACCATACTCATCGGCTCGGTGGGCGGGCCGTACGTCCAATACCAGCCGCTGGGCCAGCAGGATGTGAATCCCTGGCGTTACGTTTGTCCCGGAATCAACAACCCCGGTTCGTATGATTTGTGGATGCAACTGGTATTTGCGCCGGGACAAACCAATCTCATCTGCAACTGGACCAAACAAGTGCAGATTAACAGCCCGTGGCCCTGAACTTTTTATGTGCGTTGCGCCAAAATCCGGACCCGGCCGCGAACATGCCATCGCCGTTGACTGGCGCGATTGCGCGTGGTCGCCGCGCATCGTGGTGCAAAATCGGTGGGGCGAGGCTCCTGACGAGCCGCTGTCTCCCCTGCCGGGCGGGATTTGGCGTGCCCAAGCCGGCTCGCGAGTACGCTCGCCCCACCAAAACTGGAAAACGCACCGCAACCCGGTTTTCAGCATCGCTGTGCTCGCCGATGGGCGACAAAACGTTCACCTGCCGCAACCGGATTAATTTTTAAACCCATGAAAACCAACCAGACAGTCGAAGGTCGAGAGTCGAGAGTCGAGAGCCAGCCGGACGGCTCGCCGCTGCTTTTCCGCCCTCGTCCTTCAACCCTCAACCAGCTTCGCGCCTTCACCATCGTTGAATTGCTTGTGGTCATCGCCATCATCGGCATCCTGGCGGCGATGCTCCTGCCGGTGCTGGCGCGGGCCAGAGTCGCCGCGCAGAAAAAACAGGCGGCGGTGGAAATCAGCCAGATTATCGGCGCCATCCAGCAATACGACTCCGTCTATGGCCGCTTTCCGGTTTCATCAGCCGTGCAGCAAACCGCGAGCACGCTGGGCGGTGACTTCACTTACGGGGGCAGCGTGATTGCCAGCAACCTTGCCGTGTGTCCTGTGACTTATGCTGCCTATACCACCAACAACTCCGAAGTCATCGCCATTTTGATGGACGTCACCAATTATGCCAACGGCCAGCCGGTGCCGGCGAACTTGAATCATCAGAAAAATCCGCAACAGACCATTTTCTTGAACGCCAAAATGTCGGGCTACGATCCCGCGGCCAATGACCCGCAGCCGCCGGCAGGCGTGGACAACGCCGGCGTTTATCGCGACCCGTGGGGCAATCCCTATGTCATCTCGATGGATTTGAATTACGACGAGCAATGCCAGGATGCGATTTATTGTTTGAACCTCGTGTCTGGTTTCAATCAAACCAGCGCCAATCCCGGCTTGAACGGATTGGTCAATCCCGACACCTCCCAGAACGATAATTTCCGATATCACGGCAAAGTCATGGTTTGGTCCGCCGGGCCGGATGGGAAGAGTGACCCCAAAATGCCGGCCAACGCCGGCTACAACAAAGACAACGTCCTGAGCTGGCAATGAAAATGGAACTGTACGAGTCGAAAGTCGAGCCGTCTTCGCTGCGCTTCGCCGCGCCAAGGAGTCCAGCCGTCTTCGCTGCGCTTCCGTCTTCGCATTGCTTCGCCGAGACAAGTCGCCGCGCCAAGGAGTCCAGAGTCCAGCGACGGCGGACTGGGGACTGTGGACTGCGGACTGGCAACTGTGAGTCCGCCTTCACCATCATCGAGTTGTTGGTGGTCATTTCCATTCTCGGCATCATGGCGGCGTTGACCGTGCCGGTGCTCAAAAATTTCGCCAAGTCGGACGCCACCCTCGGCGCCTCGCGCCAGTTGCTCGACGGCGTCGCCCGCGCGCGGCAACTGGCCATCAGCCAGCGCACGACGGTCTATATGGTTTTCGTGCCGACGAATTTCTGGAACGACACTTCCGGACAATGGCCAAACAACAACTGGTGGAACAATCTGACTCTCGCCCAGCGAACCGTCGCCACCAACAACTTGTGCGACAAGCAATTGACCGGCTACACCTTTGTCAGCCTGCGTTCGGTGGGTGATCAGCCGGGGCAGGGCGTGCCGCATTATCTGGCGCCGTGGCAGACGTTGCCGGATAACACGTTTATTGCCGCGCAAAAGTTTTACACCACCAACACCATTGTTGATCAAATTTCCGGCGCCACGTATCCTATTTCCGAATTCAACTACACGAACAAATTTCCATTCCCGACGGAAACCGCTTTCATTAGCGGGACGCTTTACCTGCCTTACATTGCCTTCAATTATCTCGGTCAACTGACGGTTGATGGGGCGGATCTGGCCGGTCAGGACGAATACATCCCGATTGCGAAAGGCAGCGTGCTGTTCGCGCGGGATTCGTTCACCAAAGCGTTTCAATTCAATCCGCCCGACGTCGCGGAAACTCCGCCCGGCAACAGCATCAACTCCTACAATATCGTCCACATTGACCGGCTGACCGGCCGTGCTGTTTTGGAATATCAAAAGGTGAAATGAAAATTTGCGCGCCATTTTCCAACGCCGCCACCCGCACCATCGTAGCGCAGGTTGGCAACCTGCCGTGTCGCCGGCTGGCAGCCGGCAAGGCAGTCGAGTGTGGCGGCGGATGCGGATTGTCAATCCGCGATACAGCAGACTGCCAGTCTGCGCTACGGCGGCAATCCGCCTTCACCATGGTCGAGATTGCCATTTGCCTGGCGGTCATCGGCATCGCGCTCATCTCCATCATCGGCGTCCTGCCCATTGGCATGCACACGCAGCGGGACAACCGCGAGGAAACCATCATCAACCAGGACGCCACCGTTTTCATCGAAGCCATCCGCGGCGGCGCGCAGGGGCTGGACGACCTGACCAATTACGTCTATGCCATCACGAATTTCCAAGTCGCATATCCCGCCGGCACACTCAACACTTATGGTTTCACCAATGGTGCTCCCAGTTTTCTGACCAATGGCATGAATATCGTCGGACTTTTAAGCACGCCGGAATACACGGACAATTCTGGCAATCCCACCAACAACCTTTTCAGCGGCGGTTACAGCAACCACATCGTCGCCTATGTCCATTCCATGAGCGGGCCGGCGATTGAAAAGCCGCCGCAAAACAACGACATCGTCGTCGGCGATTCCTTCGGCTACCGCATCCTGTGCGTCAACGCGCCGGTGGCTGCCGATAATAATTCGCTGACTAATTCTTATAACTCTTATAACCGGCAACTCGCTGCCAACCTGCACGAGCTGCGCCTGACGTTTCTCTGGCCGCAACAGCCCAACGGCAAAGTTGGCCCCCGCCGCCAGACCTTCCGCACGATGGTTGCCGGGCAATTGGCCCAAAACCCTGTCAACGGCAATTTGTATTTTTACCAGCCGCAATCCTTTGTCAACGCGCCGTGAAAACAGAAAAATATTTGTCGAGAGTCGAGCCATCTCCGCTGCGCTTCCGTCTTCGCATTGCTTCGCCGAGACAGGTCGCCGCGCCAAGGAGTCGAGAGTCGAGAGCCGGACAGTTTTTGCCCTCGACCCTCGACTCTCGACTTTCTTTGGGCTCTCGGCCCTCGACCCTCGGCCCTCGACCAGCCACGCGCGCTTTTACGCTCGTGGAAGTTCTCGTGGTGGTGGTGTTGATGTCGTTCATCATTCTGGCATTGATGGCGGTGTTCAACAGCACCCAGTCTGCGTTTCGCTCGAGCATCACGCAGACCGACGTGCTGGAAGGCGGTCGCAGCGTGATGGGGCTGATGAAAAGCGACTTGGAGGGGATGACGCCGTCATTTGGCGTCAGCAATATTTATGTGGGCGCGGTGAATTTTTATTCCTCCGTGATAACTTATCCGTCGCCGCCGTCACCACTGTTCCAATCGCTCGCCGGCGCCAGCGGCGGCCAGCAGCGGACCAATGTTCTGGAAAACTTTTTCATCCTCAGCCGTGTCAACCTGAATGGACAGGACAGTTGGGTCGGCACCGGGTACGCGGTCGCAACCAATCTGCCCGGCGGCCAGCCCTCGCTCTATTCGCTCTACCGCTACACTACCAATCATCCCGTCTCCGGCCACGATCCCGCCCAAATTTTTACCAACGAGTTCGCGAACTTTTTCTATTACCCGACCAATGGCAGCCATTTGATGGATGGCGTGGTGCATTTGACCGTGCGCGCCTACGACCGCAACGGCTTGTGGATGACGAATGGCTATCCGTTCGGATACGCAAACTTTGCTAGAAATGTCTGGTTCTCGGGACCGGCATGGGGTGAAGTCGGTTTTTACATGTACAGCAACACGCTGCCGGCGTCGGTGGAAATCCAGTTGGGCATGCTCGAAGACCGCACGCTCCAGCGCGCCCAGTCCATCAGCGGTTTGACCCAGAGCAATTACCTCGCGCAACACGCCGGCCAGGTTCACCTTTTCCGCCAGCGCATCCCGATTCGCAACGTTGACCCCTCGGCCTATCAATGAAAATAACCGACTTTAACGCAGAGACGCAGAGAACGCAGAGGTTCGCCGAGGAGGGAAACTTTTCTTGTCCCGCAGAAAATCTGGATAAGCCGGGATATCTCCGCGCTTCTCCGCGTTTTCCGCGCCTCTGCGTTGAAAAGACTTCCCGCCCCCAACCCTCAACCTTCAACCCTCAACCTTCCCATTCCGGCGTCGCCCTGATCATCACGCTCATTTTGCTGTCCGTGGTGACGTTCATGGCCATCACGTTTCTGGCCCTGAGCCGCCGTGAACAAAGCGCCGTCAGCACCGTTACCGACACCGCCGGCGCGCGGCTGGCCGCCGATGCCGCGCTGGCCAGCGCCGAGGCGCAAATCATGGCCAACGTCCTTTCCACGACCAATCCCTTCAACTTCAGCCTGCTGGTCTCGACGAATGGCTGGCCGGTGACTTTTACCAACCTGCCGAACGACCTCACCAATTTGTATGTCAGCCCGCGCACGCCGGTCTATCTGAGCAACATCGTCACCCACGTGGTGGAAAACCGGTTCTATCTCGATTTGAACCGCAACGGACGTTTCGACACCAACGGTTGGGTTGAGGAATTTGACAATAACAATAATGATCTTGGCACCAAAAGTTTCCAGGTTGGCGACCCGGAATGGATTGGCGTTTTGGAGCGGCCGGATGCGCCTTACGGACCGTACAACAAATTCATTGCGCGCTACGCCTTCATTGCCGTGCCCGTCGGCAACACGCTCGATTTGAACTATGTTTACAATGACGCTACCCAACCCGACTCAACCATGGCACCTGGGCACGATGGTTTTCTCCGCAATCAAGGGGTTGGCTCGTGGGAAATCAACTTGGCGGCATTCCTCACGGATTTAAACACCAACCAGTGGGATCCTTTAGCCAATCCTTATACTTATGACACTTGGAGTGGGACTCTCTATAACAAGGGTGCAGGTTTTGCCGACGCACTTTCATTGCTGAAATATCGGTACTATTATACTTACAACAATCTTGCCTGGGTCCAAAACCTTTATAGCCCACTCGGTCAAGCGGCGTTTCAAAACAACATTGACGGCTACAGCGACGGGCCGGTGATGACGACCCCGGCGGGGATTAATGTAAGTGGCCAGCACCTTAACCTGCCGTGGTCTGGGGCGGACAACACGAATCATTTCTTCACCCATCAGGAATTGTTTGACGCGAACAAGACGGAGATTGGTGTAACACCACCTGGTTTTGTTGAGCGATTGCTTCAAGCCGGCACGAATGTTTCCACCTATGACCGCTACACGTTTTACCGGCTGCTCTCGCAACTCGGCACCGATTCCACACCGGAATCGGGCAAGATGAATTTGAATTACGACAATCTTAATCCGTATGTCTTCAATGGGAATGGGATTCCAGTTTTGAGCACCAATGGCGTCGCCGCTGCGACCAACTTTGTTCCTTGGCAGCCGCTGGCATTTTTCACGAACGCCGCTGACCGGCTGCTGCGCGCCTACACCACCCAGTGGCGCAACAGCAATCCCACCAATTTTGCCACCACGTTTTACACAGTCACCAACTTCAATTTCGTCAATACCGATCAGTGGACCAATTATCCGGCGTTTGGTCTGATCGGCACTCCCGGCGGCACTCCCGGCATTCCGGTTTTGGTGAGCAACCGGTTTGTCTATTCACCCGCCGTGAACCGTCTGCTCCAGCTCGCCGCCAACATGTACGACGCCACGACCAACAACTTTGGAGCAATCTTTGAAGCAAGCGTCAATAATTATAATTACCCATCCGTCTTCCGCCCAACATTCTGGGTCACCAACGTAAATGGCTACCGTAATGTTTACATTAACGGCTACGTTGATGTTTCTCAATATTCGTCACAATTTTTGCTGACAATTGGAAATCCGCCGCTTGACACGCCGGTGGACGTTACCAGCCTGCCGCTTGGGGCAAGTGTTAACAATTATCCCCTCACCGGTGTGAACGTCTATGGCGTGCCGTGGATCATCGGCGCGAAGAAGGGCTTCCCAAACTTTAACAAGTTCACGATGCAAAACGTTGTAGAGGTGGAGCGTAAACTGCAGGTGACGCGCCAGCCTGTCGCGGGGGCCATTACCACCAACCAGATGTATATTTTCAGTGTCAGCAATTCACTCGGTGCCGAATTTTGGAACTCGTACAACTCCAACTACGTCAGTGCCAGCGGGAATCACATCAATGTTCTGGTGCGGGATAACATCTCAATGGTGTTATATCAGACCAACGACGGCACTGGTTTTTCAATGGTGATGAAGCAGGATATCAACGACGGCTTTACCAACCAGTTCTTGTTCTCACCCAGTAGTATTTGGTACGGTTCTGCGTGGACTCAAGGTGATCCCCTTAATGGTTCGCCTCAGGCCAATTCTTTCTTCCTGGCCTTGAACCCGACCAATTCGGTAATCCAGCTTCTCACCAACGCCGTCTATTATTACGGCCCAGGCAGTTACACTCCTCCCGGCAGCGGCCTTACCTTTACTGCCCCTTGTTTCATACCACAAAACTTGGATCCTTCCAACTTTTTGGACATCGGCATTGCACAATTGCCGCACTTCGGTTTGCTGACCACCAATCGCCTGCAGGTGGTCATCCTTGACGGCAATCACGTCATTGATTACGCCCATTTTGCCGGCCCCAACAGCAGCCGCGACCTGAACGCAGAACTCCAGGATCCCTATTCCTCCGGTGATCCGGCTTCGGCGTATATGTGGAGCACAAACATGAACGGTCCGGTTCCGTATGGAGTTTTGAATCAAATCAATTATTCACGCGGCCTTGTCACTCCGGATGTGAATGTAATGGGTACAATTGGCGGCGTATGGAACCCTTCCTATTACGCTCTGGAACAGCCGTTTTTTGATGCGTTTTTTTACAAGGGCAACGTCCAACATTTCAAACAACCGATCAACGGACAAAATTCCATAGTCAACACCAATTTGAACCAGCAAGTGCCTTTCTCGCCGGTGCGGATTATTTATGAATTTATTTCGTGGCAGGCGAACGATCCCTTGGTCCATTATCTGGCCAGTGACTTGAATTTTACCGGCCGGGATAAAACTCCGCCAACTGGAACAAACCAGTGGAACAGCACCACGTCGCCTTTGCCCCGGCCTACTTTCGGCATTTTGAATTATCGTTATCAACCGTGGGGACGAATATATCTGACTACAAACGCTGACGCGAATCCCGACAACCCCTGGTATAAGGACTCGTTGGTATATTCATCAGATTCTTGTGATTTCCCGACGAATAAATTCCCAACTGTGGGCTGGCTGGGCCGCGTCCATCGCGGTACGCCGTGGCAGACGGTTTATCTCAAAGCGCTGGACATTTTGGGTGAAATTCAAAGTGGGATTTATGTTGGCCCCAACACCTGGGCACAATGGACGGGCGACACGCAATTGACTTATGGCCAATATTTCGATGCCGATAATTCCGCGCCGGTGCAGGACCGGCTGTTGTTCGATCTGTTCACCACTGCGTTCAACGACAACGCCACTCGCGGAACGCTGTCGGTGAATGTTGAGGCACGACAGACAAATAATCCTGTGATTGGACCTGCCGTGTTTAATCCCTTGGCTGGCCTTGCCGCTTGGTCAGCCTTGTTCAGCGGCATTGTCATACCTAACCCGACCACGACCAACGCCGCCAATCCTGCTATTGTCAATCCCGCTGGTCCCAATACGGTTAACTCCCCACTGTGGCAGATAGTGACGAACATCAACTGGACGCGCGTCACTTTCACGAACGCTGACGGCTTGGTTGGCGTGTTTGAACATAAGGGCGACATTTTGTCCGCTTCGCGGCTCACCGATCCGTCCCTGTTTTATCCCAACTTTGATTCCAGCCAATTCAACGACGAACTTTATGAATGGCTGCCGCAGCAGACGATGTCGCTGCTGCGCTGCGCCAGTTCGCCGCGTTACGTGATTTATTGCTACGGCCAGGCGCTCAAGCCCGCGCCCAATGGCATTTACACGGGCACCACACCCTTCGGCATGTTCGGCATGGTCACGAATTATCAAGTCGTGTCGGAAATCGCCACCCGTGCCGTCGTGCGCTTTAACAGTACGCTGACCAATATCATCACGATCAACACTTTCAATGTGCTCGTCAATTCCAACAATGTTCTCGAGAATGTTTCCGTGACCGGTTGGACCAGTGTTCCCGTGGTGACGAACAACAATGCCGTCATCGAGAGCTTTAACATTTTACCACCGGACTGAAAACGAAGGCTAAAAGCTAAAGGCTAAAGGCTGAATGAAGATGGTCGTAGCGGCGGTCTGTGACCGTCGCAAAACGAACGCGAAGATGGAATTGTGAAAAACACGAGAATAGAAGATAGAGGATTGAATATGGAGGTAGGGACGTCGCGCCGCGGCGTCCGGACAGCGCGGCGCGCTGTCCCTACCTTTTATTTTGGTTTTGCCGGAATTTTTGTGAGATAATCATCAACTGACTCAAATTTATGCGTAAGCATTGGTTAGTTTTGTTGGCGTGCCTGCTGTGCCTGGCGGGCGTGTGGTTCTTCTGGCACCAGCCCGTGACTACGCGGACGAAGCCGTCCGCGCTCCCAAAATCCGCCGTGCCAACGGTGACCGTGACTTCCACCGCGTCCACCGCGTCGAACATCCTGGCCGCAGCTTCCACAAACAATGTAATTTCGGCCAAAACCAACCAATTTGCCTGGCGCCTCAGCAATACCAGCAAGTCGCTCGATCAGTTGACGCGCGACCGCCACGCGATTTTGCTGGAGAACGCGCTGATTGACACCACCGGCCCGCTGAACCTTTCCATTCCCAAAAATTTGCAGTCGCCGGGCGACCCGGGCGCTTACATCGTCCAGGCGCGCGGGCCGATTGACAATGCCTTCCGCGCGATGCTGGCACGGTCGGGCGCGGAAATTGTTTCCTACATCCCGAACGATGCCTATCTCGTGCGCGCCCCCGCGGGCGTGGCCAATGGATTGGGGGGAAATCCGCTCACGCAGGCCGTCGTGCCCTTCGAGCCGTATTACAAAATATCCTCGTCCATGCCCGTGACGGTTGGACAAAAAACGCTTTCTTCCGCGCCAACGAAAACCAACCGGGCGGCGGGGCCTTCGTTGCTTGCGCTGGCGGTGAAACAGTCGCCGCTGCCCGCGGGAACCTGTTTGACGCTCGGTTTGTTCAAAGACAGCGCGGCGGCGACAGTCGCGCAGATTGAAAAGCTCGGCGGCCGGATTGTCGCGCGGGACAATTCGCCGTTTGGGCCGGTGGTGCGCGTGCAGCCGCCGACGGATTGGATTGCGCTGGCCGCGCTGCCCGGCGTGCAAATTGTCGAGCCATATCACCAACGCGTTCACGCGAATGATTTAAGCCGGGCGACCGTGGGCGTGGCGGCGGACACGCAAGTTATATCGAATTACATGAATCTGAGCGGCTCGAACGTGCTGGTGGAAGTGAACGATTCGGGCATTGACGCGACGCATCCGGATTTTTCCCACAATCATTCGACGCCCGTTCGGGTGTTTGGCGATCCGGCGAATTTGGTTGACAGCAATGGTCACGGGACGCATGTGGCGGGCATCATCGCCGGTGACGGTACGGAATCAATGACAGTGACGAACGCGCAGGGTTCGATCATGCCGCCGGCCAACGGCCAGTTCCGGGGGATGGCACCGCAGGCAACCTTGTTGGCCATGGATTGGTATGATTCGGACCAGGAACTTCAAGAAGCCACGGCGCAAATAAACGCGCTGATTTCGAACAACAGTTGGAATTACGGCGACAGCAGTTACGACTTGGCGGCGGCGAGTTATGACGCGGCGGTGCGCGACGCGCTGCCGGGGGTGACGGGTTCGCAACCGGTATTGTTTGTGTTCTCGGCAGGCAATGGCGGTGGGGGCAACGATGGCGGCGGTGGTGGCAACCCGGATACCATTCTTTCGCCGGCCACGGCCAAGAACGTGATTACCGTGGGTGCGCTGGAGCAGTTGCGCGGCATCACCAACATTGTCACCGATCTTAACAGCAACCAAAGCGCGGTCTGGCAGCCGGAGACAGACTCAAGTTTTCAAGTAGCTGGATATTCCAGCCGCGGCAATGTCGGCATCGGCACCGAAGGCAACAGCGGACGTTACAAGCCGGACGTGGTCGCACCCGGGTCGTTTGTCATTTCCACCCGCTCCAGCCAATGGAATGAGTCGGCGTATTACAATCCAACAAATTACTACTATGATGCGTACGAAGATCAGGTCGTGGATCCCAATACGCTGAATTATTATGACATTTTTGTTCCCGGCAACGCCATCGGAGTCATCGTTCAAGTTGTACCCAACTTACTCTCGTCATCGCCATTCCCGACGAATTTGCCGATTTACGTGGAACAGGCGGATTTGCCGACAACCAATATCTTCGATTTCGTGACCATGAACGACGAGGTTTCCATCCCGCCAAACAGCGGCGGTGCCATCACCGGCATCCAGGATGTACAGAACTCGGGATTTTGGTATGCCATCGGCAACAACACAGGCAGCACCGTCAACTATGATATTATTACTGAAATCATCACCACCAACGATTTGGGGAATTATTACACCGTGCTGAGTAATTTGAACGACTCACTTGACGGAG
Source organism: Limisphaerales bacterium (assembly GCA_003134375.1). Lineage (GTDB taxonomy): Bacteria > Verrucomicrobiota > Verrucomicrobiia > Limisphaerales > UBA11358 > UBA11358. The sequence continues at coordinate 14,136 of PLAY01000191.1, read as the reverse complement.
ACATTCCTCCACATTACTACCGTTACGAAACCGGCACGAGCATGGCGGCGGCGGACGTGTCGGGCGTGCTGGCGTTGATGCAGGATTACTTCACCAACACACTGCACGCCACGCCCAGCCCGGCGTTGCTCAAGGCCATGCTTATCAATGGTGCGCGCTCCGATGGAAACTACGATTTCGAGGTCCAAAATTCGATCAATTTCCAGGGCTGGGGGTTAATCAACCTGACAAACTCGCTTCCGCCGGGAATCGCGACCAACGTGAATAACAGCACCGGGGAATCCATGCTGATGATTGACCAAAGTCCAGCCAGCGCGCTGGCCACTGGCGACAGCCACACGTATTTGGTGACCATCGCCAATACCAACGCGCAAACCCTTCCCTTGCGTTTTACTCTGGCTTGGACGGATCCGCCGGGCGATCCCGCCGCCGCCGTCAAACTGGTGAATGACCTCAATCTGATCGTTTCCAATTCATCGGCCGGAGTTGTCTATTATGGCAACGACATCGCCGGAGGCATCTACAACACGCCGGAAGGTACGAATGCACCGGTTTACGATTCCATCAACAACGTGGAAAATGTTTACCTGCCGGCAGGCGTGGGAACTAATTTTTACGTGACAGTCCAAGGTTACCGCGTCAACGTCAACGCCGTCACTGCGCAGACCAACAACGCCGCCGGAGTTTATGCGCCCAACGTGGTGCAAGATTATGCACTGGTGATTTCCTACGGTGAAGGGGAAGTGACCAACGCTCTCACGGTAACGGACGTCGGGCCTGGGCTAGGGATCATCTCCAACCCCACATCCGACCAGCAAATCACTTATGTGGTCAGCCCCGAAGCGCCGTATATGAATCAATTGGCCGGCGCCAGCACGCCGCTGCTTGGCACCAACACCATCCTCCTGACGACCAATGGAACGGAATTGAACGGCATTCAACTGGGCGGGACGAACCTCATCACGCTGGGCATGACGAACCAGTGGCATTTCTACGTGATGACCAACCCCGGCCCGGCGGATTTCACCAACGCCGCGTTCATCACCTTCGATCCGGACACGCTCTCGATTCCGCGCATGGGCGTGTTTGCCAACCCCGCCGGCAATAATGCTGGCTCCTACGGCAATGTTACGCGACCGGAGGCGGACATTGATCTTTACGTCAGCAGCGACCCGACGTTGACGAATCTTAATCCCGTCGCCATTTCCAATGCGGACAAATCGGTCGGCCGCGGCGGCACGGAATTCGTGTATTACACCGATTCAGCGCCCGGCAAGGTTTATTACGTGGGCGTGTATTCGGAGGACCAACAGGCGGCGGAATATGGATTCATTCCCATTTTTACCGACATCCCTTTCAGCCAGATGAATTCGAACGGCGACCAGATCGTCAACGGGCTGGTGCTGCCGGCGAACATTCCGGACGGCAGCACGGCGCATCCGGGTGTGCAATATATTTTCGCTCTCGCCATATATTCAATGGAAATCCAGCGCGTCGTGGTGACGAACCTCATCACGCACCAGAATTTTGGCGACCTCATCGGCACACTCAAGCACGGCGGCCAGAACGGGTTGTCGCAGACCGTTGTGGTGAACAATCATGATTCACTCGGCAATCCGCCCGGACCTTACACGCTCATTTATGACGACAGCGGCCAGAACAACATCTTCGGCTCGCGACCGTCGGACGGGCCGGGCAGTTTGAACGGTTACGTCGGCCAGCAGGGCATTGGCCCGTGGATTTTAACCGAGGTGGACGATTCGCTGACGCAGACCGGCAGCGTGCAGAATTTCAACCTGTTGGTTCAGCCGCATCAGAATTTGGGCAAGGGTGTTTACGGCACCGTTGGGCCGATGGGTTGGTGGTATGGCTACATTGACGTGCCCTCCGGGACGGCCAGCCTCACGATATCGGCCACAAACCTTACCCAGCCCCCATCGACCCCCCCAGTGGAACTTTATGTCAAAGACGGCGCCATCCCGACGCTGACGGACACCAATGAATATGGGCCGGTGGGGTTGACCAACCCGCCAACGCCACCGCCAGCGCCGGGCAACTCGATTTACATTGGGTCGCCGCCGCCGGGCCGTTACTGGGTCGGGTTGTACAATGGCAGTGTGCAGCAGCAGAATTTTTATCTCATCGCCAATCTCGGCCTGGTCACGCCGCCCGCACAGGTGATTTACACTTCCGCCGGCCCGGTGCCGATTCCGGACGATGCGGTGACGACCGCTTCCATGTACGTGACGGCGGACCAGCCCATCTCGTCGGTGGACGTGGCCCTGCGCGTGGACCATCCGCGCGTGTCGGATTTGGTGTTCCATTTGATCAGTCCGGACGGCACGCGGGTGTTGCTGGGGGAGAACCGCGGCGGCAACACCGCCAACATGGGCGCGACCAGCACCATCACCAACGTCGTCCCGGTCTCGGTCTCGGGCGGCGCGGGTGCGGCCACCAACGTCATCAATGTGGCCGTGGACACCGGGACGCTGTCCATTTTCTACAATTTCTACAGCATCCCGGACCGGATGGTGGTATATGACCAGAGCGGGGCCTTGATTTTTGATTCCGGGCTTATCAGCGGCAGCGGTGTGTTCAATGTCGCCTACGTTAATTCCACCTTTCTGACCATCGTGATGAATCCGGTCGGCGGCGAGATGGGCACGGGATGGGATTACACGGTGAGTGCCATGCAGGCCCGGCAAACCTATCTGGTGCTGACAGAAGATACGAACAAGACCACGACGCCCATCAAGTTCGCCCCGCCGCCGTTTGTGCCGGGAATACCGGCGCTGCCGGCCAGTCTGCCGGAGTGGCACAGTTCGTTTGAAGGAAGCGGGAATGCCAATATAGGAACTGGAAACTATTTTGGCGGAGGGTGGCTTGTTAATAACGGAAGCATTGATACGATCGCTCCCCCTTCGTACAGCACCAACAGCACCGCCGATGAAGGAACCAACTACATTGATCTGGATGGCAGTGCCCCGGGAACCATTTCAACCAACATTGCCACCGTTCCGGGCCAAAACTACACGCTTGCTTTTACCTACGCCCAGAATGCGGAAGGGAAGAATAATGGCTACCCAACGGCGTCCATGCAGGTTCTCCAAAACGGCAATTCATTGCTGAACCTGTCGGTAACCCAGACTAATGACTGGCTGAACCTGGGGTGGACAACAACCAATGTCGTCTTTACCGCAACTTCCGACATCACAACACTAACCTTCCATTCTCTGGATCCCGACGGAGATATATTTGGAGTGCTCCTGGATTGCATTGACCTGACGCCGGCAAACCTGAACGACGGTTTTGAAAACACATACGCCGGTGATTATGTTGCCGGAGTCAATCCGGGCTTTGGCGGCTGGACGGTCACCGCCAACCAGGTGACGGTGATCAGCAATTCAGTGTTGGCCAACACGGGCACCAACCTGCTGGCACTGGCTGACGGCCAGATTTCCCGGATCCTGCCCTTGGTGCCGGGCCAGACTTACACCCTGTCGTTTGCGTATCGCGGGCCGGGCGCCGTGGCCTTGTGGCGCGCCGAGAGCAATGCAGTTGATTCCATCAGCGGGAATAACGGCATGCCCAATGATATCGATTACACTGCCGGCCAGGTCGGCAAAGCATTTGTTTTTAACGGGACCAGCTCCTACATAGAAGTTCCCGCCAATCCCAGTCTGGATGTGGGGACCAGCAGCAGCGGTTTCACCCTTGATACCTGGCTCTACTGGGATGCCCAGATACATCTCGCGGATTTGTTTGAATGGAACACGGGTTCCGGCAGCGGCGACGCTCCCGTCGGTCTTGCGTTCACAATCGCACCCTATAATGGCACTGGTGGGCCCAATAGTGGGACGGGCGACCTTGACGCCAATCTTGAGGACACGGCCATCGCCTCCCATTCGATTTCTTCACTGGTTAACGTGGTAGCCTTTGGCAGTTTCCAACATGTGGCGTTGACCTACGACAAAATCAGCGGGAATGCGGTGATTTATCGAAACGGGGTGGTGGTCGCAACCGCGAATCTGGGCAATTCCTTTACGACCCAAACCACCTTTCCTTTATGGCTGGGTTGGCGGGCGGCCGGCAGCTTTGCCAGCCCGACATTCAATGCTTTAAATGGATATCTGGACGAGCCGACCGTTTACAATCGCCCGCTCTCGGCCTCGGAAATCCTGGCCATTTACAATCAAGGCACCAATGGCTTGACCAAGTACAACACCAACGCGCCGGGCGGCATCGCCCAGGGCCTGGCGGAGGCGTACGTGACGTTGAACGGCGCTCCTCAGCCCATCTTTTTTGGCAACGACACCAACTGGCAGACCGCCACCTACAGTTTCACCGCCACCACGACCAGCACGCCGCTGCAAATCACCGGCCTCGAGCCGGGCATGTTGCTGGACAGTTTCGTCCTGACCACGGTCCCGACGAACAATTACGACCTGTATTACCAGCCCGAAGAATCCTTGGATCTCCTGGACGGCGAGGATGCGCTGGGCCAGTGGACGCTCGAAATCCAGGACGACCGCGCCGGCGACGTCGGCACGCTCGTGAGCTGGCAGTTGCGGTTCAACTTCCCCTACACGCCGCCCACCATCACCACGCTTACCAACACGCAGGTGCTAACCAATAATCTCATTCCGCCGAATGGCATCGCGTATTACCTGATCATCGTTCCGACCAACGCGGACATCTCCACGAACATCCTGTTTAACACCACCGGCCCGCTGAACCTGTGGTTCGACGCGTTCAACCCGCCCACCGGCATCCTGCCGACGGATTATCTGATCCTCAGCGCACCAACAGGCGGCGGCTCGGCCATTTTGACCACCATCAGCGTGCCGAAGTTCGCCGCCGGCGGAACTTATTATCTGGGCGTGCAAAACCTGGGCGCCAGCGGCGTTACCTACGACATTCAGGTGAACTTCCATCTGGTGCCGCCGCCGTTGAGCCTGCCGCAATTGCCCGAACTGCTTGCCGTCACGAACCAGTTGTTCACCGTCACCAACGCGGCCACGGGCGGAACGCCGCCGTTGCCCTACACGCTGACCAGTTCCGTTTACAGCGGTCCGGCTCCGGTCATTGATGCCAACGGCGTCATCACCTGGACGCCAACGGCCAGCCAGGCGCCCGCCGTCTATACCCTCACCAACATCGTGAATGACAACTCATCGCCAGTGCAGTGGGCGACCAACATTTTCCATGTCCTGGTGGTGCTCACCAACGGCCAGCCGGCGTTCTCCGGCGCGGAAGGTGCGGGCGGCTTCGCCATCGGCGGCCGCGGCGGCGATGTTTATCACGTCGTCAACCTGAATGATTCCGGGCCGGGCAGCCTGCGCAACGGCATCGTCTCCACCTTTGGCAGCCGCACCATCGTCTTCGACGTTTCCGGCACCATCAACCTGTATTCACCGCTCCAGATCAACAATCCCTATTTCACCATCGCCGGCCAGACGGCGCCGGGCGCCGGCATCACCATCCAGGGATTGACATTCTCGGCGGAGACCGCCCACGGCACAGTGGATCATGCCCACGACGAGATTTTGCGCTTCCTCCGCAGCCGTCCGGGTGACATCTATGCCCAGTACTTCCAGGGCGATTCGTTCCATTTCCTCGGGGTCACCAATTCGATTGCCGACCACCTTTCCGCGTCGTGGAGCCTGGACACCGTCCTGTCCACCACCTATTCGACGAATGTCACGGTGCAGTGGTCCATGATCGCCCAGCCGCTCGACCATTCCGCCTATCCCGCCGGCGCCGGTTATCAGGAGCACGGCTATGGTTCGCAGATCCGTGACGGCTCCGGCGCCGTCAGTTATCTGCACAACCTTTACGCGGACAACTACAGCTACAATCCGCGGGTGGGCGACAATATCCGGTTGGATTTCATCAACAACGTGGTGTGCAACTGGGGCGCAGCGGCCGGGCTAAACGAGGACGACGCGACGAACAACCCGGGCGGCTACAACAATTATCTCAACTATCGCGGCAATTATTTCATCGCCGGCAGCAACAGCGCCAATCCCGGCATCGCCTTTGCCTCCGGCGTGCCCAACGCCCGGTTCACGCAGATTTACGAGGCCACCAACCTGATTGATACCAATGCCTTCAACATCGTGCTCGACGGCACCAACACCGATTGGGGCATGTTCAACGGCAATTTGACGCAACTCGGCAGCCCGACCCTGATCACCAACGGAATTTCGGCCGCCACGAATGATCCCGCGTTTACTTACGAGCAGGTACTGGCCTTTGCCGGCGCCTCGGTGGCGGGCGTCACGGCGGCGGGCAGTCCGGCGGCCGGCACGTCCCTGTTGCGCGACCCGGTGGACACCAACATCGTCGCCAACGTCCGCAACAAGAGCGGCCAGATCATTGACTTCATCAGCTCGAACAGCTTCCCGGGCGTTTACCTCGGCACGAACTTCGGAGTGACTTACTCGGGTTACCCGAACGCGGCCGTGTATTGGGTTTCCCAGGGACTTGCCAACTTCGTCGGCGTCAATCCCTGGCCGGTGCTCGATTCCGCCCCGCAGCCGCTGGACAGCGACGGGGACGGCCTGCCCGATTATTGGGAAATCACTTTGAAGGCGACCGGCGTGACCAGCATGGACCCGGCCGTGCCGAACAACAATCACAGCAACCCGGACGGTTACACGGACCTGGAACATTACCTCAACTGGCTGGCCGCTCCGCATGCCTTGACCGTTTCAAACACGCCGGTGGCCGTGGACCTTTATGCGGTCGTGGGCCGGACGGGCAACCTGAGCTTCGGCGTGACCAATGGCACCAACGGCGTCGTGACCCTGGGGACCAACGGCTACACGGCCACGTTCATGCCCTCGAATAATTATTTCGGCTTCGCCTCGTTCGGTTTCACCGTCACGAATCTGGCCACCGCCAATGGTTTTGGCCCGGTGACGGTCAGCGTCATGGTCAGCATTACCAACATCGTCACCACCTCGCTGCCGCTCACCAATGCCGTGCCGCAGACCAACACGCTCCCGGCCGGCAGCTTCACCTATTACCTGGTCACGGTGCCGGGCTATGCGCAACTGGCCACCAACATCCTGATTTCGCCCAGCGCGCCGGTGAACCTGTGGTTCAGCCGGGCGGGCTTCCCGACGGGAACCAACACGGGCGACTATATTTTGCTGGCCAATTCGATGGGCGGCAGTTCCCTTTTGGGCATAACCACAAACTTCATGCCGACCAATATCATTCCGGGCGGGACATATTATCTGGGCGTGCAAAACCCGGGCGTCGTTCCGGTCAGTTTTGGGATTGAGGTTGATTTTTATCCGCCGCTGCCGCCGCTGCCGCCGCCGCCACCGCCGCCGCCGGTCATTACCATCACCTCCATTGTTTACACCAATATCGGCGGGTTCAACGGCTTCCTGCTGACGTGGTATGCGCCCACCAACGATTATTTCCAGGTGCAATGGACGGGCAACCTCCCGCCGCCGGTGTACTGGCAGACGTTTACGAACATCATCGGTTACAGCACCTACCTCACGCCTACGAACAGCCGGTTCACCTTCTTCGACGACGGTTCGGAGTTCCCGTTCGGCCCGACGCGTTTTTACCGGTTGATACTCTTGCAGTCTCTGACCAACGGCGTACCGGAGACGAACTCCGTTTCGGCCGGCGGCATTGACTACTTTTTGATCAACGTGCCCACCAACGCGGATTTTGCGACCAACCTGCTGCTCTCCGCCACCGGGCCGGTGAACCTGCTGTTCAACCAGACCGCGCCGCCAACGGGGACGAACGCGGGTGACTACACCCTGCTGGCGGGCGCGACGAATGGCATTTCCGTTTTGAGCACCACCAGTGTGCCGACAAATATTGTTCCCGGCGGGACTTATTGGCTCGGCGTGCAAAACACGAACAGTTTTGCCGTCAGTTTCAGCCTCGAGGTGGATTTTCATTTATTGACCTCAACCAACGCGCCAACCAGTCCGATTATCATCTCCGGCATCATCTACACCAACATTGGCGGGACGAACGGCTTCCTGCTCCAGTGGCAGGGGCCGACGAATTTCCAGTACGAGATTCAGTGGACGACCAATCTCCTGCCGCTGATTGTATGGCACACGGTCCTGAACCCGGTCATCAACGTGGTCGTGACGACGACCAACGGGCATTACAGCTGGTTTGACGACGGCACGCTGACCGGCGGGTTTGGCCCCATGAAATTCTACCGGGTCTTGGGCGACCTGAATCTGGGGCCGATCACCGGTTCGGGTCCCGCCACCAACACGGTCCTGGCCGGGGCCATGTCGCAGGCGGTGGTGACCGTGCCGGCCAACGCCATCTCGGCGAGCAACCTCCTGATTCCCGCCACCGGGCCGTTGAACGTGTGGTTCAACCAGACCAATCCGCCCACCGGCAGCACCAGCGCGGGCGATGTGCTGATGCTGTCCGCCACCAGCGCCGGCACCTTCGTGCTCACGGGCAGTTCCCCGCCGCCGCTCGTGCCGGGTACGAACTATTTCCTCGGGTTCCAAAATCCCGGCGTCAGCAACGTCACGTTCGTCTTCCAGGTGGCGTTCGGTTTTACCCCGCCCATCGCGGTGTCCCATTTCAGCGTCACCGCGACCAACGGCGGCGTCTGGCTCAAATGGAACGGCCTGACGAATTATCAGTATCAGGTGCAGTGGACGACCAATCTCGCGCCCCCGGCGGCGTGGCATACGATTTCCAACATCGTCCTGACCTCCACCACCGGAATCTTCACCTTCTTGGATGACGGCTCATTGACGGGCGGGTTCGGCCCCATGAAATTTTACCGGCTCATTGCCTGGCCGTTTATGACGCCGATACCGCAAACGCTGTCCATTTCCAGCGTCACCGTCACCAACATCACCGGGACCAATGACCTGGTGTTCAAGTGGAGCGCGCCGACGAATTACCAGTATAAAATTCTATGGACGACCAATCTCGCGCTGCCGTTCAGCAGTTGGTCCATCATTGCCAGTCCGGTTCCCACGCCGGCCAACGGCGTCTATACCTTCATTGACAACGGCCAGACCGGCCCGCCGGCCAGCACGAAGTTTTTCCGGCTCTACGAATATCCGTAGCGACGCGAGAATTTTAGCGCGGTCCCGGTGTTTTTCCTTCCAACCGTCATTCAGGCTGCGGAGTTGGTGGCGGAAATCCATTGTTTAATGGAGGCTTGAAATATAGGCTTCCAGCAAAGCGAACTTATGAAAAGCGCAACCAGGCTGGCATTGGAATTGATAAGACAGGGGACTGACCCGGGGGCGATTACTGTCAGGCTGGCTTTGCGCAAGGCGTTGTTGGGCTGCCAGAGCGTATTGGATGTGGGGTGCGGATCTTCCCCCGTTATGCGCACCATCGGGGTTCCTCACATTGTGGGAATTGACGGGTATGAACCGTCGGTTGGGGAGGCAAAAAGACTTGATACCCATGATGAAATAATTCATGGCGACGTGCGGGATCTAGCCCGATATTTCCATCCCAAACAATTTGACGCCTGTGTTGGCCTTGACGTCATCGAACACGTTGTCAAGCCGGATGGCATGAAGATGATTCAGGACATGGAAAGGATTGCCGCAAAGAAAGTCATTCTCTTCACCCCTTGTGGTTTTCTTCAACAACGACATACGGCCAACGATGACTTGCAAGAACATCTTTCAGGCTGGGAGCCTGCCGAAATGGCTGGTTATGGATATCATGTCGCCGGATTTTTGGGGCCAAAAAAGTTGCGGGGCGAATATCATGCCATCAAAGGCCGGCCGCGTTTTTTCTGGGGCATGATTTCGCTGGCGGGACATTTCGTCTGGACCCGCAACCATCCGGAAAAGGCCGCGGCGATATTATGCGTAAAGGAATTGTCCGACGCATGAAATTTTAATCGCTGCGAAATTGGGCCCGCGCAACATCCGCCTTTGCTTTCGCCGTGGCTTTGATTATATTTCCCGATTGGTTTGAATTGAAAATTCACGGCCATGAGCAAGGAATTCATCCGTATCGGCGGCGCGCGTGAGCATAATCTCAAGAACCTCACGCTGAACATCCCGCGCGACAAGCTGGTGGTCATCACCGGCCTGAGCGGGAGCGGCAAATCGTCGCTCGCTTTCGACACCATCTATGCCGAGGGCCAGCGCAAATACGTCGAAAGCCTCTCCGCCTACGCCCGGCAGTTCCTCGACCAGATGCAGAAGCCGGAGGTGGATTTCATCGAGGGCCTGTCGCCGGCCATCGCCATCGAACAGCGCAGTTCCGGCTCCAGCCCGCGCTCGATCATCGCCACCACCACGGAAATATACGATTACCTCCGCCTGCTGTACGCCCACATCGGCAAACCGCATTGCCCGGACACCGGCGTGCCCATCGTCTCCCAGACCACCAGCGATATCGTGGACAAAATCCTCGCGCTGCCGCCCAAGACCCGCGTGATGCTGCTCGCGCCCGTCGTCCGCCGGCAAAAAGGCGAGTTCCGCGACGTAATCGAACGCCTCGCGCGCGAGGGGTTCGTGCGCGCCCGGGTGGACGGCGAATTCGTCGAACTCGCCGCCGACACGCGCGTCAAGCTCGACAAAAAGAAATTTCACACCATCGAGGCGGTCGTGGACCGGCTGGTGATTGATAACAAAATCCGCGTGCGGCTGGGCGATTCGGTTGAAACCGCGTTGCGCTGGGGTGAGGGCGTGATGTTCGCGCTGCACCAAACGGCGGTCGAGAGTCGAGAGTCGAGAGTCGAGGGCACGAAAGCGCGTCCGGCTCTCGACCCTCGACCCTCGACCCTCGACTCCGCTGAATGGACCGAGACATTGCACTCGAACAAGATGTGCAGCCCGGCCACGGGCAAAAGCTACGATCCGCCCACGCCGAAACATTTTTCCTTCAACGCCCCGGCGGGCGCCTGCCCGGTCTGCCACGGCCTCGGCCAGAAGATGATTTTCGACGAAAGCCTGGTCGTACCCGACCCGGAAAAGTCGCTCGAGGACGGCGCGGTGCAGCCGTGGCGTCGGGCGGGCAAGCGGATGAACATTTATTACAAGGCCATGCTCCGCTCCATTGCCGCGCATTTCAACGTCAGCCTGGAAACGCCCTGGAAAAACCTGCCGGACGATTTCAAAAAGGTCCTGCTGCACGGCTCGGGCGAGGCCGAGGTGGATTTTAATTTCTGGCGCGCGGGCAGCCAGCACACCATCAGCCGTCCGTTCGAGGGCGTGCTGCCGAACCTGGAGCGGCTGTTCACCGAAAGTGAAAGCGAATTCGTCCGCAACCGCATCAAGCCCTACATGAGCCCGCAATTTTGCGATGTGTGCAAAGGCAGACGGCTCAAACCGGAAATCCTGGCCGTGACCTTGGGTGGCACAGGCCTCCGGCCTGTTGTTTCGGGCGTCACGCCCGAAACCGTCGGGGGACGAACGATTGCTTCCTCTTCTTCCGATTACCCGCATCCTGCGTCGCCCGGTGAAATCCGGCGGGACGCCGGATTTGACCTGCGGGACGCGGGTGCTACCACAAAAATTTCGAACCGCAAATCCACATCGGCGAAAATTCCCGGCCTTTCCATCATGGACGTCTGTGCGTTGTCAGTGGAAAAGGCCGATGAATTTTTTGCCGGTCTCAAGCTCACGGAATTTGAGGAGAAAATCGCGCATGAGGTCATCAAGGAAATCCGCGCCCGGCTCGGCTTTTTGAAAAACGTCGGCCTCGGCTATCTCACGCTCGACCGCGAGAGCAGCACGCTCAGCGGCGGCGAGGCCCAGCGCATCCGGCTGGCCACCCAAATCGGCGCGGGCCTCGTCGGCGTGCTTTACATACTGGATGAGCCGAGCATCGGCCTGCACCAGCGCGACAACAACCGCCTGCTGGCGACGCTCAAGGGCCTGCGCGACCTCGGCAACACCGTGCTCGTCGTCGAGCATGACGCGGACACGATCCGCAATGCGGATTACGTCGTTGACCTTGGCCCCGGCGCGGGCATTCACGGCGGCAAACTCGTGGCGGCGGGCACGTTGCCGGAAATTCTGGCGAGCAAAAATTCGCTCACGGCGCAGTATCTGCGCGGCGAACTTTCGATTCCCATCCCCAAAAAACGCCTGGCGCCGTCCGAGGAACGCGGCTGGCTCGAAGTGCTCGGTGCGAAGGAAAATAACCTGCGCAACATTGACGCGCGGATCCCGCTGGGCACGTTCACCTGCGTCACCGGGGTGAGCGGTTCGGGCAAAAGCACGCTCGTGGACGACATCCTGCGCCGGGCGCTGTTTCGCAAGTTTTACGGCTCCAAGGAAACACCCGGCGCGCACCGCGCATTGAGGGGGTTTGAAGCGATTGACAAGGTCGTCGTGATTGACCAGGCGCCGATTGGCCGCACGCCCCGCTCGAACCCGGCCACCTACACCGGCATGTTCAACCATATCCGCGATCTGTTCGCCAAACTGCCGGCGGCAAAAATCCGCGGCTACGCGCCGGGCCGGTTCAGCTTCAACGTCAAGGGCGGCCGCTGTGAAAAATGCGAGGGCGACGGCGTGCTGAAAATCGAAATGAATTTCCTGCCGCCGGTTTATGTGACGTGCGAGGTGTGCGGCGGCAAACGGTACAATCGCGAGACGCTCGAAATCACCTACAAGGGCAAGAACATCGCCGACGTGCTGGCAATGACCGTGGACGAGGCGGTGACTTTTTTCCGCGTGGTGCCGCAGATTTACGATCCGCTGCTGACGCTGGCCGAGGTCGGCCTCGGCTACATCGGCCTGGGGCAGGCGGCGACGACGTTGAGCGGCGGCGAGGCGCAGCGCGTGAAGCTGGCGGCGGAATTGAGCCGCAAGGCCACCGGGCGCACATTTTACATTTTGGACGAGCCGACGACCGGCCTGCATTTCCACGATGTGGCCAAGCTGCTCGAAGTGCTGTTCAAATTGCGCAACACCGGCAACACGCTCGTCGTCATCGAGCACAATCTCGACGTCATCAAAACGGCGGATTGGATTATTGACCTCGGCCCGGAGGGCGGCGATGCTGGCGGACGCATTGTCGCTCAGGGGCCGCCGGAAGCCGTGGCCCGCTGCGCGGAAAGCTTCACCGGGCAGTATTTGGGCCAGGTCCTGGAGCAGCCGGTGAATCAATATGAAAAATAAAATAAAGCGGATGTTTTTTGAAGCAGCAGGAATTATATTCGGATTGGTTGGTGCATTTTGCATTGTTGTATCTCTAATGCCCTGGATAAATCCTGGCATGATGAAGGCGCTTGGGCATCCGCTCGTCATTAATCCATTTGGTTTATTTGTCGGGTTTATTTTTGTGTGTATTTCCCTCTATTGTTCGCGAAAATACAAAAGACTTGCCAAAGATGAATAAAATCAAAATTTATGAAGATAGCGTTATTCGGTCTGGCCGGGATTAAAACCGGCAAACACAACCTCAAGGATCCGCGGTTCGACGAGGCCGACAAGCTGGTCGAGGCGGACAAGAAAACCTACGCCCAGGTGGACGTGGTCGGCGAGGACCAGTTGATTGATGCCGACGCCATCCTGGTGTCGGTGGAAGGCCGGGCGGACATGATTTTGAAGGACCTGGAATTTGTGGAAACGCGCCTGGGCCGCGAGCCGCAGGAAGCCGAGCGCCAGGCGTTGAAGAAAATCCAGGCACTTTTGGAACAGGAAAAATTTGTCTTCAATTCCGGTCTGGCGCCGGCGGATCTGGAAGCCGTCGCCGCGCACAATTTTTTCACCGCCAAGCCGATCGTGGTGGCCGAACCGCCGGATTTGGAAAACCCCGAGGGCCTGATGCTGCGCGCGTTCCGGGAGGGCGGCTACATCTGTTTTCTGACCGTCGGCGGCAAGGAAAACCGCGCCTGGCCCATCCGGAAGGGCACCACGGCCTGGGAAGCCGGCGGCACGATTCACACCGACATCCAGAAAGGTTTCATCCGCGCAGAAATCATCAGCTACGCGGATTTGATCGAGGCAGGCGGCGAGACCCAGGCCAAGCGCGCCAACAAAATGCGGCTGGAAACGAAGCAATACGTCATGCAGGACTACGACGTGACCAACTTCCGGTTCAACAAGTGAACGCAGCGGACGGAAAATTGTGGCGGAAGGTTCGCCGGAAACAATTACGGAATGTGTCCGGAACTAGGGCGGTTCCAACTTT
>PLAY01000136.1 GCA_003134375.1 Limisphaerales bacterium | reverse complement strand
TAAGTCCGACAGGCTGCTAGAAGCGGTCTTTACAAACGAACGCAAACCCATGACATAGCACGCGGCGAGGAACGGACGAATCACCGGCAAACGACCGGCGCGATTTCGTTTTCCTGTTCGGTTGGTGACGACAGCCGGCACGAGGAACGGTGCGGACACTCCAACTTAACCCGTTCGCGTCCGCTCCGGTCGGCGGGACGGCTGGCGTTACGAACCGACTGATATTGAATGACAGCGAAGCAGGCGCGTTCCTGGCGTGGCGCTTGCCGATATAGCAACGCGCCATGACAGGAACGGGCCTGCGAGCGTCCATCAGCGAATGCGTCGGTCACGATTCCGGCGCGGATGTGTTCAACATTCCGTCACGGTTCAAGCAACTGCGCCGGTTCGGTTTCCGGCGGATGCCGGCGCATTGGACATGGAGCGTGCCGCTGGCGTTACGTTCCTGATTGGCCCTCGTCCGATGCCGCTGTTGCCGGCATCCCGGCACGGAATGCGTTCGCTTCATGCTGTCGGTGGCGAGCAGTGCCGGGCACAAAACCCGGCTCGCGCAGCCACGGACAGCGAGCCGTTTAGGTTCTCTCTTTAGCGCGAAGCAGGCGCGTTGCGGGCGTGAGGCTTGCCGATGTAGCAACGCACCATGCCGGCAACGGGCCTGCGAGCGTTTGCCAGCGGATGCGCCGTCAAGATTTCAACGCGGCTGCGTTCAACCGTTCATCCGGTTCAAGACAATCCAAGTTTCGGTTGGCCGTCGCCAGATGCGCTCTTGCTCCGTCCGCTTTGGCTTGCCGCCGCCGGCGGCGTGATGTGCGCGGCGGCGCGTTTGCCCCGGCTGGTTCCGCGCCGCCTGGCGGTTCCTTTGCCGCCTGTGGTCCATTGGTTCAGGCACTCGCGCAGACGCGCCGGACTCACCGGCACTCCGGCGGCTTTCAATTCCTCCACCAGTTGTTTGCTGCTCCAGCCTTTGCGCTGCAAGGCCAGCAACCGCTCGCGCAACGGTTTCAATAAATCAACGGCGGTCTTCCGGCTTTGCGGCGGCTCGCGTTGCGCCAACTGTTCCAGTTTTTTGTCCAACGCCGTGTAGTCCAGCTTCGCGGCGATCTGTTCGTAATCAATGCGTTTGCTCATAATGTTTGATTGCTCCTTTTATTGGCCGATGATTCGCCGTCTTGATGTTCAAGCCGCATCGCAGTTGCCGGTTTATCCACCGGCAACTTGACGGCTTTGCCCGGTTCACTGCGACGGCGTTTCATCCGATTCGTGTTTGGCTCGTCGGTGGTTTTTCCAGCGTGCCTGGCGGCGAGCAGCCAAGCGAGCCGGCTTCCGGCAGCGCGCTTACCGGCGCAAGGCGGGGTAAGTGTCATGGCATATAATCCGGTTTCCACTGTCAGAAACCGCCGGTTCATTTCTGAAAAATGTTCAGTCACTTTCAGCATCTTGCTTCGTTCAAACCGTAGCATGTGGATGGTTCCCGATTGCGCTCGCTTGGGTGCAATCCGCTTTGAACTTGGTGCTACCGTTTCAACCATGATGACGGGAATTTTACCTAAAACCGGAATGTCAGGTTGTTATGAATTCATTACAACCCGCTGAATGGTTTTGGCGCAAACTGTTGATTTATGTTTAGCGGCATACCACAGAAGAATCGGGATGGTGCGGAGACGTATTTTGATGAGCACCTGTCCCATAACGATTATTACACCCAGAATGAGACGGAGCATGGTCATTGGATTGGTGCCGGCGCTGAACGGTTGGGATTGCAGCCGGGTAGCGTCGTTACCCGTGAAACGTTCCTGAAATTGTGCGATAACCAGCATCCAGAGACGGGTGAACAGTTGACACCGCAGCAGTTCCGGGAGCGCCGGATTTATTTCGACTTCGTGTGTTCGCCGCCCAAATCGGTTTCGATTCTGGCGGTCACGATGAATGACCAGCGCATCATTGAAGCCCACAGGGAAGCGTCTGGAATCGCGCTCCGGGAACTGGAACAGTTTGCCGCCACACGGATTCGTAAAGGTGGCATTCAGGAACAGGATCGCGTTACGGGCAACCTGGTCGGCGCTGCTTTCGTGCATACCACGTCACGCGCGCTTGACCCGCAATTGCACACGCATTTTGTCCTGTTCAACTGCACCTGGGACAAGACGGAGCAGCGTTGGAAGGCGCTCCAGACCGGCGACATGTTCGGTGCCATTAACTACGGCACGGCAGTCTATCGCAATGAACTGGCCAAGCGTCTCCACCAGCTTGGATATTCCACCCGGCGCACCGGCTCGGCCTTTGAAATCGAAGGTGTCGAGGCCAAGTTTATTGAACGGTTCTCGAAGCGGTCGCAGCAGCGGGACATGGCCGTCAAACGTCAGGAACAAAAGCTCGGTCGCAAGCTCACCAAACAGGAGGTCGCCCATGTCGTCCACCAGTCCCGTCCTAAAAAACTCAAGGGCGCGTCGGATGAACAGGTGCGCCAACAGCAACTCGGCGAGATTGGCTTTTTTGAGAAACGGGCGTTGCGCAAAGTTATCGCTGCCGCTGACGGGTTGCCAGTAGCTCTGGCCCAAACCGTCACCGAGTCTGTCGCCGTTGACCACGGCGTTGCACACGTTTTTGAACGTGCCTCGGTCGTCCCGCGACACAAAATTTTGGAGGCCGCTTTGGTCAAAGGCTGCGGTCAACTTGAGTTGGAACAGTTAAAAAATGAACTCGATGGTAAGACGAACCTCGTCCGGGTCGGCTCGGAGGTTTCCACGCGAGAGATTCTTGCCAAGGAGCTTTACCTGATTCGCAGCGTCAGCACTGGCATCGAGTCTGTTGCGCCCGTCACCAACCGTTACGAACCGCCCGACCGCCTCGGTCCCGACCAGCGCAAGGTGCTGGCTCATGTCCTGACCAGCCCCGACCGCTTCACCGGCTTTCGCGGCCTGGCCGGTTCCGGCAAAAGCACCGCCCTGGTCGAACTGGCGCGCGCGCTCTGCCACCGGGGTTATGATTCCGTTTTCTGTGCTCCTACTGCTTCTGCCGCGGACACGCTCCGCAAAGAGGTGTCCTATCTGGCTAAGACCATGACGCTGCAAAAACTGCTGGCCGATCCAAACGCGCAGTCCCGGCTTTCGCCCGGTTCGGTGATTGTCCTGGATGAAGCCGGGGCCGTTGGTCTCGATGACATGGTCAAACTGTTCGAGCTGGCCCGCCTCAAGAATTGCCGGGTGATCATGTCCGGTGACACCGGCCAGCACGCCTCCGTCCCCCGTGGCGATGCGCTCCGCATTCTCGAACAGTATTCCAATTACCGCTTCAGCGAGCTTACGACCATCCGCCGCCAGAAGCCCGAAGCGTTCCGGCAGGTCGTTGAACTCGCTGCCGCCAAACAAACCGACAAGGCGTTTGCCAAACTCATGGAACTGGGCGCGGTCAGTGAAGCATCGACGGATGACGGTCAGCTTTATCAAAAGGCTGCCCATGCCTATTTGTCCGCTACAAAACAAGGTCGCTCGGCGTTGCTGGTATCGCCCACTTGGGCGGAGATTGAAGCGGTGACAGAGAAGGTGCGGGAGGCATTGAAAACGGATGGCGTCATCAGCAAAAACGATGAGGCTGTCACCGTTTTTGATTCGCTTTCGTGGACTGAAGCCCAAAAGAAAAATGCCGGCCAATACGAACCCGGCCAGCGACTGCGCTTCATCCGCAAGACCCGGAAGTTTGACCGGGGCGAGACGGTCGAGATTGCCGCCGTCATGGAAAACGGCCTGCGTGTTCGCCGTCCCGATGGAACGGAAGTGGATTTTATTCCGACCAGTGCCAGCGCGTCCTTTGATGTGGGCGAAGCCCGCGAACTGAAAGTCGCCGCCGGTGACTGGCTCCTGCTCCAAGCCAACCACGGCAAGGACTTTATCAATGGCGAGCGCGTTCAAGTCCGGGAGATCCAAAACGGCCGCATTGCGCTGGCCGATGGCCGGCAACTCCCGGTCGGCTTCAACACCTTCACACACGGCTACGCCGTCACGTCGCATTCGTCTCAAAGCAAAACGGTGGATGAAATCCTGTTGGTCGCATCCTCAAAATCCTTCGCCGCCGTCAACCGCGAACAATTTTACGTTTCCATCTCCCGTGGCCGCGAGCGTGTCCACATTTTCACCGATGACACCGGATTGCTCGCCCGGCGCGTCACCGATTCGCACGAGCGCAAGGCCGCTGTCGAGTTGCAGGCGTTGCGCGATGATTTGGCCAGACTCGGTTTCGTTCGCAGAAAACCGCCGGAAGAAAAGAGCGCAGTGCCAGCGGCGATGGCTGTCCGCAAGAACAGCGCCGGGCGGACCATGCGCCAGATGCGTCCAACGCGGTTAACCCGCCTCTCACCCGTCCAACGGCTGGCGCAGGTCGTCGAGGAAATCGCCCGCTGGCTCGGCGAACGTTTCAGCATTGAACCCAAGGAAACCGCTGCCGAAAAAGTCGAACCGGCAGAAACCGTCAAGCAGACTGGAAAAATCCAGTCAGCCGAGGCCGTCAAACCAACCGAGACAGCCAAACCGTCCCTCACGGTCGGGGAAACGCGCCTGCAAAGAGAGGCCGCCCGCCGTAAGTTGGGTCGTGGCATCACCCCGCCCGGCGATGCCGGCCATTCTCATTCCCGTGGCATCGGCGTTTAATTTCTCATCCATCAACCATCAACCACAACCAACCTATGTCCATGAACTTCCTCAAAGACGATTGTTACCAGCCCGCCAACATGAATTGCTTCTGCATCGAGTTCCATTTCGATGGGCGGCGGCGCGGCTTCCACGCCAGCCAGTTGATTGAATACACTCTTGAACCCAATCCTGATGCCAAAAACGACGATGGTGGCCAGGCGCAAGCCGCGCCGGATAAACTGACCTTTGCCTTTTCCACCGCCGACGTGGTCGTCCTGGGGTGGCGGCTCGACCGCCTCGCCGACCGCCTCAGCGAAAACAAACTTGCTGTTGTTGGCATCCTCCCAAAACGTTACGCCGACTTCGACCGCAATAAGCCATTTGTCGCCTCCATCAAAATCGAGCCGTTGGCAAAGGGTGTTACTCCGGGCGCAACCAGTGAATGACGCCGCGCTTTTTGTGATGGTGGTTCGGAGCTTGGTCGGCCTGCTTGGTTGACACAGCTTTTGGCTGTAGGGCACCGCCTTTTGCTCACTCCAAGGATTCAAATGGGTGTTGGGAGCCCAAAAGGGCATCGAAACAGCCCTGTGCCAGAGAATAACCGGAACGGACTGGAAAAAAGCTCTTGCAAACCGGTGGAGCAGGAAGAAAATCGAGAAAAAGGCCCACGCGGGTCGTGGGCTAGAAACCAAATGGGAAATCCCAGGTAAATTATGGTTATGAAAATTGCACTTTTCACATTAAGCATTCGGCGCGTTTTTGAATCAAT
>PLAY01000057.1 GCA_003134375.1 Limisphaerales bacterium | reverse complement strand
TATTTACGGATAAGCTCTAAATGAATTTTCCAAGTTATCAAGTGACTTGGCGCGAAAGTAGCCCCCTACCGGAAAATCACATGTCCCCGTCCAGCGATTTTCCCCAAACAAAATTTCGCGCGTTGAACCTTTTCACAGCAGCCGCCGACGTGAGTCGGCGCTGACTTTCATTGGACTCAAGGTGCGCGGACTGACGTCCACGGCTACGCGGTTCATGGAAGGAGGTTAAATTTTATTTTCTTCGCGCGAAGAGCAGGAACCTTATTAAACTCGTACATGAACAAGACGGGAAAGCAACTCGACGAGTTTCTGCGGAAGAAGCCGAAGCTTGGCCCGGGGGTTTACCTCGCCAAAACGGCGGTGGTCATCGGTGATGTGACGCTCGGGGCGCATTCGAGTGTTTGGTACGGCGCGGTGCTGCGCGGCGACATCAACCGCATCGTCATCGGCCACCACACCAACATTCAGGACAACGCCGTGTTGCATCTGGCCGGCGATTTTCCGTGCCTGGTCGGCAACTGGGTCACCGTCGGCCACGGCGCGATCGTCCATGCGTGCAAAGTCGGTGACGAAGTGCTCGTGGGCATGGGCGCGGTGATTTTGGACGGCGCGGTCATCGGCAAACAATCCATCATCGGCGCGAAGGCGCTGGTGACACAGGGAATGAAAATCCCGCCCGGTTCGCTCGTCCTGGGCGCCCCGGCGAACATCGTGCGCCAGTTGACCAAAAAGGAACGCGCCGGATTGAAATGGCGGGCGGAACATTACGTTGACAACGCCGCGTATTGCCTGAAACACAAAATCAACGCCGGCGGGCCGCAGCAAAGTTAAAAATCACCCTTTCGCAAAAACATCCAGGGGCCACTTCATGTGCGGGGATGGCTTGAAACCAAATTGTGTTGAGTATTTAAATCGCTCTTCTACCGTGTTTTAAAAGTCGGTAAACGGAAGTTGAAATGAGCCATCTAAAAATCGAACATCTTTCCAAAACCTTCGGCGCCATCCGCGCCGTGGATGCCGTCAGCTTCGAGGTGCGTCCGGGTGAAATCTATGGCCTGCTGGGCCCCAATGGCGCGGGCAAGACGACCACCATCTCAATGATCTCCGGCCTGCTCAAGCCCGATGCCGGCGAGGTCTTCGTGGGCGGCAAACCATTCTGGTCCAATCCCCAGCAGGCCAAGCGCATCATGGGCGTCGTGCCGCAGGAACTGGCGATTTACGAGGAACTGTCGGGACGCGAGAACCTGGAATTTTGGGGCCGCATGGCGGGCTTAAGTTCGAGCGAAGCCCGGTCGCGCGCGGTGGAATTGCTTGAATCGCTTACGTTGACGGATCGCGCGAAGGATGCGGTGAAGACATATTCCGGCGGCATGAAACGCCGCATCAACCTTGGTTGCGCGCTGCTGCATCGCCCAAAACTCCTGCTGCTCGACGAACCGACGGTGGGCATTGATCCGCAGGCGCGGCTGAACATCCTCGAATTCATCCGCAACCTCCGCGCGTCCGGCACGGCGATTCTTTACACCACGCATTACCTCGAAGAAGCCGAGACGCTTTGCCAGCGCATCGGCATCATTGATCACGGCCGGTTGCTGGCCGAGGGAACTTTAAGTGAATTGCAGGAACGGTTGGGCGGAGACCGTGTATTCGTGCTCGAAGCCGATTTCAAGGACGCCTCGCCGGACAATTGGAACGGATTCCACCAACGCTTTCGTATCATTCAAAAATCTGAGCGGCAACTCGTCGTCGCGGCGGTGGGAACGCGTGATTCATCCGAGTGCCTGAAAGATTTGCTTAATCTTCCGGTTCGTGTGGAAAACGTCACGCTCAAGCGGCCGAGCTTGAATGACGTGTTTCTACAACTCACGGGACGTGAATTGAGGGAATGAACGTAGGACAGCGCTTCCAGCCTGTCTCTGACCAATGAGAAGAAATCAAATTAGCCGAAAATCAAAGCCCGAAAAGAAAATGGAGACAGGCAGGATGCCTGTCCTACTTTAGCCATGCTCCATGTCCTCCTCGCCAAAGACCTGCGCCGCGCCCGGCGCAACCCGCTGCCCTGGCTTATCAATCTCATCGTGCCGCTGGCGATGACGGCCCTCATCGGCATGGTGTTCGGCGGACATTCCGACAACGGCGCACTGGGCCGCATCCGGTTCGCCGTGGTGGACGAGGATAAATCGCTGCTGTCCGATTTTCTGCGGGGATCGGCGAATCAAAACCAGGGCGGCAAATATCTCGAACCGGTTTTCATGGAGCGCGAGGACGCGTTGCGCGAGATCAACGCCAACAAAATCAGCGCGGTGCTCATCATTCCGACGAACTTCATGCACAATTATCTCACGGCCCGCGAACCGGTGAGCCTGGAACTGATCAAGAACCCGGCGGAGTCCATTCATCCCGCCGTGCTGGAGGAACTGCTCGGCGCGGTGGTGACGGGGATGAACGCGATTTCCCGCAACTTCCAGTCCGAGTTTCCGGACTGGCAGGCGGGGTTGGAAGGCAAGACGGATTACCACAAGGTTTCACAATTGATCGACCGCGCGGGCGACAAACTGAAGACGGCCAAGAAGTACATTTACCCGCCGCTGGTGAGTTATGAAAAGGAAGAGCCGGCGGACGAGTCAAAAAGTGTTGAATCCAACAGCGGGACGACGAACGGCATTTCATCCACGAGTGGCGCGTCGAAAAGTGCATCGGCCAAAGCCGGCGGCTCGAAAAGCGGTTCCACCGACAGCGTGTTCGCATTTCTGCTGGTAGGGTTGTCCGCGATGTTTCTCCTTTTCATCGCCGGCAACGCGATGAGCGATCTCTACCGTGAATTGCGGCAGCGCACCTTCGAGCGCTACCAGACGCTGCGGGATTCACTGGTGCCATTCCTCGCCAGCAAGGCCGTGTTTGCAGTGGTGATGCTGCTGCTTTGCAGCGGGATAATGCTCGGCGGCGGCGGTTTGATTTTTCACATTCACTGGCAGCAACCCCTGGCCCTGATGACGCTCACCGCCGGCTACACCTGTTTCGCCGCGGCTTTGTTCGCCCTGTTGGTGGCGCTCATGCCGGATGAACGCCGCGCGGCCGTATTGAACAACATGGCAGGAATGGCTTTGGGCCTGGTGGGAGGCTGCGCGTTTCCGGCGAATCAACTGCCGGCGTTCCTGCGCGACCACATCACGCCGTTGATGCCCAGCTATTGGTTCGTGGACACGGTGCGCAACCTTCAATTCGGCGGCGCGAACGTCGCCTGGGGCCTGGTGGCGTTGAAACTCGTGTTGCTGAGCGTGGTGCTGCTCACGCTGGCGGCAATGTTGTTTCGGCGAAAATTCAAAATGGGATTGCGCGCATGAAAACGATTTTCTCAATTCGATTTGCTCTTACCTGGGAGCGCTGGCGTCCCGCCGGCGTGATTCACTGCGGCTGTCCAATCAACTCGCCGGCGAGACGCCGGCGCTCCCAGGCATGAAACGAATCCTCGACATCGGGCACACGGACTTGCGGCTCTTTCTCAAGCACAAGAGCGCGTACGTGTGGTTGTTTGCCATGCCGCTGGCGTTTGTGTATTTCATGGGCTTTGCCAATCACGGCCCCGGCAAGCCTTACAATCGCACGCCGCCCGTGCTGGTCGAAAACGCGGACACGAATTTTCTCGGCCGCATCTTTCTCGATGAACTGAGTTCGCAGAACATGTGGCTCCTGGACCCGACCAACCGCGAGACCGCTGCGCGCGTCATCCGCATCCCCGCCGATTTTACCAGCCGGGTTTTGCGACAGCAGCAGAGCAAGGTGCAGTTTCTCCGGCACGATGCCTCGGAGGAGGCGGACGCGGCGCTCATCGAAGTGCGGCTCGTGCGGGCATTGATTGCCATGAACGGCCATCTGCTCGAAGCCGCCACGGCGACGAACCTGCCTGGAACGCTAACCGAAGAGAAACTTCGCGCCGTCATGGCCAGGCCGAACCTGGTGAGCCTGAACGCAAAGTTTGCGGGTCGAAAACCAGTGCCGTCCGGCTTCAACTTTTCACTTCCCGGGAACCTCGTGATGTATCTGATGATGAACCTGCTGATCTTTGGCGGTGCGACCGTGGCGGCGGAACGGCGCAACGGCGTGATTAAGCGATTGATGGTCCATCCGGTGACACGCCTGGAACTGGTCATGGGCAAAATCTACGGCCTGATGTTGCTGGGCGTGGTTCAGATCGTTTTCTTTCTGGCGGTGGGCAAATTCCTGTTTCACGTCAACCTCGGCGCGAACCTGCCAGCTGTGACGTTGACGCTGCTCGTGTTCGCGTGGGTGGCGGGTTCGCTGGGCGTGCTGGTGGGATCGCTGGTTGCCGCGCATGATCGCGTGACTAAGCGCCCAACAAGGATTAGGCTCAAACCCTGGTGGGATCGCTGGTTGCCGCGCATGATCGCGTGAGCGGGATTTGCGTGCTGGCGAGCCTGCTCATGGCGGCGTTGGGCGGGTGCTGGTGGCCGCTGGAAATCGGGCCGCCGGTGATGAAAACCATCTCCCTCTGCCTGCCGACTGGCTGGGCGTTGCAGGCACTGCATCAACTCATCAGCTTTGGCAGCGGTTTCGGCGCGGTACTCAAGCCGATTGGCGTTCTGCTGGCATTCGGCGCGGCTGCCAATCTGCTGGCCGCCCGCTTTTTCCGGAGCTGAAACGGCGGGCGGAACATTACGGGGACAACGGAGTGTCTTGCCTGAAACAGTGAATCAACTTGGGCGGGCCGATGCGCTCTTGACATTTTCCACTTTGTCATACATCATGTATGACATGAGCGTGATTGCGCGGGATTTCATCAAACGGTTTTCCCATTTCAAACGCCAGGCCATGACCGGCTCGCCCGTCAAGCTGGTGGATCGGGACGGCCGGCGGTTTGTGTTCAAGCTGGAAAAGAAATCCGGGCATTCCGGCGCGGGAAAAGATTTGTCGAAGGGCATTCCGCTCTCGCCCGCGCCGGTGGATAAATCCGAGTGGAAGGGTTTGATGTGACGCGTTATCTGCTGGACACCTCGCCGTGGGCGAACAATGTCCTCATTCCCGAAGTCATCCCCACGCGAATCCGGAAGCTTCTCGACGGCGCGGAAACCAAGGGACTTTGCTCGGTCAGCCTATTGGAATGTGCGATTCATCACCGGCACGGACGATTGCAATTGAACGGCGCGCTGCCGGAGTTTTTTGAGCGCGGCGTGGCTGCGGATATTGAACTGCTCGAACTCACACCCGAAATCGCTTCGGCCACAAATGATCTGCCCGAAAATTTCCCTGGCGATCCGTTTGACCGCGTCATCGCCGCCACGGCGAAAATCCTGAATCTGACCCTGATTACCTGCGATTCGGCGATTCGCGACGCCCAATTTTGCAAGGTGGAATTTTATCCGTTCAAACCATCGCGGCTAAAAGCTTGAATTCATTGCGCTGAAACGAAGCGTGTGCCGGGCTGAAACGGCGGGCGGAACATTACGTGGACAACGGCGCGTATTGCCTAAAACACAAAATCAACGTGGGCGGGCCGCTGGTGTCATAATTTTTAAGAAGTAGGCGCGGGAGCTGGAGGATAATCTGGGTCGGGCCATATGTGTGCAAATTCCCGCAACAACGCTGAAGTATTTTTATCGTGCCCGGGTTTTACAAGTCGCCGTGACAAAGCTGTTTGAAACAACATGGCCGCAATGGCGTAGTTTGTATAAGCGCCATCAAAAGTGGAATCAGGCGTTGAACGCGACCAACCGAAAAGCGGAATGTGAGTCCGTTCCTTTGGCGCTGTTCTTATGACGTCTTTAGACCCATCATCGTAATGAATTTCGATTTGTATAACTCTTGGCGTCGGTCGGGTTGTTGCATTCATAATAAAGTGCGGCGGCGATTCAAGGGTTTTCGCAATAGTCTACAATCCTCAAGCAATTGCGGCCAATTACGATTAAGTTTCACATTGGTTGCATTGGGCTGATAAATCCAGCCACGACAATAGGCATCATCGAACTGCAATGCACTTAAGCAGTTATAAACCGTCTTTCCAATCACCCACACTTTGGGAGATTCGCATGTTGATAAAAGATACCCGCCGTAACCCTTCCACCATTGCTTATGCAGTTCTTGCTGGATTTGATACTAACTTGCAATCAA
>PLAY01000072.1:10466-10664 GCA_003134375.1 Limisphaerales bacterium | reverse complement strand
AGGCATTGGGCATCGGGGACGGTCGTACGTTGTCGGTCGCCAAAGACATGCCGAGGAGGTCACCGGTGAGCATTATGATAACCATCAATAAGGGAGTCAGGATTGCGTGTCCGGTCATAACCAGACCCATCACCAGAAAGAGCACCTGCACCGTTTTCTTGGTAACTGAGTTTAGCGCATAAGTCAGGATGCGCTGGA
>PLAY01000072.1:0-10392 GCA_003134375.1 Limisphaerales bacterium | reverse complement strand
GCGAAGACAGCGAAATCCTCGGGGTGTACGCCGTCAGGGATTTGTCCAGAGGGACAGACAGCTCCATCGAGACCTACCGCGTGAGCCACGATGGCTGCCGTCGCCGGGGCATCGCCGGTCACCATGACGGTGCGGACGCCCAACGCGCGCAACTCCGCAATGAGCGCCGCCGAATCCGTTCGAGGCGGATCGCTGAGAGCGATGATTCCCGCGAGCTTCATCGCCCCCGGCGGACCCATGGCGACCGCCAGCACCCGAAAGCCCTGTGCCTCCAGTTGGTTCGCTATGGTGGACGCATCGGGAGGTGGTTGCGTGAGGCCCATGACCGCGGCAAAGGCTCCTTTCAGGACACGCACCGTGGCGCCGCCCGGATCCACAGCCGTGGCTTCGGACATCTTCGTGGCGGAATCGAACGGCACAAATTTACTCAGTTTCGGCAGGTCGGAGACGACGGCCTGCGAGGCGGCGGAGCGAATGGCCGCGTCCACGGGATCCTGCCCGCCATCCGAGCTGGCGAGGGCGGCCATTCCCAGAACGTGTGCTTCGTCAAAGCCGGGCATGGGGTGTACGGCGGTCACCTTCAGCTCGTTACGCGTGAGCGTGCCGGTTTTATCCGCGCAGAGGACCTCAATGCTTGCCGCTTCATCCACGGCAGAGAGCCGCGTTGGCAGGACACCCAGATGTGCCAAAGCCCGCGCACCGAGCGCCGCCGCAAGTGTAAAGGTGGCCGGCAGCGCCACTGGGATGGACGCCAGAACCGCCGTGAGCACCAGGGGAATGATCTCGCCAACCGGCAGCTTGAGAGCGGAGGCATACCCCACCAGCATCACAATGAGGACGCCATTGAACATGGCGAGATTGCGCACCACGCGCAGAACGGCCTTCTGCTGCGAACTTTCGACGTGCGCGGTGCGAACCAGCTCCGCG
This sequence comes from Limisphaerales bacterium, assembly GCA_003134375.1. GTDB lineage: Bacteria > Verrucomicrobiota > Verrucomicrobiia > Limisphaerales > UBA11358 > UBA11358. The sequence goes on along the minus strand of PLAY01000072.1, from coordinate 9,465 downwards.
GTGCGTCCAAACTTTGTGCGCGCTCCGGTCGCTGTAACCTCCGCAACGGCTTCGCCGCGCCGCACCAGCGCTCCGGCAAATGTTTCGAGGCCCGGCCCGGCTTCGATGGGTATTGATTCGCCGGTGAGCATGGACTGATCGAGCAGAATCTGGCCTTCTGTCAGACGCACATCGGCGGCAACCACGGCGCCGAGCGACAGTTTCACCATATCGCCAGGCACGAGTCCGACCGCGGGGATGGTCGCCCAAACATTGTCGCGACGGACCGACGCGTTCAGCGCGAGCCGCGACCTCAGTGCGGCGAGAGTCGCCTGGGCGCGTCCTTCCTGGAAGAACCCGAGCGCAGCGTTGAAAACCAGGAGCACCGCGATGATCGCAGCCTCCACGTACTTGCCCAGGACAAGTTCCAGCACGATCGCAGCCTCGAGCATCCAGGGAACCGGCGCCCAGAGCTTGGTCAGCGCCCGGCGTAATGGATGCAGAGCCGTGTCGGGCACTGCGTTTGGACCGAACTGCTCGAGCCGGCGGCGGGCTTCATCGCTCGTGAGACCGGTCGAGAGAGGGAAATCCTTAACGGACGATTGCGGAGTGATTGAGGCATTCATACCAGCAGGTGATCATTGTGTTCCGGTACTCGTAGCGTTGTCGTCTTGCATTGTAAAACGTGATTTGGAAACGGTGCCGGCATCGTCGTTCAAGCGGCCGGTCCGGGCACCTTGAACGCAAAGGCGAAGAACGCGGCCACGCCCAGAAAGACAAACGCCACGAGATAGTTCCACGCTGGTTTCTCCTTCAGAAACGTGGTGGCGAAAACGATGAAGACGATGATGGTGACGATCTCTTGAATGTTTGAATCTTCATGGCGTCAACCCGGAATTAAACCGGTGTCACAGGCACACGCTGCAAATCGGCATTTCGCAAAGCACATTTGGCTCCGCACCGCCCGCCCAATGCAGCGCCCAGCAAACCGATCAGCAGCGCAAAAAAGGACCACCTGGCGGCACACGAAAGATGGTGTGCGGCCTGGCCGACGGTTGCTTTGGCTTTTTGTTCGGCCTCCGCTTTAATCTTGTCCAATTCCGCCTGGAGATTTTTGTGGGATGTGGTCCAGGCATCAATGGTGGTCGTGGCGTCCGCTGCGCTCATTTCCGTGTAAACTATCAGGGCGTTGATCGCCTCCATGCGATTGGCCTGAAAGGCGGCGGTATTTCCGGGCGCAAATAATTTGGCCACGGCAAAGCCGACTTCGCGTTGGGCGCGGATGCCGGCCTTGGGCGCGGCATTGGTCGGGATGGATTGAACGGCTTCCTCAACGAAGCTGCAAAGTTGATCGTGGCTGCGTTTGGCCGCTGTCGTTGCCACATCCCGTCCGGCGAAGACAACCGCTTGGCGACCGATGCCCAAGCCATCACCCTGAATTTTCATTACCCGGCCCAACGCCAGGCCAGTGCCCAGAGCAAGCAAAGGGAGTGTGATGATCAAAGTAAGACTCCAAACAAGAACGCCATGCACCAAGCCACTTTTCGGACAGCCGGAGAAACGTCCCGCAACCCAGCCGCCAAAGGACAAGGCGATGATGGCAAAGAGGCTCCAGACTATGGCCGATCCCACACTAAAAGTTGCGACCGGATTGGTGTCCGTCATGGGCCTGAAAATCGCCAGACCGGCGCCAACGCCCAGAACGGTCAGGAGCAAATGAATGCCAAGCGCGGCAATCGTGCCTGCCAGAACCACCCCCCAACATAAGGAGTGATGCAAACAGCGATTGCCTGGGGTTGGAATTGTTTCAACGGTTGTCGGAACTGATGGGTCACAGGTCATAGCGCGACAATAAGCTGGAATACTTTGCGGAATCTATGGGGTATAACCCTACCGCGTATCGATGAGAGCGCTCACCTGAAAGTTGATTCAGCCGGGCGTGGCGCTCAAGGAATGGCCGCGGTCGTTCCATGCGAAACATCCCAGCTGCCACCCAATGCTTTGATCAACTGGACGCTCGCTGTCATCTGTTCCATCCGGAGGTTCAGCGCCGTCCGCTGATTGCTCAACAGGGCGGTTTGCGCGGCAATCACATCGAGGTAAATGTCCAGGCCGGCTTGGTAGCGGGCGTTGGCAAGCGTCAGGTAGCGCTGCGACGATTCGACGGCGGCATTCTGTTGTTGAAGTTCCTGGGACAGGATTCGCAGCGTTGACAGATTGTCTTCGACTTCTTGAAAAGCGGTGAGCACGGTCTGACGGTAGTTCGCGACCGTGCCCCGGTATTTCGCCCGGGCTTGTTCGGTAACGGCTTTGCGTAATCCGGCGTCAAAAAGTGTTTGCGCCAGCGACGCGCCGACGGACCAGACCAGACCCGGCCCGGAAAAAAGATTTTCCACGGAGGTGCTCTGGTATCCCGCCGAGCCGCTCAAAGTGATGGTTGGAAAATAAGCCGCGCGCGCCACGCCGATTTGCGCGTTTGCCTCCGCGACGCGGCGTTCNNTCGCGATGGCGTGTTCGAGTTGCGCGCGCTGGATGCCGAGGTCGGTGGCCTGCGCGAGCGTGGTGTTGAGTTGCGTTTCGGCTTGCGCGACATCCTGGCCGGACGCCATGCCCGCGTCATACTGGGCCTGGGTCAGCTTGAGCGACTCCTGATAAGCGAGCACCATTGCATCCAAAAGCTGCTTCTGGGCATCCACCACGCGAAGCTGAAAATAATCCATCGCCACTTCCGCCTGAACCGTCAGCCGCACATTTTCGAGATCGGCCAGCGTGGCTTGCGCTTCCAGCGAATTTGCCTTCACCGTGTTGCGGATGCGGCCCCAGAAATCCAACTCCCAGGAGGCGTCAAATGGCAGCGAGTATTCGGTGAAGGTGGAAGAAGTCGGCGGACTCGACAGGGATGACTGTCGTGATCTCGTGACCGAAGGATTGGCGCTCACGGTTGGGAAATACTGCGACCGGGCTTGTTTCACCACGGCTCGCGCGGCGAGGAAATTGGCGAGCGCCGCGGCGACGGTCTGGTTGGAAACGACCACCTGGCTTTCGAAAGCATTCAACTCCGGCTCATGGAACATTTCCCACCACTGGCCACGGATCATATCGTCCTTTGGCTCGGCGGTTTTCCAGCCATCAGTTTCCTTGGATTGCTCCGGGGTCAATTCTTTGAAAGCTACCGGTGTTTGGACGGACGGTTTCGCATACTTTGGCGCGAAGCTGCATCCGGCGAACAGAACCATGCACACCAGTGTAACTACTGTCATTCTAGTTTCCGTTTTGAGCAGTGGGATCATGGTTTTCATGGAATGGCTCATGGCTACCCCCTGAAGATGTCGAATGGCTCGATTTTGAGGACCTTGCGTATTCCGATATAGCTCGATATTGCGGCGATCAGCAAGACCATGCCGAAGGCCAGCCCGAGGTTCCAGAACGTGATCATCGCTGCGTAGTTGGGGAGCCGGGATTTGGCAATCGCGATCATGAGTGTTACCAGGCCGATGCCCAGACCATAGCCGGTCAGCGCCGTAAAGGTCGCCATGAACAGGATCATATAGACCAGCTCGCGCCCTTTGGCGCCGATGGCTTTCAGCGCGCCAAATTTCTCCAGGTTTTCAAGGATGAACGTATAAAACGTCTGGCCCGAGATGGACAGTCCTACAATAAAGGCGATGATGGTCATCAACAGGATGTTGGTGCCAATACCGGTCTTGTACACATAGTAATCGGAAATACGTTTATTGAATTCCCCCTTGGTAAAGGCGACATAGCCGAGCTTGGCGACCTGCTGCTTGATGCCGGCCACGGCTGCGTCGTTCTTCGGCTGCACCAGAACGTAGGACATGGTGAAACGCGTCGAAGGGAGGTATTCGATCGCGCGGTTGTAGGTGGTATAGAGCGTCGGGACGCCATTCAGTCCGTTTGAGACGACCCGGGCGATGCCCACAATCGTGCCGCGGTGATCATTGAGTTCAAATGAGGTGCCGATCTTCGGGTTCTCCAGTTTCGAGAATTCAGCGTCATCCACCACGAAGAACGTGTTGTCGGCATAGATGTCCTGAATATTGCCCTGTTCAAGTTCGGGCCGGCCAAACAGGCTTTCATCGTCCAGGCCGACGACACTGACTGCTTGATAGGTGCCGCTCGCGAGCTTGACCAGCGCGCCACCCATAAAAAGCGGCACCGCATAGCTGACCCCGTCCATGCTGCGCGCCGCGTCCAGCACGTAGCCCGGCATGGGGATCGGACTGGTGGCTGTATTGACCGCTGGGTCCATGATCCACATCGTCGCACCGATATTGGTGACCGGCGAAAAGGCGCGGTTGAGAATGCCGGCGAACATCGCGGTCATTTCCATCATCAGGAACACGGCGAAGGTGATCCCGATCAACAGCGCGAAAAACTTGCCCCGGTCATTCACCAGCAGTTTGAAGCCAATCCGCAGGATGCCACTGTACTTCATGGCGCCCCGCCTTTCCACCAGCCCGCACAACCGCCTGACATCGCAATAATCGTGCCGAGGCCTGCGTCTCGCTGGACTGATGATCGAATTTTTTTCATCGCATTCGCTCTGACTATTTCTGCCCGATGAAGACATCCACCATCTGGCCCGGATAGACCGGGGCGTCCTTTTTCTCGAATCGGAAAATCACCGGGAGCACCCGCAAGTCCACTTGCTCCTGCTTCTGATTAGACAGCTCGATCTTGGGCGAGACATAAGGCTGCACCCGGACGAACTCCAGCGGCACCTTGATATCCGTCCCCATGATCTGCATCTGCGCCTGAATATGCCACTTTGACGGTAGGCGTGAGACCAGTATTTCGTCAATATAACAGCGCACGTCCATATAATCTTGCGGCCCGCTCATGACCACGAGCGGGTCGAATAACTCCGTATAAGTGTCATAGGCACCCTGCGACGACACATAGCTGCCGACCGCGGCGTTGATGGACAGCACGACTCCATCAACCGGCGCTTTGACCGAATAATATTGCAGCAGCGCGTTGGCTGCCTTCAATGTGGCTGCCGCCTGAATGACGGCATCTTCCGCAGTATCCAGCACATCCTTGCTGATTGATTTCGGGTCAATGTCATAGGAGGCGCGGCGCTTGTCGTACTGGTCGCGGGCCGCTTTCAGGTTGGCTTCGGCCAGTTCCGTGTTTGCTCTCTGCACGGAATCCTCAATGGTAAATAGCGGTGTGCCGGCTGACACCTGTTGGCCCTCATGCACCAGCACCTGGGTGATCGGGCCGGAAACTTCCGGAAAGATATTGATGTTGGCCCCGTTCGGCTGTTCGCTCTCAATCATGCCATTGGCATAGATGGCCGACTCGAAAGGGTTGCTGACCGGTTTAAACACCGGTGGCTGGGCTTTCCTCTCCATGCCAAAAATGTAGGCGGCGACCAGTCCGGCCAGGATTCCGATGATGGCGATGGCAAAGATGATCTTGTTTCCTATTGTCGTCTTGGGCGCGGCGGCTTTGGTTTCAGTCTTGGTCTCGTCTGTTTTGACTTCGGGTTTATGTTCAGCTTCGGCTTTAGGTTTACTCCCGGCTTTGGCCTCAGTTTTGGGTTCAGGCTTAACTTCGGTTTTAGGTTCGGTTTTGGTTTCAGTCTTAGTCTCGGCTTCTTTGGCTTCAGGTTTACGTTCAGCTTCGGCTTCAGGTTTAAGCTCGGTTGCTTTGGCTTCGGACTTAGGTTCGGCTGCTCCGACTTCAGGTTTAGGCTCGTCTGGATTCATTCGGTTCCCTTGTCTTCAGCGGTGAGATGTCCATCTTCCATGTGGAGTATCCGGTCCGCATATTCGTTGATGCGCGCATCATGGGTGACNNGATGATCATCCTCCCGGTGTCACCGTCCAGGGAGGCGGTCGGTTCGTCGAGAATCAGGATTTCTGGACGGCTGATGATCGCGCGCGCGATGGCCACGCGCTGTTGCTCGCCGCCCGAAAGCTTTACGGGGAGAATCCCGCCCCGGCCTTTCAATCCGACGATCTCGAGGTATTGGGTGGCCTCGGTGATGGATTCATTCCAGTTGCGCTGTTTCAAGATCAACGGAATCGCGACATTCTCGGCCGTGGTCAGCCGTGGAAAAAGATGGTAATCCTGAAATACAAAACCAATGGTGTTCAGACGGAAGTCAGCCAACTGGTCATTGTTCAGCGTCCAGATATCGGCCCCTTTGACAACCACCTTGCCGGCGTTGGGACGCAGGATGCCGGAGAGCATGCTGAGCATCGTGGTCTTGCCGCTGCCGGAGGGCCCGACGATGAACAACATCTCGCCAAAGTGAGCGACCAGCGCGACCTTATTCACGGCCGTCATTTTGGTATCGCCTTCGCCAAACCATTTGGTCAGATCAGTTGCGACGATCGCCTGATTCTCCATAGGTTTTACGCTGTTGGAGCTCACAGGCATAGCCGGCATTATTTCTCGGACACCGCGCTCAAAACTCCCTCATCCTGCACCAGCGTCCATTTGCTGTCCGGATTGTATTCCTTCATCGCCGCCGCTATCCGACAGGTCTTTTCGCCAAAATTGCGCTGGAACACTTTGCCGTCCTGATTGACGATAAAGGTCATGATGCCCGACTGGTCCCAATGCTCCGGATAAGCCACCAGTGCGAATCCACCCGTCAAGTTGCCGTGGCTCAGGTAATCCATTTTCCCGCCGGGCGCAGCCTTGCCTTGCCGGGTCAGAATTCTGAAATAATAACCGTGGAACGGATGTGGACCCGCACCCTTATGTTTGACGTAACCCTCGGCATGAGCTTCCGCCACCAAAGGCCCGAATGGGCTAGCCGGTTCGTTCTCCACCGCCGGCCAGTAGAGGCCATCCTTCTTTCCGGGCGTGCTCTTGAATTTCTGCGCGTACTGCACTACTCCATCCGCGTCCGGGTTCGCGCTGGCGTACTGTCGTTGCGCGGTCACATAAGCCCGGCAAACGCCAATGGCGTGGAGTTCGTCCTTCCCGATGTGCCGGTTGATGATCTCCTCCTTGCCCGCCGCCGTGTCGAAATGCCATTGCCCGTCCGCCTTCACCAGTGGAACCGGCATCGGCCAGTTGTTGGTGCCAACCTCCAGAGTGATTCTCTCTTCCCCCTCTTTCACAGCATTGCAACTCTGCGCCATGGCTGTGGCGAACCGCTGCGCATTGTTGGCGTCCTGCACCTCGTCGCCTGTCACAAGTTCGTGGAGTTCAGGGCCGAAAATCTCGCGCAAGGCCGCTTGATCTTTGGCCGCGGTGGCCGCCTGCAAAGCCTTGACGGCGTCATCGGGCGATGCGAATAACTTCTGCGTGATGGCTGGTTTCTGTGGCCCTTCGTTCGGCTCCGCCCCTTGAAGGGGTGCCGTCATAAGGCCCCAGGCGCCCGCCAGAAGCACGATGGTGGAAGGATTGAAAAGGCGTGTGCATTGGTTTGGAAGTTTCATAAATTCATCAGGTATGTTTTTGTCCGACGAGCTGCCGGGTTCACCGCTTTCTTCCTCCCCCGCCGCCCGGATGCGCCACCGCGCGGCTCACCGAACCGCGATGACCATAATCATGCGCGTCGCGACCCCTTTCATAGATGCCTCCGCCAAAGATCGGATCAAATACGGGCACCACCACCGTGCCGCCGTAATAACCTCCATCCACGCCGACGTAACCTCCCACACAGCCCGTCAGGACCGCCACCAGCGCAATTTCGACGCCAATTTTGATTCTGTCAACCGGGCCGTTGCTCTTGCTCATACTCTGTTTCATGCTTCATAGAATAGCCTTGGAAGACTTCCCGGCGCTATGGGGTGTTCTACGGTCTTACGTGATCTTTAAACGGCCAAATACTGAGACCTTCACCAAATCGAGAAGGAATGCGGCTGCGACGGCGGCGGCCAGCACGCCGCACAATACCAAAATCGGCAGGGGCGCCATGAGCCAGCCCCATCCGGCCAGCGCGAAGGCAATCACCAGATCGGCGACAGACGATAAAACGAGCCAGCGGCTGGGACAGGGCGACAATCACCGCCGTCTCCGGGGCGTCGCCGGTCACCATNNCAGTGCGATCAATCCCAGCAGTTGCATCGCCGCGGGCGGCCCGGCCGCCACCGCCAGCACCCGAAATCCTTTCGCCTCCAATTCGTGTGCCGCCTCAGACGCCGTCGGTGACGGGGCCGCGAGAACGCCAACGGTGGTGAAAGCGCCCTTGACGACACGCAGCGTTCCAAGACTCGCATCCGCCACTGTCGCCTCGGACATCTTGGTTGCGGGATCGAAAGGCACAAAGCGAAGCAGTTTGGCCGGGTTGGACCCGCCTTTCCCCGAAGCGGCGGAACGAATGGCCCCGTCCACGGGGTCCTCTCCACCGTCGGAGCTGGNNCCCGTGACTCGTCACTCCCCGCCATCGGGCGGACCGCCGTTACGGCAAGCTGGTTGCGTGTCAGCGTCCCGGTTTTGTCCGCGCACAACACATCAATCGATGCCGCCTCATCGACGGCCGAGAGCCGTGTTGGCAACACGCCTTGGCGTACCAGGGCGCGCGCCCCCAGAGCGCTTGCTAGGGTAAAAGTGGCCGGGAGCGCCACGGGGATCGAAGCCAAAACGGCCGTCAACACCAGAGGGATGATCTCGCTCAACGGCATCGCATGGGCGAGGGCATAGGCAACCAGAATGACAATCAGAGCGCCGTTGAAAATCGCCAGATTGCGCACCACGCGCAACACGGCCTTTTGCTGTGAACTGACAACGTGGGCGGTGCGAACCAACTCCGCCGTGCGGCCGAACTTGGTGCGGATTCCCGTCGCCGTGACTCGGGCGACCGCTTCGCCGCGACGCACCAAGGCCCAGGCAAAAGTTTGGAACCCAGGTCCCGCTTCGGCTCCGATTGACTCACCGGTGAGCATGGATTGATCCAGCAAAACGTTCCCTTCTATCAACTGTACATCTGCGGCAACGACGCCGCCCAGGGATAGCTTCACGATGTCGTCCGGCACCAAGTCCGCAGCCGGGAGGTTCTTCCACGCGCCGTCGCGTCGAACCGAGGCGGTCAACGCCAAACGTTTCTTCAGAGCGGTCAGCGTCGCTTGAGCGCGCGCCTCCTGAAAAAAGCCCAGCGCGGCATTGAAAACAAGAAGCACGGCGATGATCCCGCCTTCGACGTACTTGCCGAGCACCACTTCCAGCACAATGGCCCCTTCCAGCATCCAGGGAATTGGCGCCCAGAATTTTTCCATGGCGCTTCGAGCCGGATGCGATGACGTATCAGGCATGGAATTGGGCCCGAACTGGCCGCGCCGGCGGAGGGCCTCTTCACTCGTGAGACCAACAGCCGCCGTGTTGGCCGGAGCATTGACCGCGGCGGGAACAGCAACGGGTGGAGCAACGAGATCAACCATGAATGTCTTTCTTCGTTGCCTGCCGATCCCTAATCCTAAGCGAAGTTCGGTAGGGCGAGGCTCCTGCCGAGCCGATTCCCCGGGAGAAGGCTCGGCAGAAGCGTCGCCCTGCCGGCCTCAC
>PLAY01000200.1 GCA_003134375.1 Limisphaerales bacterium | reverse complement strand
TGTCGAAATGCCATTGCCCGTCTGCTTTCACCAGCGGAATCGGCATCGGCCAGTTGTTCGTGCCGACTTCAAAAGTGATTTTGTCCTCACCTTCTTTCACCGGGTTGCAGCTCTGCGCCATGGCTGCGGCGAACCGCTGTGCATTATTCGCGTCCTGCACTTTGTCGCCGGTTGAAAGTTCTTGATACACCGGGCCGAAAATTTCGTTCAAGGCCGCTGTATCCCTGGCTTCGGCAGCCGCCTGCAAGGCTTTTACGGCCTCATCCGGCGAGGCGAACAACCGTTGCGCGACCACAGGTTTTTGTGGCGCTGCTTCCGGCTCCGCCGCCTGAAGGTTCGCCGGCAAAATACCCCAGGCACCCGCCAACAGTGCGATGGTCAAAAGGCTGGGGAAACGTGTCAATAGGTTTGAAAAGTTCATAGATATAGATTTGTCAGGTTTGTTTTCGTGCAATCAGTTATGCGGTTCACCGCTTACCTCCACCGCCGCCGCCACCCGCATGTCCGCCGGCGCTGGGATGCGCTGCCGCACGACTTGCAGCTCCGCGGTCACTATAACCATGCACATAGCGCCCCCGGTCATAGCCGCCACNNCACCGCCGCCATAACCTCCGCCGCCGTCCACCCAACCCACACATCCCGTCAAGGTCACCAACAGCGTAATCCCCAGCACAGTCACCAGCCCAATCTTGAGCCGGTTAACCGGACCGTTCGTCTGGTTCATACGGAACTTCCCTTCGCGGGAGAAATCAAAAATCAAGTCGCCGGACGTCAACTCCTTTTTCGGTATAATTTTCATGCGCGATAAAATAACCTTGGAAACCTTCCCGCCGCTATGGGGTGTAACCCTACCGTGCTATGGGAGGCGCTCCTGCCGAAAGCTGACCCGGCCGTCCGTCGCTTGATGGCAAGGGGTGGTCAGCACACGAACAAACTGGATGTCCCGGAGGCGCTGCCTGAATGTAAACCCTGGTTTCCCAGCTGTGCGCGGCGAGTCATAAAACTTCCAACTGCCTCACCACCTTTTTTAGAGCATAACCGGAAGGCTCAGGCTCAGGTCAACTTGACCACCATCTTGTCCTTCAGCTTTAACTATCCCGCTTCTGGCTGGCTTGACGCATTTGATCCTGCTCCGCTCCGGCGATGCCTTCATCAACCAGTCTCTCATTGTCGCTTCGCCCCTCGTCGTCCTCATCGGCACTGGGGGCCACTGGCACTTTACTGCCTTCTGAACCCGGCACCGGGTCCCAGCGTTCGGATTCGGGCGCTGATTCAAGGACTGCCTCTTTCGGGTCCGTGTCCGGTTCGCCCGTCAATTCCCGTTTGGCCTGTTCCCAATCGGATTTCGACACCTCCTGCGCGGAACGGCCGTTGATGACCGCCAGTTCAATCGCGCGCTCCCGCACCATCTTGCGATTCACCGTGCCGATGCCGGCGGAATTTTCGGTCAAGACACCTTGTTTCAATGGATTTGTTTTCATGGGCTGATAATTACCGTCCGTGCGAAAATGTTTGTGAGTTATGCGTTGTTTTTATTTCGCGCTGACCCCGATCCTCGCGCGTATCGCGGGATTGAGAGAAAGTGTTGTCCCGCTTTTGACCTGGAGTAGCTGCCTGGGGATTTGGCCGCAGCCGGTGAAGTGATTGTGGGAAAACAGACGTTTGAGGTGTTTCCGCGAGTTTGGTGCTGGATGCTTTCATAAATTTGTCTTCCGTTGTTGATTGGGGTGGAAAGCGAAAAGTGTTACACGGACTTGTGCCTGAAGCTTTTGCGGTCGTCCGCTTCGAGCCAGTCGAACGTGGTGTTCATTTCAGGATTCAGTCCGAGCCGGGAGCAGTTCTCCATGAAATAAGCGCGCTTTTCCGGATTTTTCATCAGGCTGGCGGCTTCCATTTCATCCGACCAGGCTTTGATTTCAACCGGCGTTTTTGTCGTGCCGCTGGCCTGCAGCCAGACACCGACGTCTTCATAATTCTTCGAGGCCTGAACGGCGGTTTTGAATTGCTCGCCGGTGATGCCCTTGAAACTGAAGAGCAGGTTGTCCAGCGGACAATCGTAATGATATTCGCCCAGCGTTCCCGCCAGGCTGGCGCAGCATTTGTCAACCGCCCGGCTGGCGATCGCGAATCCGGCAATGCGTTCCCGCGGGCTGTGCGGGGCTTGTTTGGCCAGGTCCCGGGTGATGAGGGGGGTGCTCATAATATTATTGTATTCCTGGTTCGGTTGGTTCCCTGGGAAATTATTTACGTCTGATTGTGAAACCCATGAACCCGGGTGAGTTTGCGTTCCGCGATCAATTCCGCCTCGGCGGCCAGCCAATGCTGCACATCGTGCCCAGGCAGCGAACCCTCGTTCTCATAATTGAAGTAAGCTTTTCTGGCCACTTCGTCGGGTGACGGCGCAAAATCAATTTCATTTTGGTTTAGGCCCCCAACCGCCGCCGACATGGATGTGCCGGCTGGTTTTTGGTTTTTGTTCGGGGAAAATTTATTGTGTTTCATGCTGTAAGAATAGGCCCGGCAAGGGCGCTTCCGCTATGGGGTCTTCACCCCATTCAATCTCCGCGGCTTCAAGCGCCCGCACCGACCGGAGCCAGATGATGTTCGGGACTTTGCTCGACGGCTTCCTTGGTCAAGCTCACGAACACCGTGGATTCCTCGAAACTGATCCGGGCAACTTTGTTCGTCGGGATCAGCACCTCTTTGCCGGAGAGCCGGTGGCCGATTTTGATGACCACTTCATGAATCGCCCAGCTTTTATCGTCCATGATAAAATCGCAGACGTGGCCGATGATGCCATCGCTGGCCTGGAGGTGGTAGCCGTTCACGGCTTGCGTGTTTCGCAGGCGCGCATCGACACGTTCGGGTCGCGGGCCAATTGCAGCGGCCGGCTCGCCCGGAAGAGTTTTTGGCGGCAACTCCAAAATCGGAAAACCGCTCATGCCCCACACTCCGCCACCCTGCCAGTAGTAGGGCCAGCCGTAATAGCGGTAATACTCCTCTTCGTATTGTCGCGACAACGGCTTGTGCGACTCAATCGGAGGGCTGTCCTCAATCTGTTTCCGGGTCAGGTTCACGCGCAGGATTTTCCCCCGAAAGCCTTCGGGGAAGGCATGGGGCGAGATGAGCACCTGCCGCCCCGGCAACCACGAGCCTGTGTCTGCGACGAGATAGCGCACCACCCAGCTCTGATCGTCAAAATAAAAATCCTTCACGTGGCCGATTTCGCCATCTGACGCGCCGAGTTTGTCTCCGTATAATTGTTTGATGCTTTGTAACATAATTTTGTCTTTCTTTCAGATTGCATGAGTTGCTCCAGGACTTTTTCAAAAATGGTGAACTCGGCTTTGGCCGGAGCGCGGTTTGTCCCAAACCGCAGCCCGTCGCCAGACCAACCCGCTTAAAATGATCCGAACCGTCGCCGATCCCGCCACGCGCTGCAAGTTGAGACAACTCGCGCTCCGGCAAGGCTCAGGCTTTCAAAGCCTGCCCAGCAAAAGCAGGGCAACCACAATAACCAAAAGCAAGCCCAGTCCGCCGCTCGGGTAATAGCCCCAATTTTTGCTATGTGGCCACGTGGGGAATGCGCCGACCAACATAAGAATGAGTACGATCAATAGAATAGTTCCTAAAATAATATTCCTTTCATTATGCGAATGCGGTTCGCCTGGTTATCTTCCGTTATTTTGCCCGCGATCGTCGTGCTGGTCGTCCTTCTGGTTTTGACCTTGCTTCGCACCGGACGGCTTCCAGTTTTTCGGATACTGCTTAACCACGGCGGCATGGTGCTGGGCCGGGGAGTCGTGGAAATCCATCTTCACCGACGGTGAAGCCAGCAGCACGTTAACCGAGACACCCCGCGGCGCGGGTCGCGCCACCCACGCGTTGCCTTCCCGGTAAGCGTATTGGTGCCGGCTGACGCTGTAATAGCATTCATAATTGGGGTAATAAACGTAATCGTCCTGTACGGCGAACGCATACGGTTCCACCTGAACCCCGGCGCGCGGCCCATCAACGTAACCCACGCATCCGGTCAGCATTGCCAAGAGCACAGCACCCAACAGAAATCCGGCTTTGTCGGCTTTGAAGAAAGATTTTTTGTTGTTCATGGAATGAGAATAATCCAAAAACGGGCGGAGGCTATGGGGTGTAACCCTACCGTGCGCTATGGATGGCGCTCCCCGAAAAACTGATCTGGCTGGCGGTAAATTGCGGAAAGAAAAAGCGCCGGCGGACTTCCCGCCGGCGCAGCAGTGGATGCACCACTTAGAAAGCGAAACGCAGGCCGGCCCGGGCGACGCCATACAATTTTGTTTCGTTCGGCCACACCGCGCGGGCGTCAAGGAATACTCCCACGTGCGGGGTGAAGCGATATTCCATGCCGCCGCCAGCCTGACCAAACCACATTTGGCCCATATCGAACTGGTGACCGCCGCCGCCAAAGGCGTAGGGAGCAAATCCACTTTGGCCCAGCGGGAGCCGCAGAATCAAATTGGCCGAAGCGCTGTCGATAAAGGCTCCGGTGGTGTTTTCAGAATAAGCATCGGCGCCAATGCCGATATTCCGGGTGAAAAAGTAATTGATCCCCGCTCCGACGCCGAATTTGGTATTTTGCCGGATTCGGTTATTGGAAAGATGATCAAGGGTGTATTCCCCGAGAGAACCAGTCCCGAACGCGTCCACGGACAGTTCGCTGGATCGGTAATAGTCACCTTGGTTGGTACTCACGTTTTCATCTCCCAAAGCTGACGTTGCGGCCAGCATCAGGATGGTTCCTCCGACAAGCATTGTGTTTTTCATAAGTTGTTTTGCGCTTTTGGTTTTTGGTTTTAACATTGGCGGGACGCTACAACATGGGCTGGCCCTTTTATATGGGGTATAACCCTACTATGGATTAGGGGAGGCGCCCTCCGACACCCCAAAGTCTTCCCGTTGCCATGGTATCGTCCATTTCCGCGTACTTTCTCAACACCTCGGTGCGGTACCCGGGCGGGATCGAAACGGCCTGCGCGGCAATCCGCTCGCAATAGCCGCAAGCCTGGCAGTCCAGGGAGGCGCAGTCACGGTCGCGAAAACCGTCCAGGAAATTCTCCGGGATTTTCCGCGCCTCCACCCGGATCGGACACTCCGGCAGCGGCGAGAGCCAGCCTTGCAGGCGCGCCAGGTCGAGCAGCGGTTTCAGCCGCCGCGGACTCGCCTGCCGCGGCTTCCAGAAGTGACGCAGACTCCAGAGCGATTCCTTGCGGACCGGTTGCTTGAAGCCATACGACAGCAGCAGTTCGGCCAGATTTCCATCGAACCGCCGCTCGCTGTAGGCTTTGACGCGCCGCAGCAGTTCCGCCGATGGAATCCCCCGTTCCAGAAGCTTGAAGTTCGTGTATCCCATCGCTTCATAGACGGCGAGGTCCTCCGGCCGGATCCAGGCCGACTTGATGAACTGCGACGGATCCGTCAAGCGCAACCGCGAACAGCGCATGAAGCAGTAGTCAATGAAGAGCGTGTCGGTGTCGTCAGACGCATGGGCAAAACCGTTCTGATGATAGGTTTGCATCGGACAGTTCATGAGACAGACATGGTTTGCGATCAGTTCCAGGTCGCAACGGACCGCCTGGCGGATGGCCGCCAGGCGGCGAAAGTTCCGGTTGATTGAGAAGCTCTCCAGAACGATAGCATCCGCCCCGAGATCTTCCCAGAAGCGGGCGCGCCGGGGCGTGTCCACCTGGGCATAAATCCCAACTCTTACCTTGAACTCGGGGAAACGGCGTTTGACCAGTTCCAGCAGAAAGGGGGTGGCTACGGTGACCCGGCGCACACCCAACTCGCCCAGCCTGGTCAGCAGAGCCGTGATCCGTTTCTGCCAGGGGTGTGTCCATTCGCGGTTGCCGAAACAGGCGCCGTTCAGGAGATAATTGAAGGCCATGCCATGACGGTCGAGCAGGCGGATATAATTCCGCAAATCTGTTTCCGAGAGCGGTGTCGCCAGGTAGCGGGGACGGCCACTGCTGACACCGTCGGTGGGGAACCTGCCATAGACTTCATCCACCGGGTACGGGGCGAGTGCCGGAACCAGTTCCGGATCGTAGTTCGCCGCCAGTGAGAACTTGGCCGGTCGGGGTGTGGCACGCACGCCGGCCGGATCAGAGCCGGTTGTTTTCATAAAATCTTAAAGGCGTCCATCTGGAACAGCAGTTCTGAGGGAAGAGTTTATCATTTCAAATTCAGGAAGAATCAATGGGGTAAACACCCCATGGTGCCAGTCCATTTTTAGGTATAGTTATTCACAGCATGAACACGATCACCACCAAAGACGGCACACAAATCTATTACAAGGACTGGGGCTTGGGTCAGCCCGTCATATTCAGTCACGGGTGGCCGTTGAGTTCGGACAGTTGGGAGTCTCAAATGTTCTTCCTGGCATCCAACGGTTATCGCTGCATCGCCCATGACCGGCGCGGCCATGGCCGGTCCAGTCAGCCCTGGAACGGCAACGACATGAACACCTACGCCGATGACCTCGCAACCCTCATGGAGACGTTGGACCTCAAGAACGCCGTCCTGATCGGCTTCTCCGCCGGAGGCGGCGAAGTGGCGCGCTACATCGGCCGTCACGGCACGAAGCGCCTGGCCAAAGCTGCGCTGGTTTCGGCCGTCCCGCCGCTGATGTTGAAGACCGCCGCCAATCCCGGCGGCCTGCCGATTGAGGTGTTCGACAAGATCCGCCTCGGCTCCATCGCTGACCGCTCGCAGCTCTACAAGGATCTCGCCAGCGGCCCGTTTTTCGGATTCAACCGGCCGGGCGCGAAAATTTCACAGGGCATGATTGACTGGTTCTGGCTGCAAGGGATGCAGGCCGGTCACAAGAACACCCTCGACTGCATCAAGGCGTTCTCCGAGACGGATTTTACCGAAGACCTTAAGAAGTTCGACGTGCCGACGCTTATCATTCACGGTGACGACGACCAGATTGTGCCGATCGGCGCTGCCGGTCTGGCCTCCTCGAAGCTCGTCAAGAACTCGACCCTGAAGGTATATGCCGGCGCACCCCACGGCCTGACCGCCACGCACAAGGAACAACTCAACGCCGATCTGCTGTCCTTTCTGAAGGTAAAAAAACTTGTGCCACCCCGAACAGTGGCCTAAATGAGAGAATGCGATATGATTACTTCGAAAACTTCCGCAGGGACGCCAGCCGCAAAACTGGCGGCCGTAACCAGGCGTGACTTTATCAAGCGTGCGGCCGTGGGTGGCGTTGCCGTGAGTGTAATGGGGTCTTCATCTTGGGCTGAGGAAAAAGCCGCACAAGGGATGATCTACCGCACGCTGGGCAGCACCGGCCAGAAAGTTTCGGCCATCGGCCTGGGCGGGTTTCACATCGGCAACCCCGTGCTGGAGAGCGAAAGCCTCAAAATCATCCGCAGTGCCATCGACCGTGGCATCACGTTCATGGATAACTGTTGGGACTATCACGAGGGCAAAAGCGAAGTGCGGATGGGGAAGGCCTTGCGGGACGGTTATCGGGACAAGGTGTTTCTGATGACCAAGATAGACGGACGCAGCAAAACGGGCGCCGCGGCCCAGATTGATGAAAGTCTCCGGCGCCTCCAGACCGACCACGTGGACTTGCTTCAGTTTCACGAGATTATCCGCATGGACGATCCGGACAGGATCTTTGCTCCGGGCGGGGCCTTGGAGGCGGTGCTGGAAGCCAGGCAGGCCGGCAAACTCCGCTACATCGGATTCACCGGGCATAAGGATCC
>PLAY01000127.1 GCA_003134375.1 Limisphaerales bacterium | reverse complement strand
CCAGGATGCCGGGAGCAATGAAATCCAGATAGGGAATGTTGCCCGTGTGCATCGCGCCGCTGCGAGCGAACACCTGTCCGAAGATCAGCAGCCAAAGCGCGGGTTGGAGGGCGCGGGTGACGAGTTCCGTGAAATCGTGGCGCAGCTTGCGCAACTCAAATTCGGCGATGACGAACGTCTTCTCGATGAAGCCGGTCAAAGGGTGAATGAAAGTAGCGGTCATAGGTTAGCCAAGCCGCTGGGCCGTGGCGCGTTCGGCGGAGACGGCGCGGAAGTTGTTGCCGGAATCAATGGCGCTGCCGGCATAGTGGACGAAGACGTCATTCAGCGTGTGGCCCGCGCCAAGCGAAGCTTCGAGTTCTTTGCAGGTGCCAAGCGCAGCCATCTTGCCCAGGTGCATGATGGCCATGCGATCACAATGGCTTTCCGCCTCCTCCAGATAATGCGTGGTGAAGAACAGCGTCGTGCCGTAATTGGCCCGCATATCCACGAGATGCTTCCAAACTGCGTCGCGCGCAATCGGGTCCAGCCCGACGGTCGGTTCATCGAGGAAAAGCACTTTGGGGCGATGCAGCGTGGACTGGGCAATTTCCAGGCGGCGGACCATGCCGCCGGAGTATTCGCCCACCATGCGGCCCGCATCGGCGGTGAGGTTCATGAACTCCAATGCCTCCTTGATGCGCGCCTGCTGCTCGCGGTGTGGCAGATCGTAAAGTTTGGCGAAGATGAGCAGGTTCTCGTAACCGGTGAGCGATCCGTCCACGGAGACCGCCTGCGGCACATAACCGATGGCGCGGCGAACGCTGACCGACTGGGTGGTGATGGAGAAACCGGCCACGCGCGCCTCGCCCGACGTAGGCGGCAACAGCGTGGTGAGCATCTTGATGGTGGTGGTCTTGCCCGCCCCGTTGGAGCCGAGCAAGCCGAAGACCTCACCCGCGTTGACCGAAAGCGTCAGCGTATCTACCGCCGTAAACGTGCCGAAGCGGCGGGTCAGGTTTTTGATTTCAAGAACAATATCGCTCATGGCATTAGGATTATGAGAGCGTGGCGAGAGCTTCTTTGCTAAAACCGATCAGTTCGGAGGAACGCCCTTCGCGGATTTTCCGAGTCCACCCCGCGTCGGCGAGCAGGGCGCGGCCTACTGCCACCAAATCAAAATCTCCCCGATCGAAACGTCGAAGCAGTTCATCCAAAGAGCTGGGCGTCGAGGCTTCTCCCTTGAAGGCGGCCAGAAAATCTCCGGAAAGTCCGACTGAACCCACCGTGATGGCCGGTTTGCCGGTCAGCTTTTTAGCCCACCCGGCAAAGTTCAAATCCGAGCCGGTGAACTCGGTCTCCCAGAAGCGGCGCTGTGAACAGTGAAAGATGTCAACCCCCGCTTCCGCCAATGGAACCAGCCAGGCTTCCATCGCTTGCGCCGTCGTCGCAAGCTTGGCGGCGTAATCCTGAAGTTTCCATTGCGAGATGCGCAAACAGATCGGAAAGTCCGGGCCGACGGCGGTGCGGACGGCGCGAACCAGTTCCGCGGCGAATCGGGAGCGCTCCGCCAAACTCTGGCCGCCGTAACGGTCGGTGCGTTGATTGGTGGGATGCCAGAAGAACTGGTCAATCAGATACCCATGCGCTCCATGTATCTCGACCGCGTCAAATCCCAGCGCTTTGGCATCCGCCGCCGCTTGCGCGAACGCCCCGATCGTTTCGGCAATATCGTGTTCCGTCATCGCAATGCCGCCGATTTTTCCGGGTGCGACGCAGCCCGACGGGCCTTCAAACGGGGCCGCCGGCCGCCAGCCGGAATCCTTGGGAGCCACCACGCCCATATGCCAGAGTTGCGGGGCCATGACGCCACCGGCTGCATGCACCTTGTCAATCACGGCCTTCCATCCACGGAGCGGCTGCTCGCCATAAAAACGGGGGATGTTCGGATCATTGGAAGACGCGGGGCGATTGACCACCGTGCCTTCTGACACAATCAGGCCAACTTCCCCTTCCGCGCGGCGCGCATAATAATCCGCCACATTCAAAGCGGGCACGCCGTCGGGAGAAAACGAGCGCGTCATGGGAGCCATGACAATCCGGTTCTTAAGTTCCAGCGACTTCAACCGGAATGGCTGAAAGAGTTGTTGAGCAATCATAATTGAAAACGAGTGTTGCCCCGTCGGAAACCGGCGGTGGCAGCGTGGCGCTCACGGTGTCGCCGGCGCGGGCTTTCTCAGGTCGGCTTCAACGTGGATGACGACATCCACGCTGTTGCCGATCATGCCCTGGTCCGCCGCGATGTCGAAATCGCGCCGATCCAGCGTGACCGAGGCCTCCCAGCCGGAGATCGCGGCCCCCTTCATGCCCGGGCCAAAGCCCAGCGACGTAACTTTGAGCACGACTTCCTTCGCCACGTTCTTCATCGTGAGAACGCCCGTGACGGCGTAGGTATCGCCGCCGGTGCTTTTCCACGTCTGGCTCTTGAAGGTCATGGCCGGGAATTTGGCGGCGGCAAAGAAATTGGTGGAGCGCAAGTCGTCGTCGCGCATCTTCGTATTCGTGGTGATGCTGGCCACTTCAATGACGGCCTCGACGGTGCTGTTGGTGAGGTGGTCGCGATCCGCGATGACGGTCCCTTTCACCTTGCTGAAATAGCCGGGCACCTTGGTGAAAAAGTGCGAGACGGTGAAGCCGACCCAGGTATGCACGGGGTCAATGTCGTAGGTTTCGACGGACGCTTGGACGGACGCCAGCGAGCTGAACGCGAGGCCGGTTATGACAAGGGCGAGAAGGGAATTTTTCATATTTTTTTGATGTAAAATTCTGTTTGCGGTTTGATTCATTTTTCTCTTATTGTTTTTTCTTTGGAAAATCGGCCCCGCGCGCAACCTTTTCCACCGCCGAGAAATCCTTGCGCAACTCTTCGAGCATGGCCATGGCACCTTCGTAAGAATCGTTGCCCAGCAGCAGATGGCGCGGCGGTTTCGGCGACTCCACCGCGTGGATGATGGCTTGCGCGGCGCGAACCGGATCGCCCGGTTGCTTGCCCGAGTCGGTGCGAAGTTCACGGCGCCACTTGCCCGCCGTTTTCGCGTAGTCGGCAATTTGCTTTTTACTTTCATTCGCCGAACGCCCGGCCCAATCGGTGCGGAAGCCGCTCGGTTCAACGACCATTACTTTGATGCCCAGCGGTTCCGCCTCCTGCCGGAGCGCCCCGGACAAACCTTCGACGGCAAACTTGGTCGCGTTGTAAAATCCGAGCGCCGGAGCGGAACGCAGCCCAGCCAGGGAAGATATATTGATGATGAATCCTTTGCGCCGCTGACGCATCCCCGGCAGCGCCGCTTGAATCATCCGGCTCATGCCGAACACATTGATCTCGAACATTCGGCGCACCTCTTTTTCTTCACTTTCTTCGACGGCGGCGAAATAGCCAATGCCCGCGTTGTTCACGAGCACATCAATGCCGCCGAACTTTTTCTCGGCGGCTTTGATGGCCGCGTCAATCTGGCCTTGATTCGTGACATCAAGCTTGAGCACCAAAGCCTCGCCCCTGACCGCCAAAGCTTCCACCTCATCCGGTTTGCGTGCCGTCACCACCGTGCGAAAGCCGCGCTCCAGCGCCTGAGTGGCCAGCTCGCGTCCGAAGCCGGTCGAGCAGCCGGTGATGAACCAAACGGGTTTTTCTGTGTTCGCTGTTTTTTTGTTTTTTGTGTTCATGGTGGTAAAATCTTCAAAATAAATCCTGGGTGTCGCTGTCATGCTGGTGCGTCAATGGAACTCACGCGCACCAGTTTTTTGTTCACAAACTCCTGGATGCCCAAACTTGAAAGTTCGCGTCCATAGCCGGAGTTCTTGATGCCGCCGAACGGCAGGTCTGCGGTCGTCCAGGTCGGGTGGTTGACGAACACCATGCCCGTGTCAATGCGGCTCGCCACGCGTTTGCCGCGCGCAACATCCCTGGTGAAGACCGATCCCCCCAACCCGAAATCCGAGTCATTGGCGAGTGCCACCGCCTCGTCCTCATTTTTGACCCGGAAGAAAAGCGCGACCGGCCCGAAGAATTCCTCCCGGAAGGCGGGATTGCCGGGTTTGATATTCGTCAGGATCGTCGGCTGCATGAAAGAGCCTGGGCGGTCAATGCGTTTGCCGCCCATCACCACGGTGGCGCCCTTGGCGACGGCTTGTTTGATCTGGTGCAGCAGTTTTACCAGGGCCGCTTCGGTGGACAGGGGTCCGAGCGTCGTCGCCTTGTCCATCGGATCTCCTGGCTTGAGTGCCGCCAGCGCGGTCTGGAACTGGTCGAGAAAGCGGTCGGCCAGTTCTTCGACGACGATGAGACGCTTCGCGGCAACGCAGCACTGGCCCATGTTGTTCATTTTGCCCCAGACCGCCCACTTGACCGTCTGGTCGAGGTCGGCGTCCTTGAGCACAATGAATGCGTCGCTGCCGCCCAACTCCATCGTGGACTTCTTAAGATTTTGTCCAGCTCTCCCGGCAACGATTTTTCCGGCTTCAACGCTGCCGGTCAACGCGACACCCTTGATCCGGGGATCGTCAATTACCTGGTTCACCTGGTCATGCGAGATCAGCAGGTTGGTATAGGCGCCCGCTGGCGCACCCGCCTCCCGCCACAGCTTCTCAAAGGCGATGGCGCATTGCGGAACGCACCCCGCGTGTTTCACCATCACGACATTGCCCGCCATCAGGTTGGGGGCGGCAAAGCGCGCGAGCTGGTAATAGGGAAAGTTCCAGGGCTGGACGCCGAAGAGCACGCCGAACGGGCTGCTGACGATCTCGGCTTTGCCCGACCTCGGCTTGAGGTGTTGGGGGGCGAGAAAGTGCTCGGCGTTCCTGGCGTAGTAATCAATGATGTCCGCGCTGAGCGCCACTTCGCCACGGGCCTCGGCGATGAGCTTGCCCATCTCGAGCGTCACCGGGCGGGCGAACTCGTCCACGCGCGCGCGCAGGATGGCGGCGGCTTTTGCGGCTACGGCTGCACGCTTGGCGAACGTCGTGCACCGCCAAGTCTCGAAGCCGGTGGCGGCGGTTTTAAGCGCCTGCTTAAGCTGCTGGTCGGTGAGTTCCTTGAACGTCTTCAGGATTTTGCCGTTATAGGGGTTGACACTTTGGTAGGCGGCCCGAATCTCCCGGCTCGCAATTTTTGACTTGGAAATAGTCCGGTTTGGCCGGTCAATGATGTGGTTGGTCATAATTTTATTATTTTTCCGGTTTGGTTTGTGGGGTGGAAGTTGCCTTTCTTCCACGGACGAATTGAAGTGTGATTTCCGCGACACGACGGCCATACATCTCCGCCGTCTCAAGGTCGCCTTTGCCTGGTGCGTCAGGTGGGTTGACTTGGAAACTCGCGGCCATCGGTCCGATGAACGAGCCAACGCGATTGTGGGCGTCCGGCCCCGGACCGGTAATTTGATTCATAGCTTCAGGCTTGTTGGAAGACGGCATCATCCCAAGACCAACAAAAATCATTCCGTGTTGCATGGCATTGATGACGAGCCCGAGCAGCGTATTGAGCTTGTCGCCAGAAAATGAGGAAGAGTTGGTGAAGGCTCCAGCGATTTTGTTCTTCCAGGCAAGCGTGAACCATTTCTTGGCGGCGGCCTCGATGAAGACCTTCATGCCAGCGGACATGCTGCCCATATACGTCGGGCAACCCAAAATGATGGCATCCGCGGCGTCCAACTCGTCCAAGCGCGCGGCAGCCTCCTCCGCAGTGTAGATCTGGGCGTTGATGGAGGGCACGCCCTGCGCGCCGCGAAAGACGGCCTCGGCCTGAAGCTTCGTGTGACCGTAGGTGGAATGATATATGATGGCGATTTTGCTCACGGTGTTTGTTTTGGTTATTTGGTTTGTATGGTGGAAGTTGTGTTTATTATTTCGTGGCTTGGGAATGGGCTTCCACAAACCACAGCCACTTGTCTATTCCGCGCGAGATTTCGGTGAACAGATCCGCCGTGTCGGCATCATCCAGTTCATCCGCTTCATTGATCGTGTTGCGGGCTTCGTTTCCGAAGGTGGAAAGTGCACGGGCAACGGCTTCGACGTGAGCCATGCCGTCCGCGATGGCGAGCGGATACTCTTCGAGTTGCGAGCGCGCCGCGGCCACGCGCGCCGTACCCTCGGCGATGCCGCCCAGTTGCACGATGCGTTCGGCAATCATGTCCACGTACGACTCCACGGCTTCGTCCACCTTGTCAAAGAGTTCGTGCAACCCGATAAAGTTCGGACCTTTTACGTTCCAATGCGCCTGCTTCATCTGCGTCTGCAGATCCACGGCGGACGCCAGCCGCTGGTTCATCAGCGCGTTCAGTTCCGACCGCCGCTTGAGCGAGATGTCGTTTTCGGTTTCATACATTTTGGGTGCTTCCGCGAGTTTGGTGATGGATGTTTTCATATATTGATTCTTTCTTTGTGGATTGCCGGTGAATTTTGTTTTGCATCTGTTTGTGAAGCCTGATGCCGTTCATAACGCCTTTTTTAATGATGCCATATCAATGACGAAGCGGTATTTCACGTCGTCCTTCACCACGCGGTCGTAGGCTTCGTTGATTTTCTGGATGGGGATGAGTTCGATGTCGGCGGTGATATTATGCTTGCCGCAGAAATCCAGCATCTCCTGGGTTTCCTTGATGCCGCCGATGAGCGAGCCGTTGAAATTGCGCCGGACATGGATGAGGTTGCTGACCTGAACGGCCAACGGCTTGGGGGGCAAACCGACTTGTGTGAGGGTGCCATCGCGTTTCAAGAGCATGAGATACGCATTGATGTCGTGTTGCGCGGCGACTGCGTCGAGTATGAAATGAAAACTTTTGAGATGTTTCTGCATCTCTTCGGGATTATTGGAATTGACGACCTCATCCGCGCCCAGCCGGAAAGCATCCTTAACTTTAGCCAAGGTGTGGGTAAAGACCACGACGTGCGCGCCCATTGCCTTGGCGAGTTTCACGCCCATGTGACCAAGTCCGCCGAGTCCCACGATGCCGACTTTCTGGCCCTTGCTGACTTTATTGTGTCGCAACGGGGAATAAGTCGTGATGCCGGCGCAAAGGAGCGGAGCGGCGGCGGCGAGATTCAAATTCTTCGGGACGTGCAGCACAAAGGCTTCATCCACGACCACGTTCCCGGAGTACCCGCCGTAAGTCACGCCGCCGCTGTGTTTATCCAGGCTGTTGAAGGTAAAGATCGGGCCCTGGTCGCAGAATTGTTCGAGGTCTTCCTTGCAACTTTCACAGACGCGGCAGGAATCCACCAGGCAACCGACGCCGGCGATGTCGCCTGCCTTGAACTTCCTGACGTGGGCGCCGGTTTTCGTGACGCGTCCGATGATTTCATGGCCGGGCACACACGGATAAGTGGTGCCCTGCCATTCGTTGCGGACGGTATGCACGTCCGAGTGACAGACGCCGCAATAGAGAATCTCGATTTGCACGTCGTGCTCGCCGGGATCACGGCGTTGAAGGTTGAACGGCGCGAGCGGCGTCGTGGCGCTTTGAACTGCGTAAGCATTTGTTTTCATAAATTGATTTACTCTGGAAACTGTATCATTTGGACGCGGAGAAACGAATGGGGTGAACACCCCATAAGCTTCAAAAGGCCAAAGCCGGATCGTTCTCGTCCTCGAAACCGGCTTGGAGAAAAGCGATTACGAGAACGAGGCCGACGCCAGGACGAAGTCAGCCGGAAAGTCATGCTCCCACAAGGCGGGGCTCCAAGCTGATGAGTGAAGGCTGATGTTCTTCCAACGCCTCCGGGTTGCTGTAGTTGATGATCTCCCGGGCGTGGGTCGCTTCCCACGCATTGCCATGGGCGATCATGACAAATTTGTTAGTCGCCAACGCCTGCTTGAGGCGGCTTACCGGGCCGCTATCACTTTTGTGGGCAATCATGACAGACGTGCCGGTCTTCAGCTCTTTCCGGTATTGCAGAATGCTGTCCGTGGGGATGCCCAGGCTGTAGAGTCCGGCGCCAATCGCACTCAGAGCGCCTACCAACACCGCGCCGCCCACCGCCCCAACGAGCCAACCAGCGAGCGGACCCGCCACGAGCAACAACCCGGCGCCGGGAACCAAACTGAACGCGGAGCCGAATACCATTCCCAAAAAGATTCCCATTTTCCCCCAGCAAATCATGCGGTCCACGGCATTATAGTAGCCCATCACGTGTTCATCCGCGTGTTGGTCGCGTCCGACAATCGAGAGTTTCTTCATGTCAAATCCCGATTGCTGCAGTTCCTTGACGGCAACTTCGGCTTCGGTATGCGATTTGTAAATCGCCACGACAACATTTTGCTGCGTCATCATGTTTATTCTTTTGTTCTTGGTTTTATCGCATGACACAGTAGCCCGTGGGCTGGCTGTTTGCTATGGGGTGTTACCCTAACAAACGATCGGCCCGGAATTTTCCACGCGCCCGGCAACGGGTTCGGTCACCGGTGAAAGATCCCAAAGGGATTGAATCATTCAGCCCGGTGTTGGCCGACTTGCCGCGCCGAAATTGGATGAAGGCGGATCAACCCTCAACTTTCAACAGGCATCAACCACGGATGGACACAGAATTGAACAACCAAGGAACAAAGACACGAATAATTTAACCACGGACCTGCCGCGACGGGCGTGAGCACGGCGGGTGGACACGGATGGATGTATGGGGTGTTCACCCCATTGTGTGAATGCCATCTCTTTCTTACCATCATTGAAGAATCAAAAAGACAAAAAATGATCTACCAATGAAAACAAAATGTTTGCGTGTATTTATCCTGTCAATGGCGGCAGGCGGATTTGTGTCAGGCTGTGTCGTTGAGCCGAACGGACGGCTGGCGTTTCAACCATTTGTGGTTGTGGCTCCGGCGCCGGTGTATGTGGCTCCGCCACCGGTGGAAGTGGCTCCGGTGATGGTTCCTGACAGTTACGCCTGGGATGGTTACGAATACGTCGGCCTCGTGGGTGACCAGTATTACTATCTAGGACCCGGCAATATCTGGCTGTTCTGTGAACCGTTCCGGCTGGATCGTTTCCATGGATGGGAAAGAGGCCATGCTGACTGGCGGAACCATGCCATTCGCAATGACCGTTACCGGACGGATCGCAATGGACACGTCCAGCCAAGGCATGACGACAAGCAGGGAAAGGACAGGAAGGACGAACATTGATGCCACATCAAAATGGAAACCGCTAATCTTCGCTCATCCCGAAGACTTTGAACGGCAGGACTATTGCCATCAGCGTGGATTAGCGGTTCAAAATCGGTTATCATCGGAGGTTTCTGATGACAGTTGAGACTCTTTACCTCGTCTCCTACAGAAGACCGGTGTTTTTCACACAGGCTCTTCACACCGCTCCGCCGTCCGAATTGCGAATGAATTGACGCTGCCAAATTTCCCGCGCAAACTCCGCTCATGGCGAAAAAGGCTGCTGCTCAAAACGGTAGGGCTAACCTGCCGGTCAGCCAGGACGAGCAACAGCGCGTCTGCGACTGGCACACCAGCCACTACGTCAAGGTCATGCTCGACCAGATTTTCAGATATTATAAATGCAATTGCACCTGAAAAGTATCAACCAACCCGTTTATGATTGAATTGCTCGCAGACATAAAAGCCAAATTGCAAAGCTAACGTGAATCCGTATCTGACAAGACCGTTGCAACCGTGAAGAAGGCGTTTCCAATCATTT
Organism: Limisphaerales bacterium; assembly: GCA_003134375.1. Taxonomy (GTDB): domain Bacteria; phylum Verrucomicrobiota; class Verrucomicrobiia; order Limisphaerales; family UBA11358; genus UBA11358. Next base: position 165 of record PLAY01000127.1, on the reverse strand, counting down.
TGTTCTTTACTGGACTTGTGATCCAACTGGCGGCCTTGTTCGGTGAACATGCGACCGAAATTCCATTTGTGCTCAGGTACGTTGCCCCCAGCTATTGTCATGCTGTGGCTGGGGAACAAATCTTGGCAAGGAAGCACGGTCTGGCAGCCTGTCGGGCTTGACGCA
>PLAY01000172.1 GCA_003134375.1 Limisphaerales bacterium | reverse complement strand
AGGCTTAACTAAGGGCCATTCAAGACCGACATCTTTAGCTTCAATGGCTTCACCAAATTATCTAAGCGGCATCGGGCTGGGTTCAATTTTCTGCAAAGCGCGAACGGCCCGATCACGCACCTGAATGTCTGGATCGTTCGTCAAACCGTTCAATTTGGGAACGGCTGACATGGCTGCGGGACCAAACCCGCCCAAGAGGATTACGGCGTTGTTTCGGTCTATCTCACTATAGTTGGTGTCGCCTATCATCTCAATGATGGCCGGAATCACCACGGCCGCTGAATCCTTCATTTGACCGACAGTGATCAACGACATGTTGGCGGACTGCGAACCCCCAGTCTGTGGACGCCCGCGTGAGTCCTTGATTTTTCGAAGCAGGACGGGGATGACTTCCTTGGCGCATATTTCCGGCGAGATTTTGTCCAGGGCCAAAGCCGCTGAATCTCTATTGCGGTAATCGGGTGACTGAAAATCCAGCAGCAGAGCCGGAATGGCGTTGGTGGCCCGCTCGCGGTATTCGCCGAGGGAAACGGCAGCATAGCAAACCACGCCCTCCATTGGATCGGTCAGCGCCGCAATCAGGGCCGGGATTGCGAGGTCCGGCTGCCTGGCAATACCCCCCAAAGCGTCCGCCGCCCCGATCCGGACATCCAGATTCGGGTCATTCAGCGTTCTTATCAGCGCGGGCACCGCCTGTTCCGCCGCCCCGCCCACCAATCCCAAGGCTTGAACCGCGCGCACTCTGAGGCTGGGGCTGGGGTCGGCAAGCAACTCCACCAATGGCCCAACACCATCCGCGCCGATTGCCGCCAGTGACCATGCCGCGATGTCTCCGTCCTCCAAGAAAGGCGCAGTGAAGCGCTCCAGTCCACCCTGGTGCCGACGGGGGTCGTCAATTGCCCCATAGGTGCTGCTGTTGTCGGCTATGTTGGCAACCAAGGTCATATCCTTCATTCCTTGGCGACTTGAATACCTGCCCGTGGCGTCCGGCTTATGAGCCAATTTAACCAGTTCGGGGATCGCCACCTTGCCCAGGGGGCCGAGAGCTTGAAAGCCGAGAAAAGCCTTCCAGTGCTCCCAGCTTGCCGGAGGAGTGACGACCATGAAAGGCTTGTCTTTGCCAGTGTAATTTGTGGCATAAAGCAGGTGCAGGAGATAGGGCACCGCGTTTGTCCCGATGTGGTGGAGCGCATCATCAGCCTGCGGGTTCGGTTTGTAGCCGCCTGGTCCGGCGCCGTACGCATCCAGCCAAGAACTCAGGGATTTTCCCCCATACGAGGGTTCTGATGAGGACAATTCAACTTGCGCCGCCACCACACTGAGGATGGGAAGGAAAACACCCGCCAAGATATTGAACCACTTCTTGCTCATAAAAGTGAATATATTCGAGTAAAACATGAAAGGCTCGCGCACCCAACAACATTCCATTGGCAGAACGTCAAATCTGGGCACGACCATCCGAACAATCCAACTGAACTTTCAAATCGGCATTTTCACCGCATTTTCAAACCGGGCATAAAGTTAAAAGACCGTTCCATTCTCAACCGCCCGGATTGTGTCCCGTCCGCGCCGCCCGTGACATTTCAACTCGGCATTATCCTTTACACGGCACAATAACCCTTATGCCGAGCTCAGCATAAGGGCCATTTTATTTTGTGTCGTTGGGACAACTTAATTGTTTTGGATTTTGGCAGAATCATGGCCATGACAATTCCTGGTAATGGACCGGCAATGTTCACGGAAAAACTGACCGCTCGATTGTGTGCGTGCTAAACCTGCGCCCTGCCGAATTCTGCCAAACTGCCCTGTATGATTGATTTTGATCAACGCTTAAACATCAGTGCCCGGCAACCCCGGCACACTGCGCCCCAAATGAATTTAACCATCGTGTCATATGAATAATGAATGCAAAGCCTTGTTGAGCCTGGTTACGCTACCGGCCCGCTTGAACCGCACCCAGGCCGCTGATTATCTCGGTTTCGAGCCGGACCATATCACCCTGCTGATCAAGGCGGGCCTGTTAAAACCGTTGGGACGCCCAAAACCCAATAGCGACAAGTATTTCGCCGCTGTGAAGCTGGCCGAATTGCGGCAAGACGAGCAATGGTTGTCACGCGCGACGCTGTTCATCAGCCAGCATTGGAATGACAAAAACGCCCGCAAATCCCGGGAGCAGAATGGGGAGATGGTGACGGCGGAAAGATAGCCGTGACAATTCACAAATTTGCCGACCCGAAACCAACCCCGAGCGATGCTGGCCGCCAAACCACAAACCCGTCTGAACGATGCCAAGAAATACTTCAAAGAGCATCTGTCCGTCGGCGATTACTACGCCGAGGGGCAATCCGTCGCCGGCCAGTGGTTCGGCAAGGGTGCGGCGGACCTGGGATTGAATGGCATCACGACCAGCGACGAATTTACGCGCTTGTGTGACAATCTTCATCCGCAGACCGGCGAACGGCTGACGCTCCGCCAGAAGACCACCCGGATTGAAAAAGGAACTGACGGCAAGGAGCACGAAACGGCCAACCGCCGGGTGTTTTATGATTTCACGTTCTCACCGACCAAATCGGTTTCCATTGCGGCATTGGCCGGCGATGACCACCGCATCGTCGAGGCTCACGAGCAGGCGGTGACGGTGGCACTGCATCAACTGGAAACTTTCGCCGCAACGCGCGTGCGCAAGGCCGGTCAGTGTACCGACCGGCCAACCGGCAACATCGTGGCGGCCGTGTTCCGGCATGAAACTTCCCGCGCCCTGGACCCGCACCTGCACAGCCACTGCATTCTGTTCAATGCCACGTTCGATCCCGTCGAGAAACAATGGAAAGCACTTCAAAATCACGAAATGTTCGGGGCGCAAAAGTTCGTTGAAAATGTCTATTACCACGAATTGGCCCGCGCCCTGGTAAAATTTGGTTATCAGATCGAGAACAGGCGGCGTGGTGACTTTGAAATCAAGGGCGTCTCGCCGGAGTTGGTGAAAAAGTTTTCCAAACGGCACGAGGAGATTGACCAAAAGACGCGGGAACTGCTGGCGCGGGAACCGGAAAAAGCTGACGGCAACATCGCGGCGATCCGTGAAAACATCGCCCACAGGGAACGGGCGCGGAAGATTCGCGATATTGGTCTGGAAAAGTTGCAGGCGCTGTGGGACGGACAAATGACCCCACAAGAAAAGGATTCGCTCCGCAGGCTTGCCGTCAATCGGAGCCCCGCTTCCGATGCCACAGAAAATCTTGCCGAAAAAGCCGTCACTTGGGCTGAGGAACATTTATTTGAGCGGCGGTCGGTCGTCCACGAGCATGAGCTATGGCGTCACGCGCTCGAACACGCCAGGGGCTGGAATGTCAGTCTCGCGGAGATTCAAGCGTTCACCCGCCAGCGCGATTATCTGCGCTTTAAAGATCGCCCCGGCAAGGTGAGCACGCGGGAACATCTCCTGCGTGAATGGGAAATTGTTCAAACCGCAAAGGAGGGAATTGGCGACTGTCATTCGCTGGTTTGGGAGCCAAAGCCGTTCAATCCCAAGCTGGACGAGGAACAGCGTCAGGCGCTGAAAGCACTGGTTTCCAACATCAACCGGGTGTCGCTCTTTCGTGGCGGTGCCGGCACGGGCAAAAGCTTTGTCCTGCGGGAGCTGGTCGAGCAGGTTCGGAGCGCGGGAAAGGATGTGGTCGTTCTGGCGCCTCAACGGCAACAGGTCGTGGACATGGAACGGGCAGGGTTTCCATCGCCCACTACCGTATCAAATTTCCTGGCCAGACACGAATTGCCGGAAGGCGCGGCAGTGATTGTGGATGAAGCCGGTCAGATTGGCGGGCGGCAGATGCTGGATTTGGTCCGGCTGGTTCTGGAGCGGAATGCGCGGCTGATTTTGTCAGGCGACACCCGCCAGCACGGCGCAGTCGAGGCATCGGACGCGCTGTTGGCCATTGAACGGCATTCAGGCGTCCGGCCCGTTGAATTGCACAACATTCGCCGGCAAGACCCGGCACGTGCTCGAAGCGAGGATGAACGTAATCAAATCAAGCAATATCGGCAGGCGGTCAAACTGGCCGCGTCGGGGAAACTCGATGAGTCGTTTTCTCAACTGGACAAGATGGGCGCGGTGGTGTCGTGCGGTTTGAACGATCAAACCGAGAAGCTGGCGGACGAATATCTCGCATTGGCGGAACAAAACGTGTCGGTCGTGGTCGTCTCGCAGACTTGGGCCGAAGTTCACCGCGTCAATGAACAGGTTCGTGAAAAACTCAAATCAAAAGGTTTGATTGGCGCGAACGGGGTGATTGTTCAAACACTGGAAAAGATTGATCTGACCAAGGCACAGAAACGGGACGAACGATTTTACCCGGCGGATGCGGTGATTGTTTTCAATCAAAAGGTGCGTGAAGCCGAAGCCGGAGTAAAAGGCAAATTGCGAGGCATCGTCAACGCCGGTGTGCTGGTTGAAGTGGATGGGCGATACGTCACAGTCGCGAACAAGGTGCTCGACAAAATTACCGTCTGTCATCCACGTGAGACTCAAATCGCCGAAAAGGACCGGTTGCATCTGAAAGCTAATCGCAAGCTGGCTTCCGGCTCCCGCGTCACCAATGGTGAATTGGTCACGGTGAAGTCGGTACGCCCCGACGGGGCAATCAAGCTGACTGATGGCCGGGTGCTCGATTCCGATTACCGGGAATTTTTGCCCGGCTATGCCATCACGTCCTACGGTTCACAGGGAAAGACCGTGGATTACGTTTTGTTCTCCGACTCGACGGTCAAGGCTGCGACAAACGCGCAGCAATGGTACGTCAGCATTTCACGCGGGCGGCGTGGCATCAAGATTTTCACGCCAGACAAGGAGCAGTTACGCGAAAACATCACGCGCACAGGGGACCGGCCCTCAGTGATGGAATTGCTGGCCAAGCATTACGAGAACAACTGGTTCTACCGTCTTATGGAACAACGCTGGGGAATGCGGGCGGCAGTGATCATGACCAAATCGAGGCAGGCCCGTTTGACGCGAGAGATGCGCCAGCGCCAGGTGCAAAATATCGCACACAGGCACACCCCCTCCGCAGCCAGGCAATCACGAAGTATCGGCGTATAGCTCCGGTAATGAGAAGTGTTTCCGTTCGTAAGCCTTTATTGTTACATGGGTTGCAGTAGATATTTGTACATTTGATTATACGAACGGTCGTTCGTATAATCGTTAGACCACATCAAACATCATGCACCGTTGTGATTACTGCGGAAAAGAAAATGATGACGTATCCGTCAATTGTGCAGGCTGTGGATGTTCGCTAGTCAAGTCGGACAGTCAGGATGGTCAGTCTTTAAGGCATATTTTTCGAGTATTTATTGGTCTCTTTGGCATTGGATTGCTATTTCTGTTTTTTCGTTACGGAATTTGGCGGGCTGGTCTCAAGGCATGGATGACCTTCGGCGCATTAACCGGTCTTTTTATTGGTTACGGAATAGGAGGGGATATTTGGGGTGCGCGTTTCTTCGATTTGTTCACCGGCCAAAATAGCCGACGCAGTGTAGAAAAGAGCGCCAAGAAACATAAGGAGAGTGACGATGACCATGTGGCCTAACCATTCAATTCACTGGAGCCAACGCCGGTTGGCCGTCTCGTTTCCGCTTTCGCGGTTGACATCACACATCCGGCGTGGCTGAGTTCTGGACGTCTAGGCGGACTTTGCAGTGTGCTTCCACAGCTTATGTTTTTTTATTGCGCCCAAATTGGGCTGTTTGTTTCCGCTATGCTCGCCGCAGGGCGTAGTGTTATTCAGCGCCTATGCGCGGCATTTTTTGTAACCTGCGCTTTTATCCTGGCGTGGTATGCGCCCGGTATGCCGCTCGCGCGAGGATTGCTTGCATTTATGGCGGTTTGGAGTTTGGCGGTCGTGGTAAAGATTGCCTTCTCGTCAGAGGAGGGACTATCAGTTCACAGTCCGCTGTTGCGGGTTATTATGCAGGTTTTTGTATTGCCAAGCTCGTTGCGTGCAACCCGTGTGCCAGCAGCTTTGTCATTGCGAGGCGTCGTCCAGCTTGTCCTACACTTGACACTGGCTGGCACGGCGCTGCTGGTTCTCCTGCACACACGTCAGCTTGTTGGCACAACCCGCCTCATTGGGCGTTTGGGCGTAGCCGTGGTGTTCTCTTATGCAGGGCTTCAGTTCTTTTTTGACTCCGCGCGTCTTTGTTTCTTGGCGATGGGCTTGTCTTTAGACTCGCTTCATCGGACACCGATTGCCGCGCGTAGTTTGACTGATTTTTGGAGCCAGCGTTGGAATCGCATCGTGAGTGCATGGTTACATAGTTTTGTGTTTCTTCCGCTGGCACGAAGAGGCTGCCCTCGTCTGGGAGTTTTCTGTGCTTTTCTCGCCAGCGGGGTGTTGCATGGCTGGTGGATTCTGGTGGCGATTGGCATCTCTGGAGCTTCCACGACGTTACTATTTTTTGCTGTGCAGGGAGTTTTTGTTTTGGCAGAGCATAGGCTTCACATTCATGCTTGGCCTGTCCCAATCGCGCGCGGATGGACTTTAGCTGTTTTGCTGGCATCTTCACCGTTAATCGTTGACCCTAATCTCAGGGTTTTTGGTCTTTAATATATGAAGCAGCCAAGCCGTCCGCCTAAAATCGCTGCAGGCAACCGCCGCCGCGCCTTCAGTTTTGACGAGACCATGAAAGGCGGTCTAACAATGGCCGTTATCCGTCGTCATCGTCCCGCGATGAATCAAGTTCGTGCATAATGATTGGCGGTGTTGGCGGCGGTTGCCGGGTCGGTGGCAGTATTACGATGCCGATGCTGCTTGTGATGTGCGGCTGATGCCGGATTTTCCGCCGCAAACCACCGCTGAGCACCCACGCGATCAAAAACAGCGACAGCCAGACCAGCGCGAGATACAGATAAACTCCATAGTCCGCGATGGCGGCATCCAGAAAATGGAACACGGGTTTTAATGTTTCGCCTGCATTCAAGTTCATATCGCCTCCTTGGTTTATGCGTTCAGGATTTTGATCACCGGCTCGACAATTCTGGACCGGTCCGAAGATTTGTTTCGCATCCGTTCAAATTCGCTCAACGGTGGCAGTTCCACCTGCGCCCGGCGTGCATATGCGCGATGTATGGCTTTGCTGTTATGTCCCAGCGCTTCCTGCGCGAACCGTTCGGGATACCCAGCCTTTTTGGCGCGTTCCGCCCACGCATACCGATACGAATGCAGGGTGACACCTTTAATGCCCAAGCCCAGGATGCGCTGGTGAAATTCCGTCGCCCGGTCGCCGGAACGAACCGTGCGCAAATACGGAAACAGCGGTCCGCTCCCCGGCAAATCACGGAGAATTTCCGCCACTACGTCGTCAAACCGCATGATGGCAATCGAGCCGGTCTTTTTGCGCGCGTAACTGATGACGTTGTGTTCCCAATCAATGTTTTCAGCGTCGAGGCACGCTAGATCGGTCTGTGATGCACCCAAGTGCCACGCGAGTTGATAGAACGCTTTGCGTTCAGGATTCAGTTCACGGGTGACGATGGCCTGATGTTCCTCCCAGGTGATGGCGCGTTTGTCCTTGAACTGAACTTTGGGCCACTGGCGTTTCACGATGACCGGCCAAGGCAGCCATGTCATGTCCAGGGCGAAATTATGAATGCGCCGCAAATATACATTGGTTGAAACTTTTCCGGTTTCGAGAACGCGCAAAAAGTTTTCCGGGCGCGTTTCCAAAATTGGCAGGTGCCGGATTAGATTGAACGCCTTGTCCTTGATGGCGGTCTGCCAACGGTGCTGGGTCTCGTCTTTTTTGAGTTTGACCATTTCGTCCATGACGAACTGCCAGTTGCGGGTGGCAATCTGTGGATCGCTGGCCGCGAGATAAGCACGGGCGATTTGCAGGTTCACGGCCGGCTGCTGGACAGCCTCGCTCTTGGAATGGAACAACCGGACGGCGGTGGCCCGGTCACTGGTGCCGAGGCTTTCCTGTTTGCCCGTCGCGTCGTCGTGGATGTAGTAGCGTCCGCCGTTTTTCCGGCGATAGAGTCGGTATCGTTGTCTCATAACTGTTTTTCGCAGCGATGAGTTTACGACGATTGAGTTCGACTCGGCATCCGAGTAGTGGGCGAGTTACCACCGATATGCTAGCAGCCTGTCGGGCTTGACGCAAAGAACGAATGGAGCGTGACAATGGCGGTGGCGGGATGCCAAGGAACGGAAGTTTTCGGCAATGCTTTTCAAAAAACGACACTCACCCCGGCCAACCCGTGACGATACCGTCACCCAACA
>PLAY01000161.1 GCA_003134375.1 Limisphaerales bacterium | reverse complement strand
GCCCATCCGCGCCACCAGCCCGCTGTGGACATTGTTTGGCGCCATTCTGATTTTGGGCGAGCGTCCGACCTGGCTGGAAACGATTGGTGTGCTGACGACGCTGGCTTCATTTGTGGGGCTTTCGTTTGCCGGGCGGCTGGAAGGGGTGCATTTCCATCGCAACAAATGGGTGGGTTTTCTCGTTGTCGGAACACTGCTCGGCGCGGTGAGTTCGCTCTACGACAAATACCTGCTTGGCCGGCTGCATTTCTCGGTGCCGACGGTTCAGGCGTGGTTCTCGGTTTACCTGGTGGTGCTTTTCACGCCGTTCGCCATTGGCTGGAAGCGGCGCTGGTGGTCGCGCAAAGAATTTCATTGGCGCTGGAGCATTCCGTTCATTGCCATCTCGCTGCTGGTGGCCGATTACATTTATTTCAGCGCCCTGCGCGATCCTGCCTCGCTCGTTGCGGTGGTGATGAGCTTGCGCCGCGGCAGCACGCTGGTGGGTTTTGCCGGCGGATTGTTGTTTTTCGGAGAAATCAACGGATGGCAAAAGCTTCCCGCCGTGATTGGCATCCTCGTGGGCATCGTGCTCACGGTGATGGGTTGAATATCAGATGGAGGTTGTTTATTGGGGAACCTGCGGTGGAATTCCGGTAGTGGCAAAAGGCATTTCTTCGTCGCTATGCACCCGGTTGCCAGCTGGATCTATGATGGTGGCCGTCACAAAAACCACCAGCCTGCTTTTCACCGACAGTTTTAACTCGCGCTGAGACAGCCGACCCATCTCCGTCTGCTCGCCGAGCATTTTCATTGTTTGGATCTGCGGGGAGATCTTGCTGTCAAGAACGACGGTCTGATTATCCCATAATCTTAGATGTGCATCGGTCTGCCGGACGTGAAAACTCTGAAGAATCGTCGGCACGGAAACCTTTAGGCCGGTCGCGTTGACAAACAGGGTTGCATTGGTTGTTTTATCATAGCCAGACAATTCCGTCACCTTGGCTGTGACTTTCAAATCAATAGTGTAGCCATCAGGCAAAACAGAAGCCACGGCATCCAAAATTGGACCGCATTCCACCTCTGTGGTCTGTGGAACCAGGGCCGAATTGGTTGAAGCATCCTGGAAGACAAGGTTGGTCACGACGGTGAAGATATCGGTAGCCCGCATCTGGGTTTGCCGGCCGCTCATGGTGGTCACTTCCGGTTCGGCCAACTGCTCCGTCCCGGTGCGCTGTTCCAAGGCATGAATCACGACCCGAAAATTGGGGTCGGTTAAAATACCGGCCACGCTTGTGACACCCGTTGGAATGAGATTTGTTCCAAGGGATTGGACTTCCTCTTCCGGCACCTCGATGAATCTGGCTTTGATGTGGATTTGCGGCGGCGTCATGTTCAATCCCGGAATGGCTTTCTCAACCGCGTCCAAATCCTGGCTGGTTGCGCGGACCAACAGGAGCCCGCGCGTTTCATTGAAGTAAATGGATTTGGGCGGTGACAAATCCACGCCGGCATTTGAGAGAAACTGTCTCGTGGCGGCAGTGACATTAGTTGGAAGGCCGGTCTGCTTCTGCAAAGCGGCGAGGAATAACTTTGGGTCCACGTTGAAGGTGCGGGTTTCCAATGGCGCCGGATTTAAACCCCTGGTCGAAAAAACAACGCCGTCATCCAGAAGCGAGTATTTGATGGGATGATCCGCCACCAACACAATGGCATCCAGCAAGTCCGCCAGCCGTATATCGGTGAGCGTCAGTTTAACATTGATGGAACTGGGGTTCACGGCAACGTCGGCAGGAGTTGCTTCCGGCAATCCTGTGGTTGGATTGATGGTGGTTGCACCGTCGGCGGACGCGGTTGCCGCTGAAGCTGCCGGTGCGTTGGTATGGAATGTAAAGTTAATGCCTTTTTTATCCGGGTCGTGAAGCTTAGTCTGGTCGCTTAAATTGCGAAGAACTTCACTCAACGGCAGGCCATCGGGCCAGGAAACCTGGTCGAATCGGATGCGGTTGAGTTTGTCCACGATGTCTTTCCGGCCAGGTGAGGTTCGGGCAATTCCGGATAGCCATTGCCGGTTCGCTTTCGCTGTCTGGACCAGAACCATGTAATAATGCGCCTCTTGGTTTTCCGGCTCCCGGGCCAGGGCGGAAGTGAGGAGATTTCCGGCCTCGTCAAATTTGCCCATTTCGTAATCCACCTTTGCATCCCGCACGAGATTGCCGGACGGAATATTGGTGGCAACTCCCCGTGGATCTGGACACAAAAAGACGAGTTGATTTTTACCGGACTTTGTTTCATCAGAAGTTGCCCACAACATTCCTCCACCGGCAGGGATTGTAATATCTGCACGTTGGTTATGGTTTGTGTTGCTCCGGAGCGCCAGTTCCATCTGGCAACGAATGGAATCGCCTTCAATCCAAGGGATCAAGGTGAAGTTCAGCGGTGCCCAGTCAGGTTGTGTTGCTGGTGACTCACAATCGAATCCGGCAAGGATGTTTCGAAAATTGCCGCCTGCGTCCCTGGTTAGGGCCATGACAAGGGCATTGGTGTATCCACCAATCCGCCACTGCAAATGCAATCCGCTGGAAGGAGCAGCCATCCCAGTCAATCCCCAGCGCGCTTCTGGATTGTAGCTCCGCGCCCCAGCGCGTTGAAGCTTAACTTCCAAGTCAATGACCTCGTTGGAGGTCATCACCAGCGGTTTCCGAGTATCAGTCAGGGGAGGAAAAAGCGCACGAATGCCGGATGCGTCCACAATAAGAAAGCGTGCTTGCAAATTAATACCAGGGGAATATCCCTTGAAATGCGGGTCGGGCCACGGGACGTCGTTATTGATCTTTTTAGTAGCTGTTAGATCATTCGATTTTACTGGTGCTTCGCCCATCGGGACGGCCAGCGCGGTAAAAGCAAGGATTCCCAGCAACGATGCGATTGTAAGTCCGGCCTTGCGCGGCGCGTGGAAGTTTACGAGGCGCTCGATGCGTTGACGCAAGGCGCTGCGGGATTCGAGGATGCCCACCAGGCCCAAACTCGCAAGGGGCCGATTGAAAGCCAGCTTCGCCACTTCGAGCAGCGTGGGAGCGTAAGTCTCGGCCTCGTCGCGGAGCGCCAGCATGACGGCATCGTCCACCGCTTCCTCACGCACGCTGCGGGTGCGGGCATTGGCGAGCCAGAGCAGGGGATGCCACCAATAGACAATCTGGACCAACGCCTGTGCGCAATTTATCCAAACATCACCGCGCCGGAGATGGGTCAATTCATGCAGCAATACTGCCCGCAATTGGGCCGGCGGAAGCTTTTGCACCAGTGATTGCGGCAGCAAAATCACCGGCCGGAACAGTCCGCAAACTGCCGGAGACATGGCTTGATCCGTCAATCGCAAACGCACATTGCGGCGCAGGCCGGACGAATCTTTAGCTTCATCAAACAATTCGTTGAGCCACGCGGGCGCCGGCGTCGCGCGCTTCACATCGCAAATAACCTGTCGCCAGCGCGCTGCCAACCAGACCAACAGACAAACGCTGATGGCACTCCAGGCAAGAATTATCCATGCCACTGCCGACATCGGCGGTCGTGGCGGTGGAGTGAAGGCAGGTATTGGTTGCAACGGGAGGCTGGGCGCAGTGTCGGCTCCATAGTTGACAACAAATTTGGTCACATGCGGCCTGGCAGGTGTGGTGACTGCCGGGAACAGCCACCAGGCGACCCCGGTGGGCAGCGCCAGCGAAGGTGGAAGCAGCAGCTTCAGCAACAGCACCAGCCAGAGCGCATAACGAACGGCAGCGCGGACGCGCCGCCGCAAGGTAAAATCAGCAAAAAACAGGATCGCGATGAGAAGGCTCGATTGCCACAACATCGGCCACGCAAAGTGTAGCGCGTTTTCGCCAAAACGATTCAGGGTTTCGATGAGTGGGTTCATTTTCTGGCTGATTTTTTCCTGGCCTTGATGATGGATTCCAGTGTCTCCAGATCCCCGGCGCTCAGGTCATGGGTGTCGAGGAGGCATTGCACCATTGGGGTGAGCGCGCCGTTGAAGGCATGCTTGAGGGCGTAAAACAATTCACCGCGCTGCGCCTGTTCCCGGGTGACCACAGAACGGTAGAGCGTCAGGTTGCGAACTTTTTCCGCCGTGAGCAGGCCCTTGACCACCATGCGGTCCATGAGCGTGCGCACGGTGGAATAGGTCCAGGCGGTTTGTTTGTGAAGTATTTCCTGGATCGCCGGCGCCGCGCAGGGTTCGTGGCCCCAGACGGCCTTGATGATCGTCCATTCCGATTCGGTCAATTCGATGGAAGGCTTGGGCATGGCGCGACTTTGCTTGACATTTGTAGAGATGTCAAGCGTAATCTTTACAATTGTAAATTCGGCGCCGGTTTGCGGGTCAACCGGTGCCGGATGAAATCAAACCGGTGATTTTGGGCGGAAGAGGAGTGTGGTCTTTTTTACGGCAAAGCTGAGTGCATAAATGATTCCCAGCAATACCACGTCCGTCGGGCCGACCGGCAAATCCCATTGATAGGCAATCCAGAAACCAAGGAACGACGCCACTCCGCCGATCACTGAGGCGAAGATGGTGAACTGGCGCATGGTCCGGGCAAACAAATGCGCCGTCAGCGGCGGAATCAGCAGGAAGCCGAATGAAATCAGCGGGCCGACGCTCAACACGGCCATGGAGACGGTAAAGCCGATCAGCAGATACGTCAGCGCGTCCCAGAACACAACGTTCTTGCGAAGCGTGGCGGCCAGCGTGCGGTCGAACGAGACCAGCATTAATTCCTTGTGAAACAGGCCGAGCACGACCAGCACCAACGCCAGGGCAATGGCGGTCAGCGTCAAATCAAAATTGGAGACGGTGATGATTTCTCCCTTGAGCAAATCAAGCCAGCCAAGTTCCGCGTAGCGGTTTTTTGACAGCAGCAGGATGCTGAGCGCGGCGGCAACGACATAAGCCGTGCCGAGCCGGCCTTCGGGCAGGCCGCGTCCCCGTCGCTCCAAAAAGGCGAGCACCAAAATCGCCATCAGCGTAAACACAATTGAGCCGGCGAATGCCAGCATGTGGGTGCTTTGCGAATCGTGGCCGCTCAGGTCCAGGCCCAGCCACAGTGGCAGCGAAAGCGCCACGGCTACGCCGGTGGAGGAAATTTGCGGCAGCGCGACGCCCATGAAAATCAGCCGGCGCAACACGAGGAACACGCCGACGAGCGGGCAGGCAAAACCGATGAGCACGCTGGTGTAAACCGAGTTTCGCAACAGAAAATCGGGTGAGAGGATTTGGCGTAAAGTTTCCATGTTTGCCTTTCTAAAAATAAAAACACCTCGCTCCATTTGGCGGGGAGAGGGAGAAGAAACTGTGGCGTTCGGCTTGTGGCCGAATCGAATCGAGCCACAGGCTCGACACTACAATTCCTTCGTTCATTTAGCCGACCCCCATTTCAAATATTTCCGCCATGCGTTCGGGCGTGAACAATTCCGCCACCGTGCCATGCAGAATCTGGCCCTGGTGCAGCCAGATGATTTGTTGCGCGTGCTTGCGGACGAGCGGCAAGTCGTGGGTCACAAGCAGGATGGTCAGTTTCCGTTCGGCGTGAATCTGGGAAATGAATTCAAGCAGTGCGTGCGTCGCCGCGGCGTCCACGCCGGCGGTCGGTTCATCAAGAACCAGCACGTCGGGCCGGGTGGCCAGCGCGCGGGCGATGAGAACACGCTGTTTTTGTCCTCCGGAAAGCCGGCTGAATTTCTTTTGGGCGAAGCCGTCCGCCGCCGTCGCGCGCAAACAATCATGCACGAGTTGGCGTTCATCGTGTGGCGGAAAGCGACCCGGCCCGACCCGGCCAAAAGTCCCCATGAGCGCCACGTCAAATCCGGTCAGCGGAAACAGCGAATCAAGTTCGACGGTTTGCGGGACATAGCCGAAAACCGGCGGAGAGGCAAAATGAATCCGGCCGGCGACCGGTGGCTGGAGGCCGAGGAGCGTCTTGAGCAGTGTGGACTTGCCGGAACCATTCGCGCCGAGAATCGCGGTAAAACTGGAGCGGGCAATCGCCAGCGAAATGCCGGACAGCACAGCCCGGCCATCGTAACCGATGGCCAGGTCGTCAAACGTGATGAGGGGTTCGCTCATTTTTGTGGCAGGGCGCGCACGGAGTGGCGTGCCCTACCAATTATTATTTAATTGCTGCTACCATTGTTTGGACGATGTAATCCATCATTTCGATGTACGTATCCGTGTGCGGCACGCCGCCGGGCATGATGGGCAGTTTCACCAGCGTTGCGCCGGTCTGTTGCGCAATGAGCGCCGGGACCTTTTCGGGAAACTGCGGTTCGCGGACCACGATGGAAACGTGTTCCGCTTTCATTGAGGAAACGAGTTCCTCAATGTGTCGCGGTGTCGGATCAATGCCCGGCTTCAATTCAATGGTGCCGAAGTAAACCATCCCGAACCGGTTCGCAAAATACGGCCAATGTTCGTGGTAGGAAACGAACTTCACACCTTTGAGCGACGCGGCATTCTTTTGCCATTCGGCGATTTTCGCGTCGAGTTTGGCAAGATACGCGTCACGATTGGCGCGGAAATCGTCCGCGAATTGCGGCGCGACAGCGACGAGCGCGTTGCAGATGTTCTGCACCGCAGTTTTCGCCAGCACGGGATCAAGCAGGTAATGCGGATTGCCGTAGGGATGCACGTCGCCCTCGGAATGGTCGGTGGACTTTGGCACATCAACCGGCGTGATGCCTTGCGAACAATCCACGTAACCCGGCTTTCCTTTTTGAATGCGCGGATTTTTGCTCGCTTCGAGCAGCGCGGGCAGGAAGGCATGTTCGCAATCGAATCCGACGAGCACGACGAGATCGGCGCGATTCAACACCGGGACGAAGCTCGGCTTCATCGGCACGCCGTGCGTGTCTTCGATGCCGGTGGCGAGGCTGAACACTTCAACATGCTCGCCGCCGACGTTGCGGGTGAGATCGGCCAGGTCGGTGAGCGTGGTGACGACGCGGACTTTTGCCGCTTGAACTTGCGCCGCACAAAGCAGCGCGATGAACGTAACAAAAAATAATTTCAGTTTCATAAGTAATTTCTCCTTTCAGTTTTTAACGTTGTTGCCAGCCATGTGAATGTGCGCCGATGATCCAGGCCCATTGCAGGTAGATGGCGTCATCGGGTTTCAGGCCGGACACGGCGTTATGGTCGGTGTGGGTGTATTGCAGCCGCAGTTGATTCCAGTGGCTCAGGGCAAATGTGATGAACGGCGAATAGGCGGTGGTTTCGTCGCTGTGATTTTGCGCGCTTTGGACCCAGTCGAACAGGAAACCCGCGCTCCATTGCCGGCTCCACTTGTAGGCGACGTACGAATAAAGGCCGACCGAACCGACATTTTCATTGAACTCGTCGCCGTTGTTGGGAATGCCATCGGGGTCGGCGAGATAACGATTATCGCTGTAAAGCACCTCCGTGCCCCAGGTGAAACTCTGGAACTGATTATTCTGGAGCGGGACGTAACTCAATTTGATGTCCGCGCCCGCGAGTCGCCGCTCTTTTTCCGTGAGCGTGAGCGGAACGAGACCAAGCCCGTTGGGTTGTGACAAAATACCCCCGCGATCTTCTTCTCGAGGATTCCACAAACCGGAAATCCCGGCTTCAAGCTGCCAGTCCGGCGTCACATCCCAATAACTTGAAAGCCGTCCCCAGAAATTCAATCCGCTAAATGGCCGGTAAGTTCCAGGATTGTCCGGGTTCGGACTGTCCGCGCCAAAATGATCACCAACGCCGGCGGTCACGCTGACGTAATGCGGAATCGGCGGAAGCCAGTTCAATTGCAAACCGTCGGATTGCGATTCACCCCCGATGTATTCGTCAAGGACGAGTGGACGATTCACAAACGGCAGTTCGTGGTCGTGGATGTAAGCCAACCGCCCGAATTCGCCAAAAAATCTTCCCGCCTTCAACTCCAGATTTCCCGGCAACGAGGTTGTTTGCAGCGCGGCTTCCTCAACGCCCAATGTCGCTTCGCCGGTCGCCGCATCGGCGGACGCATTGATGACCGCGTAACCCTTCGCGAACGGATCAACTGATGCCGCAACGTTCAATTCAATCGAACGCTGCCACACGTCGAACCCGCCGGGACGGTCGCTGCCCGTTTCGTCGGAGCCTTTGCTGCGATAGGAAAACACCGTTTCTCCCACCAGCCCGATGGATGGGTTGAATTCGCTCATCAGCGTTTTCTTTTGCGCCTCGGCCACCTGATCCACCTTGTCGTTCAAGTCTTTCAATTGCTCCGCAGTCACCGTGTTGGTGGGCGGCGACCCGGTGACGGGCGGCGCGGGCGGATTCATAGCCGTTTCGGCCAGTTGTTTCTTGAGCGCTTCAATTTCCGCGTCCTGCGCGGTGATTTTTTTATCGAAACGGGCCTCCATTTCCCGCTCCCGTTGCTCAAAGCTTTCCTGCATTTGTTTCAATCGCTGATCAAAATCAGCGGGTTGATTTGTCTCCTGGGCCTGGGCGATCCCGCAAAGCGGGACGCACAGGCAAAGGGCAGAAGACCACCCCATAATCTTTTTCAGTTTCATATTTTTTCTCCTGCTCAGGCGCCACGCACCAGGCGTGCGCGCCAGTTCAAAAACGGAATAACAACAAAATTCGATCAGCCAAAGCCGACCGACCTACACGAGAGGAGAAGCAACCGCGGGAGGAGCGCGACCAGGTGGAAGGTTTTCAATGGCCGGGCTGAAAAAGGAAAATACTACAATCGGAGTGGTTTCAACCAAAGTCGCCGGCAATGCCATTGGAACGTCGCACGGTGTGGTTTCGATTTTTCCATGAACGAGGGCGACAATGGCACAGTCATCGTCGTTGCCGGGAATTGATCCGCCATGCAGCCACGCATGAAGTGGGGTCCACGTCTCGGCGGCGGCCATGAACAACCATACCGCCAGTGACAAAATTGCCGTTGCAGCGTAAAAACGTTGCCGCAATCGGCGATTTATTTGACACCTCGTGTATTGCAAACTATTTGCAACATAGCAAATGACATGCCGGCGGCAAGTTTTATTTTTTGAGGTGTCGCGTAGTTTTCAAAAC
>PLAY01000061.1 GCA_003134375.1 Limisphaerales bacterium | reverse complement strand
GTCACGTGACCGGGGCGACACCGCGGCCGCCATCAACAGCCGCATCCCGATAATGTTTCAATCCGCGCCCCGGTCACGTGACCGGGGCGACAAGACTTTCCCCCAAGCTATGTTGACTAAAGAGAAGTTTCAATCCGCGCCCCGGTCACGTGACCGGGGCGACCGCGACCTGCCTAACTGGCGAAGTCGCAAGAACTTTGTAGCCCATTTCCGCAGACCTGCCAATCTTTCGCGCGCTTTCGGGCATTGATATGTCAAAGAACGAGGAAAAGTGTCCGTCATCATTGCGGTTGCGCCGCAGCGCGAAACCCCGGCCTGCAAGCCGTCACTCATGGTTCGCGGAAGCGTAATCATAAAATCAGCGGCTCGGCCAAATCAATTGGCTTGTCCACGCCATGATGTTCAATCTTTTGTTTGGCGGTTTCATCAAGATAATAGAACCGTAGCGAGTCTTCGTCGTTTTTAATTTCCCGCAGGAGCCGATCTTTGAGCTGCACCCATTCGGTCTGGCCAACTTGGCATTCAAACACACTTTTTTGAACACGCACGCCGTAATCTTCGCACGCACGCGCAACCCGCCGCAACCGGCGCAGTCCGGCTTTTTCGACCGTCGAAACATCATAGGTAACGAGAATCAGCATGGTGAAATTATTTGGGAACGAGCGGAACGTATTCTGCGATGTCGCCACGCAAATGCCGCGCCAGAATGCGCGCCTGAATATAGGGCATCTGGGCGAGTCTCAAATTCTGATCCAGCAACGGATGTTTCAAGGTTTCCTGTTTGCGTTCCTGATAGGCTTTGATGACCAGCTTGCGACCGGCGTCGCTGAATTCCACCGCCCCGCCTTCGCGTTCCACAAAATTTTCCAGCGCGATTTGCTGCCGGTTGATGAGCGTGACGGCCAGCCGGTCAGCCAGCCACGGGCGGAATTCCTCCATCAAATCCAATGCCAGCGATGGACGGTTAGGACGATCTACATGAAGGAAGCCAACGAACGGGTCAAGGCCGATGCTCGTGAGCGCCGCCACGCAATCATGCCGCACCAACGCATACAGAAATGACAGCAGACAGTTGACGCGGTCGCGGGGCGGACGACGACTACGGACGCTGAAGGTAAAAACTTCACGCTGCCGTTTGAGCATGAACGTGAACACGGAAAAATAAAGTTGCGCCGCCATGCCTTCCGCGCCGCGCGCCTTTTCAATGTCGGTCTGCCCGGCGAGATATTGCAGTTGTCTCGCCAGGCTCTCGATGACTTCCGACAATTTTTCGCGTTCGGCCTCGTTGTCGTTTTCCCGAGCGGCGCGGAGCAGGCTGTTGCGGGAATTCTGAATCTTCCCGGCGATGATCTGCCGGGCGATGGCGGCGCATTTGGCCGGTTCGTCCGCCGCGCGAAATTGGGCGCGGCGCAAGGTCACGCTGGTATCGGCCACGCCGGTCAGGCGGGCCTGCAAATAACCAAACTCGCTGTGGAAATTCACGGCCACGCCATGTTCCCAGCATAAATCCAGCGCGGGCGGACTGATGGTGCTGGCACCGAATACACAAATTGATTCCAGGTGATGAATCGGAATGGAAAGTTTGCGCCAATCTTCCGCCTTGTCGCGGGTGCATTCCTGCGCCGGCAAGTCCGCCGGAAACACCGGCACTTCCACTTGCAACGTGAGATGGTCGCGCGCGACATAGCTGCCGGGCGTCGTCAGATAAAGTGTGTTTTGTTGGATGTCCAAAATGATTTATGGTGTTGGCCGAATCAGGTTTCAAAGAGTCGTTTCGCCGCATCACGCATTAACGCAGGTTGGCTTGTCACGCGCGGTAGGCAGATATCAAAGAGGGAACATTCCTCACAACGACCTTCGATGTAATGCGCAGGCGGAACGGATTCTGAGGAAAGAAGCGCATGCAATTCGGTAACGCCCTGTTCCGTGCGTGCGCGAAGATCCTCGTTGAAACCTACCTCCCGACGACGCTTGCTTTGTGCGTGGAATATCGCGCCACACGAAATTATCACACCAAACATTTCCTCCAAGCAAAGCGCCTGGGCACAAAGCTGCACATCGTCGTTTTCCCACTGGTGGCGCTTGCCAAGCTTGAACTCCACCGGCAACAGCGAGCCGTCCGCGTGTTGTTCCACAATGTCGCATTTGCCGGAGAGGCCGAGTCGCTCGGAGAACACTGGCAGAGCGCGCAGGAAGGTGACGCCCTTGGCGACTTCGTAACCGGCAAGGTCCGCGTGCTCGTGGACGATGTCACCACGCAATGTGTGATGATTATCCTTAAAGATGCCCTCGACGTGAATCAAGCCAGCACGCCGGGGGCAAAATAGGAAATGATTGAGGGCGGAGAGCGGGATCATCTCGCGCTCTCCGCCCGTTTCCGGTGGTGTTGGAATCGGAAGGGTCACGTCAGCCTTGTTTTGGGCCGATGGAGCGGTCTTCGTGGCGAAGGTTGAGTTTGATGCCTTTGGGCAGGTTCGCTTCCGTCCAGTCGCACTTCACTTCGTAGTCGGCGAAGGATTCGGGAAACGTTTTGCCGGCGGCTTTGGCCTTCTCGGAGAGATCAACCTTGATGCCTTCGATAAGTTTGTGGGCGTGGGCGCAGCCGAGGCGGGACTCGCGTTTGTTCTGCGCGGCGTTGTTCGGATGCTGGGTGCCGCAGTGCTCGAAATCGTAGAGGCCGCGCACGATCATTTCGCCACGGGCGGCGGAACGGTCGTGCTCGAACATCTGTAGCAACGCCTGAAACAAGAGTTCGAGGTCGGCGTCGGTGAAGCCCGTCTTTTCGGCGAAGGCGGGCGAGATGTAGCCTTTGGCGGCATAGAGGGCGTAAGGAACAATATGTTTGTTGCCCATCGTGCGTTCTTTTTTCGCATCTTCCTCCTTGGTCACGGCGCATCGGGTAATGGTAATTTCCAGCGGGGTGATGGCGTGAAATGATTGACCAAAGGTGAACTGGACGGGGCCGCGGACCTGGCCAAAGGCGGAACCTTTCATCACGCTATCACCAGTGGACAAGACACCGCCGAAGGTGCGGACATCAAAGAACTCGCGACAAAGCCAATTCTTGGCGCGTTCAGCATCCGAGTTGCCCGGAACTTTGGTGTCCTTTTTTGTGGCCTCATCTTCGCCTTTTTTCTGTTCTGTTTCGATGACGGCACCCTGTTTGATCAGGATTTTGAAGTCGTTGGCGTCGGCAGCCGTGCGCGCTGGCGCAAACAGTTCAACAAAGTTCCGCACCTTCCGCTTGAGGCAAACGTCCGAAACGATGCCACGATTGGTATTGGGATCGAGGCGTGGCAGATTGCCAGCATCTGGATCGCCGTTGGGGTTGCCGTTGGTGACTTCAAACAGGAGAAGGAAGTCGTGGCGATTGGTCAGTATGTTGTTGCTCATAGATTTTTTCTTTCTTTGCGAATTAGATTACTTGGTTTCGGGTTCGGACGTTGTGTCATTGTTCTTACGGTTGGCCTGACGCGCAGCGGCATCAGCAGCCATCTGCTGGTAAAAGCCAAGGGCAAACCGACCTTGGGCCTGAAGATCGAGCGTGCGGGGGAAGGCGGGAGCAGTTTTGTTCCGCTTCATTTCCTCGGTCTGGCCCAGACGGGCCAGAATGCAAAATATAGCCTCCTCCAGAAAGCGTTCGCCACCGGCATATTTGGGCGACTTGCCTATTTTCTGGAGGTGATGTCGGTTCAGTTTCACTAGATATGGAAAAACATAGGCCGGCGAGGTGCTTGCCGTGCCGAAATACTTCTCGGAAACGGTGGCTCCTTTCAACCCATATTCATGGGCCTTCTTTTGGGTTTCGTTGAAGACGGACAACAGACGTCCGCAGTTGTAAGCGGGATCGTCGGTGTCAGCGGTGAGTTGGGTTTTTATTTCCATAATATTTTTCTTTCGGTTGCGGTTGAGGATGAGTTTAAGCAGCGCGAAGCGGCTTTGATCGTAGAGCAGTTGGTAGTTTTCATCGCTGACGAGTTTGGAGTGGAGTTGGTTGAGAATGGGCGTGAGCAGGGAGACAGGCGGCGCGCTGCCTTCCAGCGCGGCGCGGTAGAGTTGAGCCGGAACATCGGGCAACAGATCCTTGGCATCGCGGACGGTGGTGCAGGCGAGCCAATAGATCGAGAGTGGATGGAATTCCGTGGCCTTGCCAGATGTTTTTGTTTTCTTACCGGCCTTTGGTTCGGGCTTCGGTGGCACATCCAGTTCAAGATCGGCGAACCAGTCATGGAAGTTTTGGATGGCCTGATCGAGGGGCTGCTGGAGCCAGTGGCGGACCACGATACGACCGGAATTGCCGGCAAGTGTCACGGCGAAGAACTGATCGCGGCGCGCAACTTCGCGCTCAATACCGGCCCAAGGTGATTTCAGGAACTGAGCGATTGACTGAGGATCGGGCCGGTTGAGCAGGCGGGAGAACAAGCTGCCGCCGGTCTCCGGTTCACGAGTCCAGAAGCAAAGGCTGGTCTGGCCGAGGCGCAGCGAATGATCCGCCTGACCAAGAAGCCAGTTCAAAGCCACGCAATAAGCGGTGGCGGCTTCATCAGAACTCGGTGCGTTAAGGCTCTGGTCGAAGCCGTAGGAGCCGAAGGCGTCCTTGTCGAACGAGACGATAGCGGCACCGAAAGACTGAGTATTGGGCACGCCCTGAATCTTGGGGTTGTGGGTCGGAGCCAAGGGTTGCTCGGCGCGACCGGAAATCAAGCACAGCCCTTTGGGGAAACCGGCGCGAGCACCGCGAACTTCGCGCGTGTGCTGCTCGCGCCAGAACTGCTTGATGGTTTCATTCTCAACAAGGAGTTCGCCATTGACGCGGAAGGTGAAATTCTCCGGCCCAAGACGAACCTCGCCGCCGCTCGCGCTACGCAGCCACCAAGCCGACTTCGACGACTCCTTGGCGTCTGGAGCTTTGCCCCAACGCAGGAATGGTGGTGGGGCAGTCCCGATTTGATCGGAGAAACGGCAGACAGCTTCGAGGCCAGCGTGTTTCGACTGCTTGGCGGCATCGTTGATCTGCTGCCAGAAGTCTTCACGTTTGCGGGCGTTGTTGTCGTCCCGGTCGGCGCGCTTTTTTTCTGGCATCGGCGCGTTCGGGTCGGGATCGAGACCGAACATGGCGGTCAATCCGTCGGCAAGGAATTCGGAAACTCCACCAGCGACTTTCGGTCTCGTGGTCTGCGGGCAACTAAACTCCTTGCCGCGCTTGTCATCGCCAGTGGCCTGCGGGCCGGCACCGAGCAAGTTGCCATTGACATCGAGTTCAATAATCCAACGGACGGCCTTGGGCGCGAAGGCCAGGTCGCCGAGCAGTTTCCGGGAGACGGCGAAGTCGTAGAGTTGTTTGAGTAACATGATCAGTTTCCTCCGTTGGTTGAGGTCAGGATTCGGACGCGGTCGGGATGGCAGTCGAGTTTCGATTGCTCGACTTTGGCGTGGAAGAACGCGGGCTGGGGCTTGATCGGCGGGCGGGTCCAGCGCGGACGATTCGCGGTGAATTCCTTGCGGTGCTTGGTCTGTTCGCCTTTTTTTAGCCCGGCCAGTGATTGATCGAAAGTATGGGCCTGTTGCGTTTCTTCTTCAGGGTGCAACCAGCGGAAGCCGTGAGCGCGCTCTTGGTGATCGAAAACATCATAGAGCATCAGGCCAAGGTCTTCGTTGAATGGCTCGGCGATCCGGCCAAGTTCAGTGGTGCGTCGTGCATGGGCGGCATCGGCGTCCGGTTCCCACTCGAAGTCGGCGGCGAATTCCCTCATGCCGAGGCCGGGACGATGGAAGCATTTCCCGGAGCGGGCGCGTCGCTCGATTTCGTCGAGGTATTTATCCAATTTGTCTTCGGGACGATTGGCCAGCGGCGTGACGCGGACTTCGGCAGTGATGAGATATTCAACGTTTTGCAGGGCAAGCATATTGCGCTGGGTGCCGTCGTCCGCACCGCCGCCAGCCTGAATGGGCGTAGTCTTTTCCGGCGCGTTCATCCAAGTCTTGGCGCTATCCAGACTGATGACCTTGGTGACTTCGTTGCGGCGGAACGAAACCCATCGCCCACGTTTGACCACACGGATAGAGTCAATGAGGTAGAACATTTGCGGCTCCCAGAAGACTGCTTCCAGAATACCGCGCGCGGCGGACGGCGTCATGATGGGATAGCTGACGCGCTCGACTTTCATTTCGGGGCGGGTGAAGCAGGCGAAGTCGCCCCAGACACGGAGGGTGATGAGGTTTGGTTTCATTGGAGAAAATCGTCAAGCGGACGGTTATCAATTACCAACCCGAGTTCGGGGTGATAGAAGCCGTCGTTAAGCACATGGATTTCGAGGTTGGGAAGCAAGGGCTGGATATGTTTCATGGCTTCAAGTTGCTGAAACTTGTGCGAATGGACGTTGACCATGAACCGCTGGAGGCGGCGGAGATCGTCGCGGTTGAAACGATACTGGCCGGGCGCAACTTGGCGATTTCGGATTTCTTCGATCAACGGTGCGGCGAACTCCCTGCCGCGAGTGTCGTGGGCGATGATGACCGGCTGGCCTTCGTCGGAAATGACCTTGGCCTTGCGGGAGACTTCCCGGAAACGGAGTTGCTCGCGATCTTGCTGGATGGAAGTTTCGCCGCGCTTGGCGTAATCCGTGTTCACTACTTGATAAAGCGATTGGAAGTAATCGCGGAACACTTGGGGGTCAGCAGCAAGGCGGTTGGAAGCCGATTCCTCGTCGCCCAATGTCGCCAGCGTAATCATGGCCTGATCGGCGGCGGCGCGATAGACACCCGGCGGCAGTTTGTGATCCACCGGTCGGAAGACGTGAACCTCGCCAGCGGCAAGCCGTCCTTCCCGATTACAACGTCCGGCCACTTGGACAATCGAATCCAGCGGCCCAAGCGCACGCCAGACAACGGGGAAATCCACGTCCACTCCGGCTTCGATGAGTTGGGTGGAGACGACTCGGCATGGCTGGCCGGCAGCAAGCCGCTTGCGGATCATCTGAATCAACGACAAGCGGTGTTGCGGGCACATGGCCGATGACAAATGAATCGGAACCTCCTTCTCCGACAGCACGCGCTTGAGCTGTTCCCAAAGTTCCTTGGCGTGGCGAGTGAGATTGACCACGCATAGGGCTTGGGGAGTCGCGGCCATTTTTTCGGCCAGTGCGGGCCAATCGAGAGTTTCGCCTGTTTTCGGCAGGTGATAATTTACCCGGCGCAACTTGCGAAACAAGTCGTCCGGTTCCGGTGCGATCTCGCGCAATTCGTGCGGGTCAAAGCCGTCGGGCAGTGCCGGGCATTTGCGGAAGGCAGGCTGCGTGGCGGAACTGAACACAAAACTTGTTCCGTAGTTGGCCGCCAGTTCACGAAAAACGTTAAACGTCGGCTTCAGCAGATGCGCAGGCAGAGTTTGCACTTCGTCAAAGATAACAGCCGAGCGCGGGATGCGATGCAGCTTGCGGCATTTAGACGGACTGCTGGCGAAGAGCGATTCCAGAAACTGCACGGAGGTCGTTACGATGACGGGCGCGTCCCAGTTTTCAGAAACGAGTTCCAGCCGGGATTTTTCTTCCTCCTTCAAGTCGTCTTTTGGACGGACGCCGGAATGATTTTCGAGCACGACTTCTTCGCCGAAGATGCGGCGATATTCAGCAGCGTTCTGTTCGATGATGGAGAGATACGGAATAACGACAATGACGCGGCGAAGCCCGTGAGCTTTGGCGTGGGCCAAAGCGAACGCCATCGAAGTAAGCGTCTTCCCGCCTCCCGTCGGCACGGTGAGGGAGAAGAAACCGGGAGGCAGCGCGGCCCGCTCAATGGCGGTGTCGAAAATACGGTTACGGAGAACAGCCAGAGGGCTGCCGGGGTTTTTGGCGGCCTTGGCCTTGCTGCTGCGCTCCGTGTGAACTTGTTCCAGCAGTTGCGCTGTCTGCAAAACGCAGTCGGGAAGCGGAGTCTCCGGCCAACAAGCGGTGTCGAGTCGGTCGGCATCAACGAGGCACGAAAAGATTAGGCGTGTGTAAAATTCGGCGGAAAGTTCGTCGTCCACCCAAGCGGGAGGTGTTGGTAACGGTGGCAGAGGGCCAAGCTCAGTTTCCAAGCGGGTAATTAGTTCCGGCAAGGTCTGCGTAATCCGCAGCGCCGGCTTGGCCAACATTCCCGGCAAATCACCACAATCATGCAACCCAGCGTGATGTCCAGCAACTGGCAAGGTTGAGGCAAGGCTCCGTTCCATCGCCCAAGCCGCGCCGAAAATGGCGTGCTGAGTCTCGACACTGCTTCCGCGCTCTCCGCGCAGATACGCCTGAAACTCGTCGCGATACTTCCCCAAATCATGCAGCAGCCCGGCCAGTTTTGCTTCTGCGCAAAGATTTAACGGCGCGGCGAATTTTTCCGCCAAATTAGCGACCTTGTGAAGGTGGGTAGATAGTAATTGCCAGCGCTCCGTGTTCGGATCGTTTGCCCCGTCCGGCAGCGTCGCCGTGTGCGCGTAATAATTCATTTTGCCTGGCAAGAAATTATTCTGGAACCATGCGAACGATAACAAAGCGTTGGCTTTGGCGGAAATGTTTTTAATTCACCATTCACGCCGGACAATTTAACCGGCGGGGTAGGACAAATGCAGTCCAACCTAAAATTTCAATTGCAAGATGTATTGGCTAATTCGTGCGCGTCATACGCGTGCATTTCGGAAAAGGTGATGATGAGGTCGGACTTAAGCACCTCAACCTTGTCGAAATTGACACTGAAAAATCCGCTGACCCGTGGTTTGCGCCGCGCGGCTGGCGGTTCAAGGGCAAAGCCGGTGACGCCGACAATCCGGCTGCCGGAGCCGAGCGAATAAATGATTTCAACGCTTCGGCGCTCAAGCAGATAATTCGGGATGGGTAATTTTTTGCCATACGCGACGAAGAGCAGGCGAGCCGCTGCGGCGCAAACCTCGAAATAATTTTGATTTCTTGCAAAGTTTGCAACTTCACCGCTCCGAATTCCGCCAAAATGCCGTCATAAATTATTTTGACCACCACTTCATGCCAACAGGAGTGCGCTGTGAAAGGCTGATAGTGGCTGAAGACGATTCGGCGATGAAGCCGGTTCTTACCGGCCGGGCGGGAGGTGCAGGTGGTGATGGTGATACACCACAACACGGGCAATTCCGGCAAAATTACAAGCGGTAAAGGGTAACAGAATGGGATGAGCCGATTGTGTAAAGATTGCGCAAAAGGGGCCGGGGCATCCGATAAAATTATCGCATGAATGAAACAATGTTCGGGTTTTTGACTCAACCGCTCGTCGCGGGTGGAATATCCGAAACGCATTTTGCGTGTCTGGCACGCTTTTGCCGGTTTGGCCCCGGATAAAATGACCAAACGATAAATGAAAGAAATTAACGATTGTTCCAAAAACGAACAAAGCCTTTTGAAAANNTTCGACGAGCACCTGTCGCAGAATGATTACTACGCGGCGGGCGAAATCCGTCCCGGCCAGTGGATCGGCGCGGGCGCGGAACGGTTGGGATTAAAGAATGAAGTCACCCGCGAACAATTCCATGCGCTGTGTGAAAATCAAAATCCTGAAACCGGCGAACGGCTGACGCAGCGGCAACTCAAGGAGGGCCAGCGGCGGGTGTTTTATGATTTCACCTGTTCCGCGCCGAAATCGGTGTCGGTGCTGGCGGTGACGCTGGCTGATGAACGGCTGGTGACGGCGCACGAGGAGGCCACGCGCATTGCGTTCCGCGAACTCGAAGCCTTCGCCGCCACGCGAGTCAGAAAACAGGGCGGCCAAAAGGATCGGATCACCGGCAATCTCGCCGCCGCCGCGTTCACGCACACGAGCAGCCGCGCGCTCGACCCGCAGTTGCACACGCATTTCACGGTGTTCAACGCCACGTTTGATGACAGCGAACGGTCCTGGAAAGCACTGCAAGCGGGCGGCATGTATGACGCCATCCGCTACGGCACGGCGGTTTATCGGAACGAACTGGCGAAGCGAGTGCAACAGATCGGCTACCGGATTCAACCGTCCAAACATGGCTTCCAAATTGAGGACGTCAGCGATGAGGTGTTGAAACGGTTTTCCAAACGTGCAGAACAACGTGACGCGGTGGTCAAGGAACTGGAACAAAAGCTGGGGCGGAAACTTTCCAACAATGCCATTTCTCTCGCAGTCCATCAGAGCCGGGCGGAAAAAGTCAAAGGCATCTCGACGATGGAAGTGCGCGAACGCCAACTGGCGCAATTGTCATCGGAGGAACAACAATCACTGCAAAATCTCTGCTCGTCAGTCCAACCCGTCCGGCCAGTCCGTGTCTTTGAACCGGAAAACCAGACACTGAACCATGCCGTCGCCCATGTGTTCGAGCGCAAGTCAGTCGTGCCGGAGCATGAATTGTTGAGCGTGGCCCTGTCGCAACGTTTGGGCGAAATGGATTTGCCGGCGCTGAAAGCGGCGGTGAAGTATTCGGCGGACCTGGTTAAAACCGAGCGTGGATTTTCCACGCGGCAGATTCTGACAACGGAACTGGATTTGATTCAGACGGTCAACGCGGGTTGCGATGCGGTTGCGCCCTTGCATCCCGGCTATCGCCCTGCCGCCTGGCTCGGGGAAGATCAACAGCGAGCCATTTATCATGTGCTGCGAACCAGTGACCGGATCACCGGCCTGCGCGGTCTGGCTGGCAGCGGCAAAACCACGGCGTTGCGCGAACTGGTCGCCGCCTGCAAGGAAGCTCGCGTTGAACCGCTGTTCTGCGCGCCGACGGCGGCAGCAACCGAGGTTTTGCGCACCGAGGGATTTGCGGCGGTGACACTGCAAAGTTTGCTGCTGATGAAACCGGCGTTGTCTGCCCGTCAGTTGGTGGTGCTGGATGAGGCTGGGGCGGTCGGGATGGACGACATGAAGCGGCTGTTTGACCTGGCGCGGGACGCACGCATTGTGCTGTCGGGCGACACCGGCCAGCACGCTTCGGTCGCGCGTGGCGATGCGCTGCGGATTTTGGAAAACCATTCGGATTTTCAATCGGGACAACTGACCCGGATTCGGCGGCAACGCAAAGTCGAATATCGTCGGGCCGTTGAACTGGCCGCGCAGAAAAATACTGATGAAGCATTCGCCCAACTGGAACACATGGGAGCGGTGACTGAACTTCCCGGCAACCAACTTCACGACTCTGCCGCGCAGTCGTATGTGAAAGCATTGCAGCAAAACCAATCCGTGCTGCTGGTCGCGCCGACGTGGAATGAAATCGAGGCGGTGACGGAAAAAGTCCGTGCCGCGTTGAAAACGTCCGGTCGGCTGGCGGGTGACGAAAAGGAATTTCAGGTTTTTGATTCGCTGTCGTGGACGGAAGCACAGAAACGGGATGCGCGGCAATATCGTCCCGGCATGGCGATTCGGTTCCATCGTAGTAAAGCGGGTTTTGCCAAAGATGAAACGGTTGCGGTTGTCGCCGTCGAAAACAACTCGCTCAAAGTTCAGCGCGCCGATGGTTCGGAAAATGTTTTTGAATTGGGTCAAGGCTCCGCCTTGTTTGATGTGGGGGAGAAACGGAAATTGAAAGTGGCCGCTGGCGACAAGCTGCTTCTGCAATCGAACTGGCAGAAGAGATTTGTCAATGGTGAACTGGTCGAGGTGCGGGCGATTCAGGGCGATTCCGTGGTGCTGGCCGATAGAAGGGTGATTCCTGAAAACTATCGCACGTTCACGCACGGTTACGCCGTCACGTCCCACGCCGCCCAGGGCAAGACCGTGGATGAAGTGTTGGTCGTCGCATCGTCGCGTTCGCTGCCGGCGATCAATC
>PLAY01000134.1 GCA_003134375.1 Limisphaerales bacterium | reverse complement strand
TTGAATGCAAAATAGTATGAGATGCGTGGAAACGAAGACCGTCCGGCTGCCCGGATCGCCGGATTGATACGCGCCGATGACGGTCTCAATAAATTCGCGGCGCACGATGGGATCCAGCCCGGAGGTCGGCTCGTCCAGCACCAGCAGTTCCGGTTCGGGACAAATCGCACCAACCAACGCGAGCTGTGTCTTCTGGCCTTTCGATAGATTGCTGGTCTTCTGGTTCGGGTCGAGTTGAAAGCGTTTCAGCAGGTCGGCCTCGATGTCACCGTTCCAGTGTTTGCGGAACGAGGCGAGATATTCCAGCGTGCCGCGCACGGTCATCCACGGATAAAACGCCACCATGTCCGGCACATAGGTGAGGCGCGATTTCACAGCCACTTCGTTGCGCTGCGGGTCGAGTCCGAACACGCGCGCGGTGCCGGAGTTGGGCCGGAGCAGGTTCAACAGGCATTTGATGGTCGTGGTCTTGCCCGCGCCGTTGCGGCCGAAGAAGCCGTAACATTTTCCGGCGCGGACGGTCAGGCTCAGGCCATTGACGGCATCCAGCTTGCCGTAACGGCGGGTCAGGTTTTTGATTTCGATGACGGGAGTGTCAGTGCTCATAGCGTATCCTTTTAAAAATTGAAATGGGATGGGAAACATTGAACGCTGAACATCGAACATCGAACATCCAATGAACCGCTCGTACGGAAATCATTCGATGTTCAGCGTTCGATGTTCGATGTTCGGTGTTCATTTGTCTTCTCCTTCCTTTGCCTTGCGTTCGAAGTAATCAAGCCGTTCCTTGACCAGGGCCAGGAATTTTTCGCGGTCCACCTGCAGGTGATGCGCCATGACCACGGCCTCGTCAATTTCCGCCGCCAGCAGTTTCTGGCGGACCTGTTTGTTAAACGGAGAATCGCTTTTTTTCAGAAAGCAGCCCTTGCCGGGGATCGTCTCGATGACGCCCTGCCCCTCCAGTTCGGCATAGGCCTTGGCGATGGTGTTGCGGTTCACGCGCAGTTCCTCGGCCAGCGGGCGGATGGACGGCAGCGGTTCGCCGGAACGCAACGCGCCCGAAGCCGCCGCGTAGCGGATCTGGTCCACCAGTTGCAGGTAAACCGGCTTGCCGGACTTGAAATCAATCTGAAAAATCATGGCTGTCTTTTACTGTCATAGAACAGTATGACAGTTGGCGGCGAACGTCAAGAAGAATTTTTGAGGTGTGAAATTTAGACTGTGGAGCGCCGGCTTCCAGCACGGCGTGATGCTGAAACCGGCCTTATAACGCCGTGCCGGAGGCCGGCGCTCCCTCCAAACCATGACACCGTTGATTTGCTGGACAATACACTAATCAGCGGATGATTTGTAAAACAGCCTCGACCACGCGCTCGGTGCTGATGCCGTTCAGGCAGCGGAAATCAATCGGGCATTTGCGCAAAAAGCAGGGTGAACACGGGGCGTCGGATTTGAGCAGCCGGTGCTGCGGGTCGCCCGGCAGGCCCGGCCCGGTGAGTTCCGGCGACGTGCTGCCGAAGGGGACGACGACCGGGGTGCCCAGCGCGGCGGCCACGTGCATCGGGCCGGAATCGTTGGTGAGCAGCACGCGGCAAATTTTTAGCAGCGTCATCAACTCGCGGAGGGAGGTCTTCCCGGCCAGATTCCAAATTGCAGATGGCGGGCTGGCCATGGCGGACTCGATCCGGTTCGCGATGTCCACATCAGCCTGGCCGCCGAAAACCAGCCAGGTACAGTTGGTCCGTTTTTGGATTTCACTGGCGGCGGCAATGAATTTTTCCATCGGCCAGCGTTTGGCCGGCCCGTATTCCGCGCCGGGATTCAAGCCCAAGAGCGGCCGCTCAATTTTACTCAGGTCGAATTTCTTGTTCATGGCTTCAATTTCACCGGGAGTCACAAACAACCGCGGCGTCAGCGGTTCCGGGTTGGCGCCCAGCGCAGCAACGAGATGCAGATACTCGTGAATCTGGTGCGCGTTTGTTTGTAGGACAGGCATCCTGCCTGTCTCCAAATTGTTTTTGATTTGATTAGAGACAGGCGTGACGCCTGTCCTACGGCGGATTTCTGCCACCGACAGTTTCCGCATCGTTACACTATCAAGGCGTGATGCAATGGCCTGTGTCAGGAAAAAGTTGCGCCACGGGCGCGCATGGCCGATGCGTTGCGGAATTCCCGCCAGCCAGACTTCGAGCGCCGAACGGGGTGAGTTTGGGAATACCAGTGCGAGGTCGTATTTGCCCGCCCGTAATGTTTTGCCGACGGAAAACACGCTTTCGCCCGGCGCGAACGGAATGGTTTCGTTGACGGCGGGATGATTGGCCCACAAATCGGCAAGCTTTTCCGGTGCCAGCAGGGCAATGTGCGCATCGGGAAATTTTTCCCGGAGTCGCAGCAGCGCCGGCGTGGTCATGACCGCATCGCCCAGCCAGTTGGTGCTGCGCACCAGAACACGGCGACCCATCTTCACTTCGCTTCGACGTGGCAAGGGTGGAAGATGGGATGGCGGGGTTTCCATTTTCTATCCTCCATCTTCCATCTTCGCTTTCGTTTCCGCCGCCTTCCAGCGGCGATGGACCCAGAACCAGTTGGCCGGGTCGCGGCAGACGGCGGCTTCAAAAGCGCGATTGACGTCGCCCATGATTTCCCCGGACGGACGGGGATGGTTGTTTTCATGCGTGGGAATTTTTTCGCCGAGTTCGATCCGCCATTTCGCCGGGGCGACGCGGTAGCAGAAGCCGGTGAAGAGTTCGCACTGATAACGCAAGGCCAACACGGCGGGCGCAAGCGTGGTGGAACAGTCATGGCTAAGAAACGGCGCCCGGAGGCCGTTGGAGCTTTGGTCGGCGAGCAGGCCAAGAAGGATTCCTCCCCGGTTCATCGCGGTGCGGAGCAGCGGACCGTCGGCGCGGCGCTCGAAGTAAAGGCAGCCGCTGCGCGTGCGCAAATCCTGCATGAGGCGGTTGAACGCAGGGTGCTTGAGTGCGCGGTAGGTCGTGGCGCTCTGGTAATCCGGCCGGACGTCCTGGATTCGCGCGTTAAGCTCGAAGTTGCCGAAGTGGCCGATGGCGACAACGGCGCTGTGCGGCGGCTGGTCGCCGGATTTTTGCGGCAGGCGTTCAATGCCGGCGAATTCGACATGCGGGCGCAATTCGTCAAAAGTCATCGCGGCGGTTTTGATGGCGCCGGCGTAATTTTCGCCAATGCGCCGGAAATTTTCCCGGGCGAGCGCGCGGATTTCCTCCGGCGATTTTTCTCCGCCAAAACACATCGTCAGGTTTTTCAGCGCCACGCGCCGGTGCCGCGCATCGAGCCAGAAGGCCAGCCCGCCGCCCGCGCGACCGAGGCGCGCGACGAAGGGGAGCGGCAACGCCTGAATCACCGTGACGAGTGCGCGCGCGAACCAATAAATCAGCGTGTCCATTTTCAGCGGAAGCAGATTTTGCGGACGCAGTCCTGAAAGTCGTTGGCGCCGCTGACGATTTGGATTTCGACGCGCATGAAATAGATCGGCAGGTCGCGCCGGTCGATTTTGGGGAAACGCACGGCGTCCTTTTGGGTGGTGATGATGGTGGTGGCCTGGCGTTTCTTGCCGCGATTGATGACGTTGAGAATTTCCTGCTGGGTGAAGCGGTGATGATCGGCAAAGCGTTTGGAATAAACCAGTTCCGCGCCGAGTTTTACGAGGCTTTGCTCGAAACTTTCCGGTTGCGCGATGCCGCTAAGCGACGCGACTTTATGCCCTTGCAGAAAATCCAATTTGCGCCGCTGGCCGGTGAACACATCTTCGAGGAAAAGCGGATGATGCACACATTCGATGATGGCGGCTTCGGAATTGAATTCGGCAATGCGCCGGCGGAGTTCGGCGGTCTGGCCGTCGCTTTTGGTGATGAAAATCGTCTGGGCCCGCGCGAGGTGCGACGGCGGTTCGCGCAACGTGCCGCGCGGGAGCAGATGTTCGTTGCCGAATGGCTGCTGCCGGTCAATCAGCACCACGTCGTGCCGGCGCCCGCGCAAATCCCAATACTGAAAACCGTCGTCGAGCAACAGTGTGTCGCAGCCGAATTTTTCTATCGCATAACGTCCGCTTTTCACGCGGTTCTTGTCCACGAGCACGACGACGTCCCGAAGATTGGACGCCAGCATGTAAGGTTCGTCACCGGCCATTTCCGAATCGAGCAACAGTGATTTGCCGTCGGATACGACGCGCGGCGGGGTCTGGTCCTCCCGCAAAAAGATTTTATTGAGCAGCCACCGGTGAAACGGCGGCGGTTTGGAACGATAACCGCGTGAAAGAATCGCGACGGTGCGCCCGGCGTCGCGCAATTCGCGGGCGAATTTTTCCACGACCGGCGTTTTGCCCGTGCCGCCGACGGTCAGATTGCCGATGGCGATGACCTGGACGCCCAGCGTCTTGTCGCGGAGGATGCGCACATTATAAAGCCAGCGGCGCAATTTGACGCCGACCTGGAAAATCTTTGAGCTGCCAAACAAAACCGCGCGCATCAACACCGCCTTGGTGTCGCGGCGTTCGCCGAAGATGACTTCGAGGGCAAAGGTTTCAAGGCTTTCCGCCCAGACCCGGAATTTTTCGCGCATGCCGCATCAATGTGCCAAGTCGGCGGGCGTGCGGCAAGAATTGGCGGCTGGAATAAGTGGAACGAGACCATTGGCGGACTGCACGGCTGGGAAAATGACTAATTCCTAAATCCGAATGACTAAAAGAATGACGAATACTGAAGCCCGAATTCGGCATTTAAACCTTTGGACATTCTTTCGTCATTAGGGCTTCGTCATTCGTCATTCCATTGGCAGGTTGCGTCAAGAAAACCCGCCAAGACCGGCTTGCAAGAACGCTTGCCCGCCAGTCAAGCCAGCCGTCAAAATCCCATCCGCGCGATTTCGCTTTGCAGCGCGGCTTGAAATTGCTGCACGTCGGCGGCGGACGGCTTGTAACCCTGTTGCTTCGGCACGACGCCCAGCCGCCCCGTTTGATCCAAATACCAGTCGGCCTGCTGGCCGTCGCTGAACGTGACCTTGCCGCTGACAATCGCGCCGGGCCGCGCCAAATGATCCACTGTCACAGACACACCGCCGGTCGCGCCCGCCGGCCCGGCGGGTGGCGGAGCGCTTTTCTTGTCGGCGGGTTTTGCCGCCTCGGCAACCGGCGCGGCAACCTTGGGCGGTTCCGGATCTTTCGGCGTCAATTTCAAATCGTCCACCAGGAAACGCACTTCCATGTAAGTGAGCTTGAGGTTGAACTCCGACATGAGCCGGGTTTGAATTTCGGAAAGTTTCGCACCGTCCGCAATCCAGGCGGCGACTTTCTGGCGTTGGGCTTCGTCCAAATTCATAAGTTGTCCGCGGTTACGCGGCCTTGGTGATCCAATCGTAGCCCTTCGCTTCGAGTTCGAGCGCGAGCTGTTTGTCGCCGGACTTCACGATGCGGCCATCGTAAAGCACGTGGACGAAATCGGGAATGATGAAATTCAACAGCCGCTGATAATGCGTGATGACCATTTGCGCGCTGTCCGGCCGCTTCAGCTTGTTGACGCCGCCGGCGACGATTCGCAGCGCGTCAATGTCGAGGCCGGAATCGGTTTCGTCGAGGATGGCGAGCCGGGGTTCGAGCACGGCCATCTGGAAAATTTCGTTGCGCTTCTTTTCGCCGCCGGAATAACCCTCGTTCACCGAGCGCCGGAGCAAATCCTCGTTCAACTCCAGCAATTTGATCTTGTCCTTGACGAGGTTCAGAAATTCCATCGCGTCCAATTCCGGCTGGCCCTTGGATTTGCGGATTTCATTCAACGCGGCTTTGAGAAAATAGGTGCTGTTGACGCCGGGGATTTCGACCGGATACTGGAACGCGAGGAAAACGCCTGCCCGGGCGCGTTCCTCGGGATTGAGGTCGAGCAAATTTTTGCCATCGTAAATCACTTCGCCGCCGGTCACCTCGTAACCGGCGCGCCCGGCCAGCACGGCAGCCAGCGTGCTTTTGCCGCTGCCGTTGGGCCCCATGATGGCGTGGACTTCGCCGGGAGAAATCGTCAGGCTGATGCCTTTGAGGATTTGCTTGTCCCCAACGCCCGCGCTGAGGTTTTTGATTTCAAGAATCGGTTTGCTCATTTTCTAAAATGTTTTTTAACCACGGATGGACACGGATAAACACGGATTAAAAATTACAGGACAACGCGCTCAAATTCCAGCCGGGCGTTCTTGAAATTCAAAATCAAGCCGACCCGCAACTTTGTGATGCGTATCGATTCGCCGCCACGACGCAAATCCGGTCTTTCATCCGTGTCCATCCGTGGTTAAGATTACCCCACACTGCCTTCCAAACTCACGCCCAAAAGTTTCTGCGCTTCCACGGCGAATTCCATCGGCAGTTCCTTGAAGACCTCCTTGCAAAAGCCATTCACGATCAGGTTCACGGCGTCCTGCGTCGCCAGCCCGCGCTGATTGCAGTAAAAAATCTGGTCCTCGCCGATCTTCGAGGTCGAAGCCTCGTGCTCGACACTCGCCGACGAGTTCTTTACCTCGATATAAGGGAACGTGTGCGCGCTGCACTTCGATCCGATCAACATCGAGTCGCATTGTGAAAAATTGCGGGCGCCGGTGGCGCTTTTCTGGACTTTCACCAGTCCGCGATAGCTGTTCTGTCCGTGCCCGGCGGAAATGCCCTTCGACACAATCGTGCTGCGCGTGTTTTTGCCGATGTGGACCATCTTGGTGCCGGTGTCAGCCTGCTGGTAATTGTTCACCACGGCGACGGAATAAAATTCGCCGATGGAATTGTCGCCCTGCAGGATGCAACTCGGATATTTCCAGGTGATGGCCGAGCCGGTTTCGACCTGCGTCCAGGAAATCTTCGAGTTGCTGCCCCGGCAGAGGCCGCGCTTGGTCACAAAGTTGTAGATGCCGCCCCTGCCGTTCTCATCGCCGGGATACCAGTTCTGCACGGTCGAGTATTTGATTTGCGCGTTGTCGAGCGCGATAAGCTCAACCACCGCCGCGTGAAGCTGGTTTTCGTCGCGCATCGGCGCGGTGCAGCCTTCGAGATAACTGACGTGCGAGCCTTCATCGGCCACGATGAGCGTGCGCTCGAACTGGCCGGTGTTGGCCGCATTGATGCGGAAATACGTCGAAAGCTCCATCGGACAACGCACGCCCTTGGGGATGTAACAAAACGAACCATCGGTGAAAACGGCGGAGTTGAGCGTGGCGAAAAAATTGTCCGTGTAGGGGACCACCATGCCGAGATATTTCCGGACGAGATCGGGATGCTCCTGCACCGCCTCGCTGAACGCGCAGAAGATGATTCCCTTTTCGGCGAGCTGCTTCTTGAACGTGGTGCCGACCGACACGCTGTCAAACACCGCGTCCACGGCCACCCCGGCGAGCCGCTCGCGCTCGCGCAGGGGAATGCCGAGTTTCTCGTAGGTCTCCAACAATTTCGGGTCAACGTCCTCGAGGCTTTTCGGCCGGTCGCCCTTTTTCCCGGGCGCGGAGTAATAAACGATGTCCTGGTAATTGATTTTTTCGTGATGCACCTTGGCCCAGTGCGGTTCCTGCATCGTTTGCCAGTGGCGAAACGCCTTGAGCCGCCAATCGGTCAGCCATTCCGGCTCGTTTTTCCGGCGCGAAATCAGCCGGATGGTTTCCTCGCTCAAGCCCGGCGGCGCGGAATCGGTTTCCACGTCGGTGTAAAAACCGTATTTATAATCCTGTTTGACCAGGCCCTCGATGGTTTCGGTGGCGGTGCTCATGTTGAAAATTATTTCTTGCGTTTGGCCGCGCAACTGGCGCAGAGGCCGTGAACGGCAATTTCGTAGTGATCAATCTTAAAGCCTTTTGGCCGGGGGACAACCGCCGAATTTCCCGTCAGCGCCACGTCGAACACCGTGCCGCACTCGTCGCAGTAATAATGGCAATGCTCCTCCATGTTCGGGCAAAAGCGCGTCGCGCCGCGTTCGAGCTGGACCTGGCGCACGAGGCCGC
Source organism: Limisphaerales bacterium (assembly GCA_003134375.1). Taxonomy (GTDB): domain Bacteria; phylum Verrucomicrobiota; class Verrucomicrobiia; order Limisphaerales; family UBA11358; genus UBA11358. The sequence goes on along the minus strand of PLAY01000134.1, from coordinate 25,797 downwards.
ACTGCACCAGCGCGTCGAGGCAGTTATAGACCGTGGCCATCGAGATATCCGGCATGGCCTGCTTGGCGCGGATGAAAACCTCCTCGGCAGTCGGATGATCGCGCTTTTGGATAAGCACGTCATAGACCTGCTGCCGCTGCGGCGTGAGCCGCAAACCGCCCGTGGTGAGGCGCTTATTCAGATCACCGTTCATTTTATTCTTCTCGACCAAGCTCATCTCGCCGGCACACTAGACCCATCTCAAGCATCTGTCAATACTTAGAATAATTCCAAATTAGGAACTTGAGGACGGACAGCGGGGTGGAGAACCGGGGGTTGACATTCCACACCGCAAGATTACAGTCTGGTGTATGACACTGCTGCAAACACGAGTTGACGACGAAATCGCCCGGCGGTTTGAAAAGGCCGCCCGCGAACGGGGCGAGACCACTTATTCATTCCTGCAGAAAGTTGTCGGCGAAGCGGCGGCGGCTTCCGAGCCGACCACCTGGGACAGCCACTGGAAAAAGATGAAATCCCTGCACCTTAAACCGTCGCGCAAAACCGTGGCTGAACTGCGCGAGGAAGCCGGCGAACGATGATTTACGCCGACACCAGTTTCATTGCGTCCGCTTACGGCTTGGATGCCAACACCGCCAGTGCCCGACACTTCATTGAAAGCAACAAGCCCCGCCTGCCGCTGTTTTTTCTGCACTGGCCGGAACTGGCAAAATCCTTTTGGACCAGTCATCCCGAAAGCGCCGAAACACTTTGGGACTGGGTCAAGGAGGATATGGCCGGGGGCAAAAAACTTTACCCACTGGAGCTGGAGGCCGATCTCGTCGCCCGGCGCGCTGCGGGATTGATCATCAACTATTGCCCGCGCTGGAAAAAGCTCCGTTCGTTGGATGCCCTGCACGTGGCCGCCGCCGTGACCGGCAATTTCAAAACCTTTGTTTCGTTCGACAGGCGCAGTTTTCAGCGCATTCTGGCGGTCACGCAAAAACTCAAAGTGTGGCCGCCCCTCACCGCCGGGGAAAATCAGTCTTTGAAATAATCCGGCCATCACATACGCGCCGGCAGCCGCACGGAAAGTTTCAGTTGCCGGGTGAAGGGAAATTGGGATAAACGCAGGGGCGCGGATTTTTCATACAAATTCGGCAGTGCCGGTGTCTATTCAGTGATGGTACTGGGCAAATGGTGCTGAGACGTCAATGGAATCGCACAAAACGCAAAACTATGAAGACGACAATCAAATCACTGGGGGTGGTCATTCTGGGCGTTGGATTATTCATCGGCGGCTGCGCCAAAAAGCAAATGGCGTCGTTTCAGTCGCTTAAAAATCCGGAGGTTGCGGCCCAGTTGAAATCATTCGTTGCGGAAAAGGAGGCGCAGGCAAATGCCGCAACGAACAAAATGCCAGAAGACTTCAAAAGATTTTTTGCGGCAGCAGACAGGGGAGACTGGCTTGTGGTCAGCAATATGTTCTATGATTTAGGGCGGAGAAATGGCCATTTTGAGACCGTTGGCGAACCGGAGTGGCAGTTGCAAGGAATACCATGGCAGGCAGTGGCAGAAATTTGGGGAGGCTTTGCTGCTTTCGGCGAGGGTGACGAAAAATATTCGGCGGCTTATGCCAACGACATCATCGATTCCATCCCGCAAGGAAGCATTTACTTTGGCGGCACCGATCCCGGCCGGTTCTTGATCACGGCGATGCAAAAATCGCAGGTGAAGGGCGACCCGTTTTTCACACTTACCCAGAACGCTTTGTGCGATGGCAGTTATTTGGATTATTTGCGGAGCATGTATGGAGGCAGGATTTACATTCCCACCTCGGAAGATTCGCAGAAATGTTTTCAGGATTACATGGAGGATGCGCAGCGTCGGATGCAAAGCCACCAGCTCATGCCGGGTGAAGATGTGAAAATAGTGGATGGCAAGATCCAGGTCAGTGGTCAGGTTGCCGTGATGCAAATCGCCGGCCTGATGGTCAAACTCATCCTGGACAAAAATCCCGACCACGAATTTTACATCGAAGAAAGTTTCCCGTTCGACTGGATGTATCCGTATCTCGAACCGCACGGCCTGATTTTCAAAATTAACCACCAGCCGCTGCCGGGATTGTCCAACGAAATTCTCGCGCGCGATCACGATTACTGGGCAAAGCTGGTGCAACCGATGATCGGCGACTGGCTGAATGATGACACGCCGGTTGAACAGGTGGCTGCGTTTGCCAAAAAGACTTTTGGAAAACAGGATTTCAGCGGTTTCACCGGCGATCCGCGTTTTATTCAAAACGCCTACTCCCACAAGACGTTTTCCAAGCTGCGGGATTCAATCGCTGGACTTTACGCTTGGCGCCTGAAACAGGCTACGAATGCGTCGGAAAAAGAGCGCATGGCGCGCGCGGCGGATTTCGCCTTCCGGCAGGCTTGGGCGTTGTGCCCGTATTCACCGGAGGCCGTATTCCGATATATCAATTTCCTGCTGGCCCAGGACCGGATTGCCGACGCCCTCGTCGTGGCGGAAACGGCGGCGCAAATGCAGGCAATGCAAGGCAAGGAAGGCGACCAGATACGCGCATTGGTTGAACAAGTGAAAAAATTCCAGAAGGCGAAGCAAACATCCTCCGGCGGGAAGTAACGGATGCGGCTTCTGACAAACTTTCACACGGGCAGCCAGTTTTGCCGGAAGCCGGCCTGCTAAAATTTTAGCATTTTTGGTTGACACGCCGGCCAGTTATGCTAAAAAATTAGCATATCATGAGTTTGGAACAACAACTTAGCCGGCGGGAACGCCAGATCATGGACGTTCTGCACACGAAGGAATCCGCCACGGCCGCCGAGGTGCGGGCGGCGCTGCCCGATCCTCCCGGCTATTCCGCCGTTCGCGCCCTGCTGCGGATTCTGGAGGAAAAGGGCCATATCCGGCACCGGCAGGACGGCGTGCGTTACATTTATCTGCCGCGCACATCGAAGGCAGCCGCCAGCCGGTCCGCCTTGAAGCGGCTGGTTTCGACTTTTTTCCAAGGCTCGGTCACGCAGGCGATGGCCGCGTTGCTGGAAACCGCCGACACGCAGCTTTCGGAAGCCGAGCTTGGCAAATTGCAGCAAATCATCAAACAAGCCAAAAAGGAGGGCCGTTGATATGAATTCTTGGATTACGCTCGTTTCCCGCACCGTTCAGAACTCCCATTGTGTCGCGTTGTTTCTCGATGCCTTTCTCAAAAGTTTCATTGTGCTCGCGCTGGCCGGCGGGGTGTGCGTGCTGTGGCGGCGCTCGTCGTCGGCAACCCGGCACTTGATCTGGTTTTTGGCCGTGGCGAGTCTGCCTTGCCTGCCGTTGCTGTCCTCGATGCTGCCGTCGTGGCAAAGGCCGCTTTGGTCGGTTTCAACCGGCTATGATTCCGGCAACCGGGTTTCCCTGGCGCTGGAACTTGCGCCCGGCACCAGCCCCGGAACGCTCGCACCGGAAACGCCGGCTGCGCCGGGCCGGGCAGAATCACCCAACGTGTCCCACGATCCTTCCGGCGGCAGCCGGCAGATCGCCGCTCATTTCAGCGCAAACTGGCTGGTGTTCGGAGGCATTGCGTGGTTTGCCGGAACAGCGCTGGTTTTGATTTCCACGGCCAGCGGACAACTCCGGCTCCGCAAATTTTCCCGGAAAGCGCAGCCGCTGCAAGGTGCGGACTGGACGGTTCTGCTGGAAGAAGTCCGTGAAACGCTGCGTCTGCGGCGGGCCGTGAATTTGTTGCAGTCGGCCGACAACGTAATGCCGCTGACCTGGGGCTGGTGGCGGCCGGCGGTTTTGCTACCCACGGAATCCGGGCAATGGCCGGTGGAGCGGCGGCGGATTGTTTTGCTGCATGAACTGGCACACGTGAAGCGCTGGGATTGTTTGACGCAATTTACGGCAAAAATTTTCTGCGCGTTTTACTGGTTCAATCCGCTGGCCTGGCTGGCAGCGCGGCGGATGTGCGTCGAGCGGGAGCGCGCGTGTGATGACTTGGTGCTGTACGCCGGTTGCAAGGCGTCGGATTATGCAGGTCACCTGGTCGAAATTGCCAAAAATTTTCGGCGTGTGCCACAGGTGGCGGCCATTGCGATGGCCCGCTCGTCGCAACTGGAAGGCCGGATTACGGCAATTGTAGATGCCTCCCGGAACCGGCGGCTGCGATTGGCAACGGCGATGGCCATTCTGGCTGTGGTCGGTGGAATCACCCTGGGTCTGGGCGGGAACAGGCCGGGCACTGCCGGCAGCGGCACGGATGAATCCAACCTGCTTCGCAAACAGCAGATTGCCCGCCTCGAAGCCTTCTCGATGGAGAAGGAAAAACAGTCGCAGACATTGGCGGCGGCGGCCGGAGAAAAAATTTCGCCGGAGTTTCAGCGCTTCTTTGTCGCGGCCACCAAAGGCGATTGGCAAACGGTGACGAACATGTATGAGAGTTTCAAGAAACGTCATCCGCAATACAGCAACAAACATCAACATCCCGAGTTGAGCCTGCGGACGAGGTTCTGGCAGCCCGTGCTGGAAATCAGCATGGCCTACGACCACGTCGTCAATTGCGAGCCGAAATACACGCAGATTGCGGTTGACGGCATCATCAATTCCATTCCGGCGGGCAGCATTTATTTTGGCGGCACGGATCCGGGACGCGCACTGCCCACGGCGTTTTGCAAGTCGCACGTGGACGCCGATCCGTTCTACACGCTCACGCAAAATGCGCTGGCCGATTGGTCTTATCTGGAATATTTAAAGAACACATACGGCGAACAGGCAAAGTTGCTCAACCAAGTGATTGAAGCGAGACGGGCGGACCGCCAGCTTCAAGCTTGGGATGCGGAATGGCCGGCGGTCGTGCAGAAACTGGACTCCGTGGAAACTGACAAGGCCGATCCGCAATACAAAGCCGCCGAGGAAGCGGTGAATGATTTGAGTCGGAAGCGCGACGAGCGCATGAAAATCATTCTGGCCGAGGTGCAAGCCCGCGCGGATGCTGAAAAAACAGTGGGGAAAAACCAGGCCGAAACAAAGAGTATTTACACTCCCACAGGCGAAGACTCGCAAAAATGTTTTCAGGACTACATGCAGGACGCGGTGCAACGTCTTCACAACCACCAACTAAAACCGAACGAGGATTTCCGAGAGGAACCGGACGGGCGCATCATGGTTAGCGGCCAGGTCGCCGTGATGTCCATCAACGGTCTGCTGGTCAAAATCATCTTTGACAGAAATCCCGGTCGCGAGTTTTACATCGAGGAAAGTTTCCCGCTCGACTGGATGTATCCCTACCTGGAGCCGCACGGGCTGATCATGAAAATCAACCGCCAGCCGCTGCCGGAATTGTCCGACGAAATCGTTCAACGGGATCACGATTGCTGGACGCGCTGCATCCGGCCAATGATTGGTGATTGGCTGAACTACGATACGCCGGTACAGCAGGTCGTTGCGTTCGTGGAAAAGGTGCAACTCAAACAGGACCTCAGTGGATTCAAAGGCGATCTGCGATTTGTGCAAAACGATTACGCGCGCAAGATGTTCTCCAAATTGCGGAGCTCCCTCGGCGGAATTTACGCGTGGCGTATGAATCATTCGACCAGCGCGTCGGAAAAAGAGCGCATGGCTCGGGAAGCGGACTTTGCCTTTCGCCAGGCTTTGGCTCTTTGTCCCTACTCGCCCGAAGTCATCAATCGCTACGTTGACCTCTTGAAAAGTCAAAACCGGATTTCCGATGCGATATTGGTGGCGGAAACCGCAGCCAAATTTCCCCTCAGTGAGGGAATTGATCCTGCCTCATTTCGAAAACTGGCTGGAGAATTGAAGCAGGCTGCGGGGGCAAAGTAGAGCGGCTCGCTTCGGGTAAACTCTTACACGTGCTGGCCGGTGGTTCGGAAGCCCACCGAACGCGTGATTGCCTGCCTGCCGACTTTGCGCGAAAAGTTAACCATTGAACAGCGCCGGGTTCTTCTGTTAACAACGCGCCAGCTTGAATTCCGTGAAATCACAACGCTGGCTGCGCATCATCCCCGTCGCGCTGATCATGTACACGATTTCGTACGTGGACCGCACGAACGTGGCGCTGGCGCTGGACCCAAAGATTTCGTCCATGATGCGGGACCTGCTCATGGATGACCGGTTGAAAGGCCAGGCCGCCGGCATTTTCTTTCTCGGCTATGTGCTGTTGCAGATTCCCGGCGGTTACCTGGCCGGCCGCTGGAGCCCGAAAAAATTGATCTCCCTTTTCCTGGTGTTCTGGGGCATCTGCGCGGTCGGCTGTGGTTTGGTTTCCAGTTTCCGGGAATTTGCCGTGATGCGCTTTCTGCTCGGCGTGGCGGAAAGCGGCGTGTTTCCCACCATGCTGGTGGTGCTGGCGAACTGGTTCCCGCGCTCGGAACGCGCCCGCGCGAATGCCTACTGGAACCTTTGCCAGCCGCTGGCAGTCGCCGCGTCCGCACCGCTCTCCGGCTGGCTGCTGGGCGGCTGGGGCTGGCAGACGATGCTGATGGCGGAAGGCGCCTTGCCGTTCCTCTGGTTGCCGGTCTGGCTTTATTTCATCAGCGACCATCCGCGCGACGCAAAATGGATTTCGCGCGAGGAAAAGGATTTTCTCGAAGCCACGCTGCAACGCGAGGCCGGGGAACTGGAGCCGGCCAAAAAGATTTCCGTCGGGCGTGCCTGCCTGCAACCGGCGGTTTTCGTCATGCTGGCGGTTTGTTTCCTTTACAACAGCGCCTCTTACGGCTGCAACACGTTTCTCACGGAAGGGCTCAGGGGCGGCGGCCATAATTTCACCGGCCTGGAAACCGGCCTGCTCTTTGCCGTTCCTTACGCGGTCACCGCCGTCGTCATGGTGCTGCTGTCGCGGCATTCGGACCGGACCGGCGAGCGGCGCGGCCACGCCGCCTTTATTTATGCCGTGAGCGGTGCATCCCTCATCGCGAGCGTTTTGCTCAAGGAACATTCCTTCTGGCTTTCGTATGCATTCCTGTGCCTGGCCATTCCGGGGCCGTTCGCCGGGCTGGCCCCGTTCTTTGCCATTCCCACGGAAACCATGCCGCGCGCGACCGCCGGCGCGGTCATGGGCTTGGTAAATGCGCTCGGCAATGTCGGCGGCTATCTCGGCCCGGCCATCGTTGGCGAATTAAAATATCGGACGCACGGCATCACCATTCCCTTCGGGGTTTTAGGTATCGCGCTGCTCGCGGCGGCAGCACTTTGCTTTTTGCTGCCAAAATCCAAACGGGATGATGCTTTCCCATAAGCCTCCTGGGAGTGCCGGCGTCTCGCCGGCCTGTCGGGAGCCGAAAACCAGAACTCGCCGGCGAGACGCCAGCGCTCCCAGGAACTGTGCCCCGGTCCAAGAGTTCAAGCGTTCGGGTAAATCTCTCCCGTGAGCCGACTAAGCTGGTGGCTTCCACCTGCCTGAAACTGGACCTGAACAACACCTGGATAAAAAACCTGGCCAGCCAGTTGCAACGGAACGGAAGTGCGAAATAATGTTAGCGCGGCAGCCTTTGACAAACGCTGACATCGGCGGGCGGTGATTGGCGTCGGAAATTTTGCAAAACCGTGACAACTGCGGCTTGCCGGGCGCGTAAGCTTGGCACATAAAGAACGCACATGGCCGTTTCGCGCACATCCCGCAAACCGACTTTTTTCTGGCAGGGAATGCTGATCCTGCTGCCGGTGGCCGTGCTGGCAGCCATCGGCTGGGTGTCGCTGCGACAGGACAAAATTCTGGCCGATCACGACGCGCGGGAGCGGGCGCAAACCATCGCGGACGACTTTCTCCAAAAATTCTCCGCCGAACTGACGGCAACGGGATTGCGGACAAATGCCACATTTTCTTTTGTGGTTGAACCGGCCGGCGGTCTGAGTTTTCCGCCCAAGTGGGACTCGCTGCCTACGCCGCAGCCACTCGATGGGTCACAACTTGACGACCAGCAAGCACGGCTCTGGCAAAAAGTCCAGGAAACTGTTTCTGACCGAACCAACGGGGATGCCGCATCTGAAGCCGTCAACGACTTCATCGCCTCCGGTCCGCCGAAAAATTTCGCGGCGGCGGCGTGCTACGATTTGGGCCTGCTGTTGGCGCGGGAGAAAAAAATCGGGGCGGCGATGGGAGCGTTTGATTTGTTGCTCGAAAAATTTCCAGAGGCCGTCGGCGAAAGCGGGCTGTCCTTTCAGCCGTTGGCGCAATTCCGATTGCTCGAACTGGAGCGGGAATTGACAAATCAGAGCCGACGCCCGGTCTCGCTCGATTCTTTTTACTCAAATGTCGTCTGGCATCCAGGGCCGCTGACGCCGTACTTCCTGGGCCGCGGGCCGGAGTCGGGAACGGTTTCAAAATGGCAGCGCGTCTGGAATGAGCATCAGACCGGGCGCGAATTGTTTTCAGCCGCCGGCAAATTCATTCCGACCAATGCAAATTCCGAATTTGGGCAGCTTCTCTTCCACCCGACTCCAGAACGCAAACCGGAAAACAATCCCGTCCCGCGCACGGCTTCAAATCTGTTTTGGTTCAAAACGCCGATGCTGGTTGTTCACAGAGCCTCCAATGCCATCCTGCCGTCGGCGGGCACGGAGCAATCCTGGCTTGCCGTCCGTTTTGATGAATCACCGACCGCTCAACGGTTTGTCTGCCACAGCGAATCCGATCTGGGCCTCCGCATCAAGGACTTGGCGGCCGGCGAAAAACACCTTCCCGATTATTTCGGCATCGGCGTCGAAGTGGCTGGAAAGAAAATCCGTGAGTTCGCACCTGATCTCCACCTGTGGACCTTTTATTACGGCGGCGGCGGCAAGTCCAGTGGCAGGGAAATCAAATCGCCATTGAACGCGCTGGCCACCAACGTCCTGGCATCCGCGGTTCAGCCGGAACAACTCCTGAAAGTGAGTGTTTATCTCACCAGTCCGGACAAGCTCTACCAGCGGCAGGGCGCCCGCACGTTCTGGTTTGGCTCGCTCGTGGCCGTCTCGGCCGCGGCCGCACTGATCGGGTTGCTGGCCGCCTGGCGGGCGTTCCGGCAACAACGGGAACTCAACGAAATGAAATCCAATTTCGTTTCCAGCGTCTCGCACGAATTGCGCGCGCCCATCGCGTCGGTGCGGTTGATGGCGGAAAATCTGGCGGGTGGCAAAATCCCGGAATCGAAGAAACAGAAGGAATATTTCGGCTTCATCGTCCAGGAATGCCGGCGGCTGTCGGCGCTCATTGAAAACGTGCTCGATTTTTCACGCATCGAACAGGGTCGCAAACAATATGAGTTTGAGCCGACCGATGTGATGGCGCTGCTCAAGCAAACCGTGACCTTGATGCAGCCCAACGCCGCTGAAAAGCAGGTGCAGCTTGTGTTGCAGCAGAATGACTCTCAACTCTCAACTCTCAACTCTCAACCCGTCGAAATGGACGGCCGGGCCATCCAGCAGGCGCTGGTCAACCTGATTGACAACGCCATCAAACATTCGCCGAAGGGCGAAACGGTGACGGTTGAACTGAAAGTCCACAGTCCGCAGTCCACAGTCCACAACGAAAGCATCCCGGTCGAGGACGAGGGACAAGGACGAGAACGATCTGAAAGCCCAATCCACCATCCACCATCCACCATCCACTTATCCGTTTCTGATCGAGGCCCGGGCATTCCGCCGGAGGAGCACGAAAAAATCTTCGAGCGGTTTTACCGGCGCGGTTCTGAGTTGCGGCGCGAGACGCAAGGTGTTGGAATCGGCCTGAGCATCGTGAAACACATCGTCGAGGCGCACGGCGGGCGCGTACTCGTGCAAAGTGCCGTCGGCCAGGGCAGCCGGTTCACGATTGAAATTCCAATAAAAAATGAAACATCGAACATTGAACATTGAACGTCGAACATCGAATGCGCCGTCGCTCGGATACGCTTCACTTCAGCGTTCAGCGTTCGATGTTCGATGTTCGATGTTTCCCCCTTTTTAAAATGTCCCGCATTTTAATCATCGAAGACGAAGCGCCCATGCGCACCGCACTGACCGACCTGCTCACGGCAGAGGGCTATCGCGTGCTCGCCGCCGCCGACGGTGAGAGCGGCCTGCAACGCGCGCTCGACGAAAAGCCCGACCTCATCCTGCTCGACGTCATGATGCCGAAGCTCGATGGCTTCGCGCTGTGCGCCGAGTTGCGCCGTCTGGCCAACACCGTGCCTGTGCTCATGCTCACCGCCAAGGGCCGGATTGAGGACCGGGTCACCGGCCTGGACGCCGGCGCGGATGATTATCTCGTCAAACCCTTCAGCACCGAGGAACTACTCGCCCGGGTGCGGGCGCTGCTGCGGCGGTTCCAGCGGCAGGCCAAAGCGATGGAAAAATTGCGGCTGGGCGAAATCGAAATTGACCTGGCCCGGCAGACCGCGGTGCGCGGCAAAAAACAAATTTACCTGACCGCCAAGGAATTTGCCATGCTGCGGCTGATGGCCGAAGCCGAAGGCGAACCGGTTACCCGCGAGCGGTTTCTCGACGCGGTCTGGGGCTATGCGGCGTTTCCGACGACGCGCACGGTGGACAACCACATCGCCAGCCTGCGGGCCAAGCTGGAACCGGATCCGGACGAACCGCGCTGGCTCAAGACTGTGCATGGCGTGGGATACCGGCTGGAGTTGGAGGGGGAATGAACATCCAACATCGAACCTCGAACGCCCAACATCCAATGCTGCCTGATGAAACCATTGGCCGTTCGATGTTTGCAATTTCGGTGGGGCGAGCGTCCTCGCGAGCCGGCTCGTCAGTAGCCTCGCCCACCCGAACCATACCGCCACCCGATTTTGCAAAAGTGTGACAATTGGCGCCGATGTGTCTGGCAGCATTTAAACAAAACAAACCTATGAAAACAAACTGGCTCGTTGGCTCAATTTTTCTGGCCGGGGCGATGGTTCTGCACGCGCAGACAAACGATTTGAGCGCCGCGTTGCGCCAAGGACTGTTTGAGGAGGAGGCCAACCGCAACCTCGACGCGGCCATTTCCAATTACCAGGCGGTCGCCACGCAATTTGACCAGGACCGGCAGGTGGCGGCCACGGCGATTTTCCGTTTGGGCGAATGCTACCGCAAACTCGGCCGGACCAACGACGCCGTCGTCCAATACCAGCTCATCGTCCGCGAGTTTTCCGACCAGCAGACGCTCGTCACCTTAAGCCGGCAGAATCTGACCGGATTGGGCGTCGTATCCCAACCCCGTTTTCAGGAACGGTTGGTGGCCATCATTAAGAAAAATCCGCAAGATTCAGTTGCTCCACCCACCGCTGAATCGGCGGCCAAGACAGCAGAATTGGAAGCGGAAGCGGCTGCCCTGAAGACGCAAATCGCACACCTTTCGGGTTTGAACCGGGAAGACAGGAGGATCGCCATCCAGCAAAATTTTTCCAACCCCGTGCTGACGACATTGATGCAGCAACTGAATGAAGCAGAACAAAAGCTTGCGAGTCTTACGAACGACTACGACCCGAGAGATCTCCACATCGCCAGGGCAGCCTCATTAGTGAACGCCATCAACGGTCAGATTGACGCCCAGGTGGACGGCGTGATCAAAGGATTGCAGGCCAAAATGGAAGCGGATCTCAACACCGCCAAAACTCTTCGCGACAAATCTGGACCGGTTCAGGTGCCGGAGAAACAAAACTGAAACCAGGATGGCTCTTGTAGAGCCGCCATCCTTACTTCTGATAAACGTTCACGCGGGCGGGCGGGAGATTCAGCCAGACGATCTTGGACGCCAGCCGGTGGAAGCGGGTGGCGCTTTTGTGGTGTCCGTTGCCGAGATGATAACTGTATTGAACCCATTTGCCGCCGTGTTCCAAAATCGCGCGGATTTTTTCGGCGAGCGTGTCGGCTTCAGCCGCCGGGAAATTCAGCAGCGGCAGGCTGGAAATGACCGCGCCGACGCTTTCAATCGGTTCGTCGTGTTGCCGCAGCAAAACGTCCAGATGCCATGCGTCACCGGTGATGATGTGGGCGCGGGGAAAGCGCTGCCGCAGCCGCCGCGCCAGTTTGGGATTATTTTCAATGGCCACCAGCCGCTCCTCGCGCAGGCCATGTTCGATGAGCGCCTGGGTGACCGCTCCGGTGCCGGGGCCGAGTTCGAGCACGTAACTTTCCGGGTCGGACGGCAGCCAGCGCGCCATCGCGGCGGCGAGTTTGGGCGAACTCGGCGTGACCGCGCCCGTCCGTTGCGGATTGACGAGCCATTCACGCAGGAACAGGCTTGAGTCCGTCAATGCTGCGATGAGCTTTTTGGCCATGACGTTGAAAACTTTTGTTCGACTCCAATTTTCAGGTGATAGAATAATTCACCCGGGCGGTCGCGGCCATAGAAAATTTCAGTTTAATTCAACGGCTGCTTTTCGGTGGTTTTGCCGGCGCGGCGGGTTTCTTTGAGTTTTTTGCGCGCAACCTCGCGGCGCGTTGACCAATCATACCAGCTTCGTTCCCACGCCTCACCGGTAAAATTCGTTTGCGCGGACGGCCAGAGCGCATCGAGCGTTTTCAATTCGTTGCCCGCGGCTTCGTGGTCCTTCCATTGCCAGTACGATTCGACCAGATTCAACCGGTTTTCGGGATAATCGGGCGCCAGCTGGACGGCCTGTTCCAGCCACTCGCGCGCCTTGTGCCGGCTGCCGATGCTCACCGGCCAGCCGGGCGCGTCACGATACAGCAGGCCGAGACAGCGCGCGGGACCGGCGTAATCGAAATGTTCATCCAGGTCGCCCGCGGTTTTGAACTCGCGCTCCATTTCCTTCACCATTTTGAAGGCCGCCATGTTCCGTTTGGTGTCCGCCAACTGGCCGAGTTCGATGGCCAGGTAATAATGTCCCGGGGCCGAATTGGATTCGCGCGCGAGCAATTGCCGGCACGCGGCGATGCCTTGATTGGCCAGTTCGGCGCGCCCGGCGTTGTTCGTGGCGAAATCATTGAACTCAAAACACGCGCGGGCAAACTGCCAGGCCGCCACGGGGTCGTTGGTGTTCGATTGGAATTGCGTTTGCGCGCGATGATATTCCGCCTCGGCGCGTCCGGCGAAAATCGGGTTGCGTGGTTCACCGGCGAAAATAATTCCGACGCCGGTGGAAAGAAAAATTGCGGCGGCCAGTCCGCCTTTTGTCGCGCGCCGGATCTTGGGATTAAGAATTGCCATCTTTGGAATTAAAAGTTGCCATCGCATCGGGCTGATTTATACTGGGCAGGTGAGATTAAATTGGAATTTGCCCCGGCTGGCAATGCTGGTGTTTTTGACGCTGTTCAGCACCGGTTGTGGCGGCATCAGCGCCAGCAAGAGCTTTTCGCCCGCCTCGTTTTTTCTGCCGGGGCTGATGAAGGCCGATCCTCCGGCGGCGACCAACGCGCCGGTGGCGATATCCGCTCCATTCCAACAACTCGCTCAAGCCCGATAATTCTATGCGATTCCCACTTGCGCTGACGACGAAAATCGCCAGTCACATCATCAAACACAAACTGCGCAAGACGCCGAAGTTTGCCATGGTGCTGCAACTCGAACCGCTGCACACGTGCAATCTCACCTGCACCGGCTGCGGGCGCATCCGCGAATACTCCACATCGCTCAAGGACATGGTGCCGCTGGAAAAATGCCTCGCGGTGGCGATGGAATGTGACGCGCCGATGGTCAGCATTTGCGGCGGTGAACCGCTGATTTATCCGAAGATTGAGGAACTCGTCGCCGGGCTGCTTCAGCAAAACCGGGTCATTTACATCTGCACGAACGCCATGTTCATGCGGAAGAAAATGCGGGATTACCTCGCCGCGATTTACTCGCCGGCAGTGGAGCCGAAACTGAAAAAGCTGCTGGACCAGAAACTGATTTCCGACAAGGACGCCGAGACCATCCGCAAGTCCGATGCCGCGGCGCGAAGCAAAGTGGTCATCCGCCCGACAAAATGGATGTATTGGAACGTCCACGTGGATGGACTGGAATTCACGCACGACCTCATCGTCGAGCGCGAAGGCGTGTTCAAGGAATGCATCGAAGCCATCAAAATGGCGAAGATTCTCGGCTACCAGGTCGCGACGAACACGACTGTCTATAAGGAGACTGACGTGGCGGAAATCGAGGACATGTTCAAGTTCTTGAGTTCGCTCGAAGTGGACGGCCACACGATTTCGCCCGGTTACGAATACGACGCGGCAAAGAAAGACATGGTCACGCGGCTCGGCAAACAGCCCGAAAACTTTTTCCTCACGCGCCGGATGACGCGGCAGAAGTTCGCGAAGATTCTCGATTGGGGCAAGGCGTTCACGATTTTCGGCACGGTGCCGTATCAGGAGTTTCTCGCCGGCAAACGCGAGTTGACCTGCACCGCGTGGGCCATCCCCACTTACAACATCAAGGGCTGGAAAGCGCCGTGTTATCTGATGACGGACGGCCATTACGACGGCTACCAGGAAATGCTCACGAAGGTGCAATGGGACAAATACGGCGTCGTGGACGGCGTCGCGCGCGACCCGCGTTGCGAAAACTGCATGGTCCACTGCGGCTACGACCCCAGCGGCGCGCTCGGCACGAATTATCAGAGCGGCGACAACTGGAAAAACATAAAATACAATTTCGGCGCGAAACCCAGGCCGTTTCCATCCTCACCGGAATTGGCGCAGCGCGCTTACAACGGTGTCACCATCGGCAAAGGCCATCTGGCCGAGGCGAAGGCTGCGATCAATTCACCCGCTGCCGGCGCACGCGGCGCATTCTCGCGCAAGGAAGATGAACACCCTGAGACGCATGTCGGCAGTCACTGCGGCACGAGCGACACCTCCGAACGCGACGATTTGCTGGCGAAAATCAAGGACGCGAAGAAGGCGGAATAAACTGCTTCGCCACGGAAATTTTTGGAATTCAAATGAGCCGAACCCTTTACCTTTCACCGCCGAGCTTTGACGGTTTCGACGGCGGCGCCGGGGCGCGTTATCAGGCGCGGCGCGAAGTCACCAGCTATTGGTATCCCACCTGGCTTGCGCAACCCGCCGCGCTCACGCCGAATTCCCGGCTGCTCGACTGCCCGCCGCACAATATCGGCATGCAGGAAACCCTGCGCATCGCGAAGGATTACGATCACGTCATCATCAATACCTCCACGCCGTCGTTGAAAAACGATTGCAAGGTGGCCGAGGCCATCAAGGCGCAGAAGCCCGCCACCAAAATTGGTTTCGTCGGCGCGCACACCATGGTGTTGCCGACGGAAACACTGAAGGCCTCGCCCGCGATTGACTGGGTGGGCCGCAAGGAATTTGATTTCACCTGCAAGGAAGTCGCCGAAGACCGCGACCTCGCGACCATCGCCGGGCTTTCCTACAAGGACAAGGACGGCAAAATCAAACACAACCCCGAGCGCGAGATGATCCAGGACATGGACACGCTCCCGTGGGTGGCGGACGTTTACAAGCGCGACCTCCAGATCGAAAAGTATTTCATCGGTTACCTGCTGCATCCTTACATCAGCATGTACACCGGCCGCGGCTGCCCGGCGCAATGCACCTTCTGCCTCTGGCCGCAGACCATCGGCGGACACAAATACCGCGTCCGCTCGCCGCAAAACGTCGCCGACGAAATGGCCTACATGAAGAAACTCTTCCCGCAGGTGCAGGAATTTTTCTTCGACGACGACACGTTTACCGCGAACCTCCCGCGCGCCCGCGAAATCGCCAAAAAACTCGGCCCGCTCGGCATCCACTGGTCCTGCAACAGCCGCGCGAACCTCGATTATGACACGATAAAATCCTTCAAGGACAACGGCCTGCGCCTGTTCTTGGTCGGCTACGAAAGCGGCAACGACGACATTCTCACCCGCATCAAAAAGGGCGTGACCATGGACGAAATGCGCCGGTTCACCAAGTCCTGCCATCAGGCCGGTGTGGTGATTCATGGCACGTTCATCCTTGGCCTGCCGGTCGAGACGCAGCAATCCATCGAGAACACCATCAACTTTGCCAAGGAACTCGACGTGTTCAGCCTGCAGGTTTCACTCGCCGCCCCGTATCCGGGCACGGAACTTTACGAAATGGCCAGGCAAAACGGCTGGTTCGTGAAGAAGGACAAGACCGACTTGGTGGAAGCCGGCGGTTTGCAGCAAAGCACGCTGGAATATCCCGGCCTCAGCAAGGACAAGATTTTTGAGGAAGTGGACCGCTTCTACCGTAGCTATTATCTCCGTCCGAAACCGATTCTGCGCATCATCAAGACCATGCTGGAGGACAAGGACGTCTGTGTCCGCCGATTGCGCGAAGGCTATGAATTCTTCAAGAGCCTGCGCGAGCGGAAGGCCGACCTGGCCGCGTCCCGGGCTGCAACGGCTTGACGCGGGCAGGAACGCAGCCAGCTATTGCGTTGCGTTGCGATTCATGATGCCTTTGGCGGAAAGCCCCTGATCTTCAAACGTGATGCCGAGGTTGACGTCGGTCATGCCTGGGAACAGCGAAGCCGTGCCGGATTTGGGTTCGCCGGGATGGCCGAACACGGTGGATTCCATGGTGTGCCATCGGTCGTTCCACACATACATGCCGCCGCCGGGACAGAGGAGTTTAACGCCCCAGAGTTGCTCGTGCAGTTTCACCGGGTCCTTGTCCGGATAGAGGCGTTTCCATTCGTTCAGGATGGGCAGGTTGTTCCAGGCAAGCATTTGCAGATGGGCCTGGTAATCGTCCTGCATGGTCTTGATCAGGACATCAATGAATTTCCTGTCCACCTGCAAGCCAAGGCTGCGGCCCAGCCACGATTTCACACCGGAAACGGCCGGCGCGTTCGTGCTGCTCCGGGCGATCTGCCGGTCCAATGCCCGCTTCAGCAGGTCTTCACTCAGGGTCACGGTCAGTGAATCCGGCGTGACCGCATAATAAACCGTCCAGTTTTCGTCCGGCTCGGACTGCAGGGAGGTTTTTGAAGAGGCAATTTTGACATAAGGCCGGCCCGCGTATTCGAGATTTTTCCAGACCGTCATTTGCGGGGCGGACTGGTCCGCATACGCATGCACGGCGGTGAGGAAGGCGGCGACCCCCAGTGAATTTTTCACTTCGCAATACAGTCCGACCGGCAGGCGGGCCAGGGAATGTTCCATGAACACATTCACGTTGGTGGCGGCGGCAAGTTCGCTCCAGAACGGGTCGGCGTCGGCGTAGAGGGTCACGGATTGTCCGAGCCAGCTCAAAAAGTTCGCCTTCAAGCCCGGGGCCATGTTGCCGACAAAGTTTCCGGCCTCCTGAACCGATTGCGACTGGTTGTTGACCGCAAACGCCAGCCGGGCGAGGACATTCGTATGCGGGTCGCCGGCGTCCGGGGCAATCTGTGCACCGGTGGCAAAGGCGGTGAAGGAATTGTATCTTGAGGCCATGATCAACGGCATGACGGTGAGTTCGGTGCTCAAGCGCTGTTTGGAGATGGAAAAGCGCACGGCAATGGGATCGAAGAATTGCTGCCAGTTGTTTTGATAACCGTCGCGCCAGCGTTCATAGGCATTGGCTTCGTTGCTCGTAACGGTTGCCAGTGGAATTTCCGAAATGGGCGTCATGAAGTTGAGCGTGCCATAGGTGGTGGACGTCACGCCGGCGGGGGCGAGTCCCAGTTCGCCCAGATCGGGCGTGGAATAGTCCGATGACAAATTCGTGACGCCAGTTTTGCCCCGGACCAGTCCGTCAACCTGACCGGCCTGCAGTTCGGCCAGGACAGCGGCGGCACGGGTGCGGCGCGAATCCGCAATGCGCCATTGCGGACCGCACCAGCGGCGGATGGTTGCGTCGCTCAACACGAGGAAGGCCGTCTCCGATTCATCACCGCGCACGTATCGTTGGCGGAAGAAAAGGTATTCATCCTGTGAACTGAGCGCCGGCAGTTTGCCCTGGGCGGTGCGCACCAGGTTTTCGAGCTGCTTGCGCGAATTGGTGACGAAGACCACGTTGGATACCGATGCCAGGTAGGAGCAAACGGCGCGGTCCGGTGAAACAACGCCCACATAATGAACTCCCTTGATGTCGCCGCTCACGGCCTTGGTGCCAGGATGGGTGGTGCGGGCGGCGGTTTGCCGGGCAATGACACTGGCCTGTAGCAGTGGCAGATTCCTGGCTTCAAATAAAACCGCGACATCCGTTCCGACGCGCAAGAACGGATCCGACCCGGTGAAGGCCGCGCTGGCGACGACCTGCGGGCCGAGCAACCGGGAAAGATCGTTGAGGCCGAGGCAAAGTTGATTCTGGTAACGATCGCGCGAACTGGCGTCTTCCGAACGCGGCTCGAACATTTGCAGCACCGGTGTCCCGTTGGCGTCGGTTTCATCCGTCATGTCCGCCATGGCTTGAAACGACGGGAAAAACAATGCGTGCTGGTCGGCGGGAATGAATGAGGCAAGCGGATCGAGTCCCGGCTTCGGCTCGTGGAGCAGGGCCTTCCAATCCATTTGCCGGACGGTGATACCGGTCAGGTTGGTGAGGGCGACACTGCCTCCGTTGGTGCCGTTGCGCACCGCCATGGCGCGATCCAGTTGCAAATTTTCGCTCAGGGCACGCCCGCCGGTAAAGAGATTGAACGTGTCCTCAAATTCAGGCGGCCGGTTGCGGTTCCAGTTCATTCCCGGATTGTTTCGCGGGTTCTGATTTGTGCCCCGCTCCTTCGCAATCATTTCGAGTTGGTGGCGAAACCAGGCTGCGCCCGCAATGTTCCGGTCCAACAGACCGCGATAGAATTGTTCTTTGGCCGTCAGAAACGCCGCCTTGGCCTCCGGCTTTGCCTCCGTCGGGGAAATTTTAAACCGCACGGGAATCAGGCCGCTCAAATCGCCTTTCGGGACGAAGAGGCGCCTGGTGACCGCCTGGTTTTCCGGTGCGCGAATGGAAATGGTTTGACTGGGTGATTCGCCCCGGCTGCGCATCCGGGACATGTTGTTGTCGCCGCTGACGTAGGCATCGCCCTCGCCGTCGAGCACGACATAAGGCTGCATCACCGATGTCACCTGCCACCGCCGCCAATTTTCGACGGCCTCGTTGGCCGGCAACGTGCCTTCCGTCAAGGTGAGTGAGGAAACCGGGAGATTGTAATACGCGTCCCCGGCGGCGGCGGTTTGCAGCAGCAGGGCGGCAACGCAAAAGCAGCAGCCAAAACGAGGACAATATGCCTGAACACAAACTCGCCGATCACCGCCATGCTCCGAGTCTTACGCCACCGTCAGCGGACCGTCAAAAATGGTCAGGCTGATGACTTCTGTTTTGGCGACATGCGGGCCGTGCCGGACGCCTTCGGGCGCGAAGAACAGCGTGCCGGCGGTGTAGGTCTTGTCGGATTCCTCCCATTCGCCGGAAAGCACGTAGGCCCATTCATTGGCGTCCGGATGCATGTGGGCCGGGATCGTACAGCCGGCCTTGAACTTGCGCAGCACCACGACCCCGCCGGTGCTTTCATTTTTGTGCAATATCATCAACTCGACTCCTTCGTAAGGGCCGGGCTGCCACGCCTTGTCTTTGGTCAATGCCATGTAGGGAAACATGACTTCATCGAAGCGGATTGCGTCCGATTTGCAAGCGCGGAATTGTGGCAAGAAAATAAAGTCCTGAACTGAAATCTTGCTGCTGATTAGCCAAGGCAGTGGCACTTTTCTGCCGATGATGACCAGTATCCGGATCTTTTCTACCGCCTCCGCTCACCGTGACTTCCGTACGCGCCGCCAATATTTTCACCTGGTAAACTTTATGTTTTCCATACCCCCGCAATCTTCGTCCCGCAGAAATTGCATTTGCCGTCCGTGAGGTTCATGCGGGTGACGGCGAAGATGTCGCGCTCGATGACGGCCTTTTTGCAGTTGGGGCACCAGGTCGTCTCCACTCCTTCGAGGCCGGGCACGTTGCCGATATAAACGTAGTCCAAGCCCTCGGCGCGGGCGGAGTCGCGCGCTTTCACGAGCGTCTCAACGGGCGTGGGCGCCAGGTGCGTGAGCTTGTGCTCCGGGTGGAATCGTGAGAAGTGCAGCGGCCGGTCCGGCCCCAGCTCCTTCGCGATCCAGCCGCACATGCGGCGGATGGTGTCCAGGTTGTCGGTGTAGGTCGGCACGACGAGGTTGATGATCTCGACCCACACCCCCAGTTCCTTGAGCGTCTTGAGCAAGTTGAGGATGGGCTGGAGCTTGCCGGAGTTGAGCTTCTGGTACGTGTCCTCGTCAAAACCCTTCAGGTCCACGTGCGCGGCGTCCACAAATTGATACAGGTCGCGCGCGGCCCGGTCTTCGATCGAGCCGCAGCTCACGACGATATTTTTGAGCTTCCGGTCGCGCGCGGCCTTGCACGTATCCTGCGTGTATTCGTAAAACGCCACCGGCTCGGAATAGGTGTAGGAAATGGACGGGCAACCGAGCGCCTCGGTCACCGACACGACGTCTTCCGGGAACAGGCTGAGCCGCGACATTTGCTCGAGCGAAAGGCTCGAAGGCAGCGGCGGGCGCAGGCGCAACTCCTCGCCGCGCGGGTCCTTGGTTTCTTCCGGTTTCTTCTGCGAAATCTCCCAGTTCTGGCAGTTGAGGCAGCGGAAGACGCAGCCGGACGTGGCGAGGGAAAAGCTCAGTGTGCCGGGCAGGAAATGGAACAGCGGCTTTTTCTCAACCGGGTCAACGTGGAAGGTGCAGGGGTTGCCATAAACCAGCGTGTAAAGCGTGCCGTCGCGGTTGACCTTGTTGCGGCAATGGCTGCGGTCGCCGGGTTCAAGGATGCAGTTGTTCGGGCAGACCTTGCACTGGACGTTGCGGCCGAGCTTGAGGTAATGACGGCCTTCCTTCACCCAGCCGCGCTTTTGCCACAACTCCCAAAGCTCGCCCGACGGAGCGTCGCCTTTGAAAACGCCTGCGGGCGCCTCGGACTCCCGCCATCCGGAGAACAGATCGAACAGTGATGCCGCCCCCGCCAATCCCACCACGGCCGCCGCGCCCAGCCCGATGGCAGCGCGCCGCGAAATTCCCCCCGTCAACCCGGAGTGCCGGTTCTGGTGTTCAGAGTTCGATGTTCGATGTTCGATGTTCACACTACGTCTATTCGCGATGTCTGATCCAGCCCCATCGCTGGAAGGCAAGATACACCGCCGGCACGACATGCGCCACCACGAGGACGATCAGCGGCAGGTGCAGCATGCGGTGGAACGTCAGCGCGGATTTCTCGTCCAGCAGTTTGCTGAACCCGTAGCGGCCATCCATGATGTAACCGGTCAGCAGGAAGGCCATCACCAGCGGCAGCAACAGCCAGCCGCTCCAGCGCATGATTTTAATGGAAACCATGTTGAGTTTGATCATATCGAAACCTTTCTCCAAAACAGAACGCCGCCCGCCAGCGCATTCAATCCCGCTGTCAGCAGGCAGACGCCCATCACGCCTATCAGCGGTATCAACAGCGTGCTCGCCAGCAGCGCGCCGAGTGATGCGCCCACGAAATCCGCCGTGTAAAGCCGTGACGCGCCCGTCGCCGTGCCGTCGAACTGCAGCCGGTTCGCCAGCGGGAACTGTGCACCGACCAGCACGGCGAGAATCAAAGTCAGCGATGTAAAGATCGCTTTGATCGCCAGGAGCGATGCGGTTGTGCCTCCCATGCGATTCAGCAGCGGCAGCAAAAGCGGAAGCAGGATGGCGTAACCGGCAAGGGCCATCGCAAGGACAATCAAACTTCTTCCACTGCAATCCTTGGAACTTGTAGGAGCCGACGTGAGGAGGCTCTGATCACTTCTGGATTCTCCAGTTAGAGCCTCCTCACGTCGGCTCCTACGGTTCGTTGACATGGCCCCAAGCGCCAGCCCAACCATGAAAACCGTCACGATCACGCCGACCTGATGATAGACCGAGCCGCACAAAACCTGGAAGGCCAGCAGCAGCACGATCTCCAGCGCCGAGCCCGCGAAGCCCGACGCAAAAAGCACGAGCGCCGGTCCACGTAATCGAATGAGATACACGAGCAGCAACAGCAACAATACCGCCTGTAGCGCGCCGAAGCTCAAGGTGAACTGGCTCATCCAATGGCGCAGATGGTAAAAGTAAAGCATCGGACTGAAATCCCGGTTCAGCGCGGCGGGTTGTGACACCGCCCGCTGGATGTCTGCCATCCGGTCGGCGGTGAGCATGGCGTCGAGATAATGCCGGTTCACGAGCTTCGTCGAAACGCCCTGCGCCTCGACCCGCGCAGCGATGTCGCCGTACAGCGGGCCATCGGACGCGAGGAAAAAGACCCGGCCGCCGGGCAACGCCAGAATGTTGGCGAATGACTGCTTGAGCGACCGGTTCGCCGAGGCCAGCAGTTGCGCCAGTTCCGGGCTGACGTAGTTCTCGTAACGGCCCAGCGCGAACGAGAGCACACCACCATCGGCCAGCACCTGTTTGACTCCGCTGAAAAATTCGACCGTGAAGAAGCGGTTGAGCTGCGCCGTGGATGGGTCGGGCAGCGCGAGGATGACGACGTCGTAGCGGTTGGTCGTCTGCCGCACGAATTGCCGCGCGTCAGTGGCAATTACCCGGATGCGCGGATCGGCGAAGTGCTCCGGCAGGAAGCGACGGCCGGTTTCGATGACGAGCGGGTCGAGTTCCACGCAGTCCACCCCGGCGACGTTGTATTTGAGGATTTCCTTCGCCACCCCGGCAACGCCGCCTGAAACCAGCAGTACCCGCCGCGCATCGGGCCGCTGGCTCATGGCATAGTGCGTGGCTTCCTCCACCTGCTCTACGTTCGGCGTGGACACAATGGCAATGCCGTTCTCGATGAAATTGGTCTCGCCGCCCGATTCCGTGACCACCAGCCGGCCGTAAGGCGAGTTGGCGCGGAACAAAACATTCTGGCCGGGGAATTGGAGCGCAGTCGAGAGCGCGTCGGAGTGGGCGAGCCAGACGAAAGCGGCAATGCCCGCAACCAGTGTCAAAATGAAAATCTCCCGGAGCGCCGGCCTCCGGCACGGCAGGTCTTGAGTGTTCTCAGAAACGCGCCGTACCGGAGGCCGGCGCTCCAATGTTGCCATCGTGTCCGATGGAAAATGTTGCCCCCCTGCCCGGCCAAGCCACACGGCGGCTGCGAGATTCAACAGGGCGGGCACGGCGAGCAGCGCGATGTGGTCGAGAAACCGCACCAGCACGAAGCTGAACAGCGCGCCGCCGGCAACGCTGCCCAAGCTGTCGGCGACATAAACGCGGCCCGCGCCCGACGCATCGCCGCGGCGATTGAGAATCGAGCACGCCAGCGTCAGGGTGTATCCGGCAACGATGCAAAACGGCAGCAACAAAACCGCGGCGCTCAAGACGGTTCCAGTCACGCCCACCTCCGCGCCCCGCACGAAGACCACGTTGCGCAGGGCACGGACGGCAAACACCTGCGCCAGCGGAATCACGGCAACGAGGATTTGCGCGGTGAACAGGACGGCCAGGGGATTTCGGAGTTTGTCCGCCGTCCGGCCCAGCGAAGTTCCCAGGCCCGTGAGCAGCAGCCAGAGGCCGAGCGCGATGCCCAGCACCATTTCATTACCCGCAAAGGCGCAGAGCAACTCGCGCATCAGCGCCAACTGCGTCATCACCGAGGCCAGTCCCAACCCGGCGAGCGCCCAAAGCACCGGCAATCTGCCGTTGTCAGCAGACGGGAGATTCGGGGTGTCGGCGGCCATCAAACGTTCCTTTTACTTTTCCGATTCCTTGAATGCTTCGACGTGGTAGATGGAGACGCTGACGTCCTTGCCGCGCCAATCCCCGGGCGCACAGCCCGCCTTTTCGGAAAGGTGATTCAGGAACTCGACCTTGTCCGGCAGTTGCTCCCAGACTTGGGGCAGAAATGTCGCGCCCCGACCATCAAGCTTGAGCACCACGCCATCCTTGCCGGGCTGCAATTTGGCCAGCAAATCTTCCGGCGATGTGAACGGCAACGGTTTCGGCTCGGTCAACACGCTGATTTCGATTTTGATTTTGCCCGTTTCACCGGGCTGCACTGGCAGGAAGCGCGGGTCGCGGATGGCCGCGTTCCGCGCGTTGTCCACCACGGCCTGGTAAAGCGGTTCCTGCGGCGAAATGTGGCCGATGCAACCCCGCAACTCGCCATTTTCCGTCAACGTCACGAAACAGGCTTTGGTTTCCGATAATTGGGGCGGCACACTCTTGGCGTTGACTTCAAATCCCGACAAGCCCGGATTGGTCACCACACAGGTCAGGGTCCGGCGGGCCAGGTCCAGCAGTAACTTTCTTTCCGGTGCCGCGTAGTTTTCCGGCGCGGGCGCGAAGAAAGCAATGGCGCTGTAGCCGACAACACCGTGGCTCTTGTCGCCCGAGGTGTCGCCGCTGTTGCGATAATCCAGCAACCGTGCCTGCCACCCGTTCTGGTGTGCCAGATGCAGCAACGCCAGAATGGGCAGTTTGCCGCAAGCCTCCTGGCTTTCCATGGCCGCGATGTCCAGACTGCACATTGCCTTGACGCAACGGCCATCCAGTGCTTCGGCTTCGTCATAGGGATGGTAGTGGCTCAAATCTGAACTCACCACGATCAGGGTTTTGTCGTCGAGTTGCGTCGCCACCGCCTGCGCCACCTGCGCGGGATCCACGTTGCCGAACACCACCGGCAAAATGGAAAAGTTCGTCAAAACTTTTTGCAAAAAT
The DNA here is from genome assembly GCA_003134375.1 of Limisphaerales bacterium. Classification (GTDB taxonomy): domain Bacteria; phylum Verrucomicrobiota; class Verrucomicrobiia; order Limisphaerales; family UBA11358; genus UBA11358. The sequence goes on along the minus strand of PLAY01000134.1, from coordinate 1,213 downwards.
GGCACCTCGACTTCAACCGAATGTTCCCAGGTATCCGGCGTGTCTTTGCCCGGGTCGGGTGCCGGCTTGGATGACTGCGGCCACCAGGCAGGGCGTTCCACCCGACAGCAAGGCTCGCTGAGGCAGGGACTGATTTTTGCCAGCGCCCGGGCTTTGGGAGAGATTGGCACCAGCCCGAGCGGCGTGCGATAGGCATCCACCGCCGGGACCGACGCCCCGTCAAAAAGCGCGTAATGGCTCGGCCCCAGAATGATGACCGTGTCGAAATGGCGTCCAATCAGGTTTTTGAAGGAGTAGGCCGCGACCGGACCGGAAAACTCGTAGCCGGCATGGGGACAAACGATGGCTTTAAGGTCGCCAACCGGCTCAGTGGGCGCGGCGGCGAGCAGGCGGTCAATCATTCGTGACAATTCGGCCGGGTCTTTCGGATAAAACAGCCCCGCCACGGCCGGCTCCCGCACCAGTTGTTTTGCGGCGGCCTTGGGCGTTTCGGCCTGTGCCTGGCGTTCACCACCCCGGAACATTTTTTGTCCCATCGGCGCCAACAGCACGGCCATCAGCGCTGCTGCCGCGATCGCGCCTGCCAGGATGAACCATCTTGACCGCTTGACGCGGGACAAGCGTCCCGCCGGTTCACCGCTCACAGCACCAATGAGAAACAAGTTTAGCATGAAGTTCATAAGCATCCTTTGATTTGACCCGGAAAATTTTCGGGAACAGAAAACTCATTCGTTCTGGAAATACTGAAATTAAAGTTTGTTAACTGCTCCAGCAGTTCCTCCATCTTCTCCACTGTTAAATTTGTCACGACATAATTGAAAATTCTCACGAATTGTGCGCGTTTTCGGATGTTTTAGTCCTAAAGTTTTTTCACAAACTTTTAATGTTTGCTCAAACAACGCCAAGGCTTTGTCGTAATCGCCTTTGGCTTGATACAGCGACGCGAGATTGTTGTGGCTAGTTAAAGTAGCGGGATGCTCCGCACCTAGTACACGTTCGCTAACCACAAGCGTTTGCTCATACAGCGGCAAGGCTTTGTCGTAATCGCCTTTGACTTTATACAGCAACGCGAGATTGTTGCGGCTGGTTAAAGTATCGGGGTGTTCTGCACCCAACACGCGCTCGCTAACTGCCAGCGTTTGCTCCAACAGCGGCAATCCTTTGTCGTAATCGCCTTTGGCTTGATACAGCGACGCGAGATTGTTGCGGCTGG
>PLAY01000015.1 GCA_003134375.1 Limisphaerales bacterium | reverse complement strand
ATTTACGGATAAGCTCTTAGTATTTTGGGAACGGCAAATGCCTTTCTTTGCCGGCGCCGGAATGGCATTGGTGGCGCAACCTTGGTCGGAAACAATCCCATGTCTTTGATCCGCCTCAACGCCTCGCTTTGATCGGTGACATCCAGCGTGCCTTGGGTCTTCAGTCCGCCAGCATCCACAGCTTCATAGCAATAACTTGACATAACCACCTCGTTTCAGGCCCTGCCCCGGTTGGCAGATGCTCTTGTTGGTTTGGACAGTGCCCGGATGGTTTCGTCACGCCGCCAATATGTTTGCAGTCGCCGGGCGCAAGGGTATGATGGGGACGCAATAATTTTATGAGCGCCGAAAACATGTGGGGGGAGATCAACACCCCCGCCGACCAGAGAACTCCGAAATCGATTTTGCGCGAGCAGGCCTCGATATTGAGCCAGCTCACCAAGGGCGTGTTGATCGGCTCCATCGAGCAGGAATCGACCACCAACAACACCCTCATTTACAATTTTTCCATCACGGCCCCCGCCATCAACAACCATAAATTTGCGCTTCTCACCCTGCAATACTCCATCACCATCTATCCCCTGACCGTGACTGATCACACCGTTCATGTGCAAAGACAGTGTTTAAATGAAGAGGGCTTCACGACCACCCTCAAAAGCATCCTGTCCTCCACGCAGGTCAAACGGGTCATCTCCGCCTTGTTGATTCAAAGCCGGGACAACAAGGAAGTTTAGCCAGCTGGCTTCCAACGGAGCTTGCGGCAGACGCCAGCAACCGCAACCGACGGGCAGCACCAAACCGAAGTCGCGCAGGACTTGAGGGGAGCACAGTTCCGACCGGTCGGGACTGCAATTAGGCGCGCCCTCGCGGCGAACCCGATGGCGTGCATGTGTGCGGCTGGGGTAATCCCGTGTGTGTCAATATCAAGAACCAACCATTTTCCGACCATTTTCATTTTCGTCACAGTCGAACCGGAAACAAAACGGTGACATTTGGGAAAACCACCGGAATTCCGCCCCTCGCCGGGAGCAATTCACCCCCGCAAACCCGCAATTTGTCCCCGATTCGTTTCATTTCGACCCATTTGGGGTAAAAATCATCCACGTTGGCAAGAGCCTTGGCTGATTCCGGGGCTGAATTTGAAAGTGGATCGGAAATATGAAAAAGCCACTGATGTTGTCGCTATTTGCCGCGAGGCTGGTTCTGTTCACAACCGGTCCCGCCGTTGTGTGCCTGGACGATCGTTATCTGCGTTCCGGGATCGCCGTCACATGCCAATCCGGCTCGCGTTGGAGCCGCCAGCATAACCCATGAATTTTATGATGCCAGTTGCCATTCACGGATTGAAATGCCTGAAAAAGGACGAGCACGTGCTCATCAAGCGCGTCAATAATCATCTGGCCAAGCACCGGCAAACGATCACCCAAACCAAAGACCGGAAGATGTTCGACGGGTATCGGCCGTTCGCGATCAAGCACTTTTATTGGAACCTGAACCAGGCGGTGGGAACCTGGTTTGATCTTTACCCGAACGAGGACTTGAAGGGCCAATACTTTTTCCCGAATCACAAAGATTGCGGCTGGCTCATCCATGTCCGGATTAATCCCCATCGGCACACCAACACCATTCCGGAAGAATCCGAAATGTTTGTCCGGGAACTTCTCGAATCAACGATGTTCGAGCATTGTGTCATCAAGGAAAGCGCTGATTTGTTCGAGGGTCTTCATCGCAGCCACATCGGTTAAATCCAATTCCATGCGGTTGTTGCCCCAACCCACCCTGCCCTGCGTGCCGTGGGTGGCAGGACTGCGGGGCCGAGACTGTCTCAAAAGCATCGGAGGAACTCATTACACGAGCCCCTGACTCATTGAATTGCCCCTGAAAATGGGAGCTCGTGTAACTCGCCCCTTCGACAAGGATTGTTTTGAGGCGGCGCGGCAGCGCCGCCCTACCAATCAGAGCCACCAAGCGATGGACCCGATGGCGGCGGCGACCAGCCAGATGAGCAGCACGGCGCGGGTCCGACTTATTCCCATGCGGACGAGCCGGTGCGACAGGTGATTCGTGTCGCCGATATAAAATGGTTTGCCTGCAAGCGTGCGCTGGATGACAACCCACACGAGGTCGGCCAGCGGAATGGCCAGCACGAACAACGGTGAGAGCACGGCAAACGGGTGGGGATTCCTTTTCGTGTAAAAGTGCGGCAGCATGGCCAGCACGGCGAGCAGATAACCGACCAGATGACTGCCCGCGTCACCGAGAAAGGCGCGCGCATTGGGAAAGTTGTATGGCAAAAAACCGACGAGCGCACCGCATGCCAGAAACGCAATCAACGCCACAAGGTATTCGCCGTCACCTGCGGCGATGACAGCAAACTGCCACGCGCCGATCGCGCCCAGCCCGGCGCACAGGCCGTTCATATTGTCCATGAAATTGAAAGCGTTGACGACTGTGAGCACCCACAGAATGGTAACGGCGTAGCTGAACGTGACGTTGGGCACGAAGAGCGTGATGCGCTTGCAGGCGGCGGCAACGAGCACGGCAATGAACAATTGGCCGATAAATTTCGGCAAGGGTTTCAGTTCCTGTTTGTCGTCCAGCCAGCCAAGCACGACCATCGCAATCGCGCCGAACGCAATGACGGCCAGTTCAATCGCGCGACGATTCAGTCCGTGCGCAATCAGATGTGTTTGGCTGGCAATATTCACCCCGAGTTTGAGCGAAATTGCGCCGGCCGCGAGCGGCAACAAAATGCCGGTGAGCACGGCGAGGCCGCCGGCGAGCGGCACGGGCGCGTCGTGGATTTTGCGCTGGCCGGGGTCATCCACGAGATTGACGCGCAGGCACCATTTGCGCCAGAGCGGCAGCGCGAGCAGCGTCGTCAAAAACGCGCCCGCCAGAGCGGCGAGAAAAAAATTGAACGGAAAGGTCACGAGCGAAGGCCGTGGTCGGCGGCCAATTTCAGATAGAGATGGTAAATGGCGTCCACCATTTTTTCGACGGCGAAATTTTCGCGGACGAATTGTTGTCCGCGGCAACCGAGGCGCTCCCGCAACGGCGCGTCGTTGGCGAGTTGGAGCAGCCGTTGGGTGACGGTGGCAATGTCGCCGGTGCGAACCAAAAAACCGGTTTCGCCATCAAGGCAAATCTCGTCTGCACCGTCAAAATCGTAGGAAACAACCGGTTTGCCGGCGGCGAGCGCCTGCGGCAGCGCACGGGAGAGCGCCTCGCGCGACGACAAATGCGCAAGACAATCCATGATGCCGATGTGGCGCGCCACTTCATTCGGCGGCACGAGTCCGGTGAAAACGACCTTTTCTGCGACACCAAGTTTGCGCGCGCGATTTTCCAGATGCGCCCGCAAAGAACCATCACCGACAAGCAGCAATCGGGCGCGCGGGCATTGCGGCAGCGCCGATTGAAACGCCAGCAGCAAATCTTCATGGCCTTTGAGTTTGAACAGCCGCGCGATTTTGCCGATGACAAAAGCATCGGCGGGGATTCCCAATTTTTTCCGGAGGGCAAGATCGTTTGTGGCGTCCAAAAACGGCTGGAGTTGAAAGCCGCTGAAAACGCGGGTGAACATCTCCGGCTGTCCGATGCCGGCAGCCAGATAAATCCGGGTCATGGCCTGCGCCGAGCAAATAAAATGCGTGGTGACGCGGGCGGCGTAACGTTCGGCGGCGGTAAAAATCCAGTTGGCCGGCAATCCTTGAAATGGACCGAAGGAAGGGCCGTGAATGTGGTGGATGATCACCGGCACGCCCGCGCGCCGGGCCGCGAGGCGGCCGAGAATTCCCGCCTTGCCGCTGTGGGTGTGGACAATGTCAGGCTTTTGTTCGCGCAGAATTTGTTCGAGCCGGCGCAACGCGAGCCAGTCTTTCAGCGGGTGAATCGGGCGGACGAGTTCCGGAACGCGTGTAAAAATTTCCGGCGCGCCCGCGAATTCAGATTCGAGCGAACCTTCGGGTCCGGTCGTCGGGCCGGAGATCAAATAAACTTCGACGCCGGGTTTTTGGCGCAGACCGAGCACGGAAGCGACGGTGTTTTCCTGCGCGCCGCCGACGACCAGCCGGGTGATGATGTGCGTGACGCGCATCGGCGCGTTTCAGGGTGAATGGCCCTTGAGTTCGCGGAGCCGTTGCATGACGTTGGTGGCCTCGGTGGTGTTGGTATTCGCGTTGGCCAGATAAAGTTTGTAATTTCTAATCGCTTCGTTCGTTTCGTGCTGACGCCAGGCAATTTCGCCAAGGCCATAGGCGATCTGGAATGAGTTGGTGAGAGACTGCTGCAAGGTTTTGTAATCGGCACGCGCGGCGTCGAGCTTGCCGCTGGCGAGGCAGGCCAGGGCGCGATTGAACCGCGCCGAAGAATTGGTCGTTTGAATGGCGAGCACGCGGGTGAAGGCGTCAATGGCGTCATCGTAGGCTTGGGACTGAAGGGAAACGTAGCCCCGATTGAAAAGCCAGCCCGGGTCGTTGGGTGTGAGCCGGAGTTTGTGGTCAATGACGGTGAGCGCGTTGGTGAAAAGTCCGCGGGCCAGATAAATTTGCGCCGACGTCAGGAGCAAGTCGTCGTTGGTCGGATGGCGGGCGATTTCGGTTTCAAGAAGTTGCGTTCCCCGTGCCGGGTCATTTTTTTGAAAATAAGCGGCGGCGGCGATGACGTTTAGTTGAGTTTCATTCGTTTTGGCGAGCGAAAATCTTTCCGGCTGTTCCAGCGGACCGCGCAACGTATCAAGCGCGCGGTCGGGCAGGTGGGACATCACGTAAATCTGGCCGAGCAAGAGTCGTGCGACCAGATTGTCCGGCTCGAACTCGCGAACGCGCTCCAACGGCACAACGGCCTGGCGAAAGTACCGGTTTTGCGTCACCAGGTTAAGGCCCTCTATAAAACAAAAACTCGGTTCATCGAAAGGCCCGTTGGCGCTGACGGCTCCGTTCCAATCGCGAAATTTGCCAAATTGATCACTGGTGGTTTTGGACAAGTTCAGCGGCACACTTATGCCGGCGCGAAGACTTTGATTGAACCGGAGATTGATTTGCGCGACGAAGTTGTCGGGATTGACTTCTTTTGCCATGGCGAAACACGCGGCGGCGTTTGTAAGATCGCCGGCACGTTGCAACTGAACACCCCAGAAATCCAGGCTGCGCGAGTAAAAGGTCCCGGCCAGGATGGCATTTTGATTTTGTTCGCGAGGCACTTGAAAGCCATCCAGTATTCGCTGACCCCAACTGCGCGGCGCATTCAGATCGGGCGGTGTGACTGCGCGTTTGATGGGAGTGAACGCCTGCGTTTCCACCCGCGCCCAGAATGCCTTGTTCTCGGCGATTTGATTTTTGTCCGGTAACGGTGGCAACAGTGTGTCACTGGGCAGTGTTTTTAGTTTGTAGGCCAGACCGTGCGGCTCCTGATAGAATTGCTCGAAATAGTAGCCGTAGCTTGGGTGGAGGTAGTAAAGCTCGTTGGTTTTGGCCAGCATGGCCAAGACGCTGAGTAGTCCAACCGGATTGACCGGTTTCACTTCTTTCGCCGAAAACAGATCCGGCCATTTTTGCGGGAATTTGTCGTGCAGGAACCGGTGATAAGGGGGCCAGTTCAGGGACTGGGTGTCGAGCAGCAAAAAATCCTTTGCCCGGCCGTCCCGCGCCAACGCCGCCGCCACAAAAAACAAATGGTACTGATCATCGCTCAACAAAATGCCGCCCGAACGCGGTAGATTCTCTTCCACGAACGATGCATATTTTTTGAATATATCATCGTTTGTGTCCCGAATTTGCGGTGCGTTTCTGCAAGCCAGCCCGGTTATTGTTGCCACTGCGAGCACCCAAACGCCGGTGATTACCAAGGGATTCAAAAATTGAAACGGATCCGGCTGGGGTGATTGCAAACGGCTGCTGGGTGCTTTGCCAAAAACGAGCAGAAAATAGCCGCTGAAATAACCAATGCTCAATGCGCCGAGATAATAAAGGGTCAAGAGCGGTGTTCCCAGGTTGAGCTGCCGCGGGCTGAACGGCGGGTCAAATGCCATCCAAATGCAAAAGATCAAAAAGCCGGCGCACACCAGATGAAACAGGAAACTCGTCAACACCATGCTAATTGGACTGTGGTCGCCGAACGCCGATTTCCAGCGAATCGCCATCATGGCCAACGGCATCAGGTAAGTCAGCAGCAATGCCAGGAACTCAAGATGATTCAATGGGTGGAGGCCGTAGAAGAAATAAAGTTTCAGCACATTATATTGCGGAACCAGATTGGCTTTCAGTGTTTCCCAAAAAGTCATTGGCATCTTGCCCGAAATCATGACCAACAGTGGCAGCAAAAGAAAAAGCGTCATTCCCAGCAGCCCGCACAACATCATTCTTTGGAGAAATCGCAGATGGAAGAAGCTCAAGCCGCGAATCCACACTATCGCGGCTACGAAAGCCGGGAAAAATCCCACCATGGCCCAATTATTTGCCATGCCCGCGCCATACACGACCGAGGCCAGAAACAAACGCCCCTCGCGTTCATCCAGCCGGTATTCCAGCAACGACCAAATCACGAACGCGAACAGCAACAGGTCGAACATCTCGCCCGTGTAATTCGTTGCGTTTTGCCAAAACGTCATTTGCAAACCGCAAACCAACACGGCCAGAACCGGCGGCAGCCACGCGCTGCCAGTGGTCAAAAACGAAAAATCGCTGTGTTCGCGTTTGCGTTGCGCGTCGGTCCGGTCGTGCGGCAGCAGCGCGACCGACCGCGCCAGCAAACCGAGTGTCAAGGCCGCGCACCCGGCGGAAAACAAATTCAGCGCGATTGGAATTTGCACCGGCGGCAACCAGCGAAAGGGATAGGTGACCAGAAATGAAATCGGGTTTATAACCTCCGGCTGCCAGGTCCAGCCTGATAATTTGGCGACCGCCATGAGGTTGAGTGGCGATACCCAGCGGTTCAGCGTGAACCAATAAAACGCGAACGCTGCCACCGTCAAAAGCCAGGGCAAAAATCGCGGCGCAAAATTTTTCCGCGGGTCAGTTCGCGTTTGAGTTGTCATTAAGCTTGTTCAGTTGAACCCATGCCGGGCGTCCTGGCAAGGTTTTCTGCCAGCGCGCAAATCCGCCACGCACTCGACGTGTTGTGTTTGTGGAAACATATCCAATGGCTGCACACACGCCAGTTCAAAGACACCATTGCCGCACAAAATGTTCAAGTCGCGCGCCATCGTCGCCGGATGACACGACACATAAATTACTTGCGCCGGCGTTGTTTCACGCAACATTTTCAACGTCTGCGGCCAACAGCCTTTGCGCGGCGGGTCGAGCAATACCGTTGTGGCTTGCGGCGAAAAACGCTTCAGCAATTCCGGCAAAACCGCCTCCACCGCCGACGCCACGAACTCGCCGTTGCTGATTTTTCGCGCCACCGCATTGCGCCGCGCCGATTGGATGGCGCGCTGGTCGTATTCCACGCCGACGAACGATTCGACCGCGTCCGCCAGTTCGATGCCGAAAAAACCGACGCCGCAATATAAATCCGCCAGATGCCGCGTGCCGCTGTCGCGGAGAAATCCGCGTACGGTTTCCACCAGCTGCGGCAGCAGGGAAAAATTGTTTTGGAAAAACGAGTCCGGCGGCACGTCCCAGTTTTCCGGCGATACGCGCAAAACGACTTTGATCCCGCCCTTGGGAGGCGGATGCGCGCGCACCCGCCGGATCTCCTCGTTGAGGGCCGGTTCGGCGATTTTGCATTCCTCGATGTCCTCGACCAGACCGCAGTCCCCGCGTACAAAACCAATGTTCAGCTTTTGCTCCGGTTTGTTCCACTGGCTGCGAATCATGATGCGATTGCGGTAGCCGTAGGGCCGGGGACAGGGGATGACCGGCGCAATCCGTGCCTGCTCAAACCCGCCAATGCGCTGAAACAAATCGGCAATTTGTTTGTGCTTCAACCGCAACTGCGCGGCGTAATCAATGTGCTGATACTGGCAGCCGCCGCATTGGGCGAAGTAGCGGCACGCCGGGGCGACACGCTCCGGCGACGGCTGAACGACGCGCAACAACTTCGCGCGGGCAAAATTCTTTTTAACCTCCGTGATTTCAACCTCCACGACTTCGCCGACGAGCACAAAGGGCACGAACACAACAAAATCACCCGCTTGTGTCGCCGAAGCATCGGCGCTCGTGTCGGAGCGAAGGCGCACGTGCCCGACGCCTTCACCGCCGAACGCGATGTCTTGAATCGTCAAAGTGAGTTGATCGCCAGTTTTGAAAGGCACCCCGTCAGCTTAGAAAGCCGAACGTGCTCAAAAAAGACTTTTCACCGCGTGGGATCGCTTTTTGCGGCGATGGCTTCGGAGAAAATCGCCAGCACTTCCGCCCGGTCAACCGCGCCGACCAGCTTGTTTTCCGCCGGATTGTTGACGACGGGCACGTTGCGCAATTCACTTTCCAGCACTGCTGGCAGCGCCTCGAGCAACCGCTCGCCGGGGGTGAGGCATTGGGGGGGCGGACGCATTACGTCGTAGGCGATGACCGCGTCCAAATCCTGCGCGGCGTTCAAAAATTCCTTCAAATCCTGCAACGCCACCACGCCCAGCAATCGTTGTCGTGCGTCCACGACGGGCAGAAAATTATTGGAGTTGGTCAAAAACCGGTCAGCGATTTCCCGAAGCGGCGTGTTCTCGCGCACCGGCGTTACCGGCGCGCGCATGAGGTCGCCGATGGTTTGTTCCATGGTTTCGCCAGGACGGCTGGTTTCCTGGCCGAGTGCCAGGCCTTTGACGCGCAGATGTTCCGTGTAAACCGATTCTCCGTGCAATTGCCGCGCCACCAGGATGGAGACCACGCACGCCAGCATCAGCGGCGGCACGAGCGAATAATCCAGCGATAATTCAAAAATCATGATCATCGCCAGCAACGGCGACCGTGTCGTTGCCGCCAGCACTGCGCCCATGCCCACCAACGCGAACGCGCCCGCTGGCACCCCTGCCGCCCAACCGCCCAGTTGATGCAACGCCGTGCCGAACAGCGCGCCGGCACTTGCGCCGATGAATAATGTTGGCGTGAACACGCCGCCCACCGTGCCCGCGCCGACCGTGGCCGCTGTTGCCACCCATTTTGCCACCAGCAATCCAGCCAGCCACAGGAGCGGGTTCGCTTCGGTTAGAAATTTTTCGTGCAAAATGTCATTGGTCACGGAAAAGCCGTTGCCGCAGACACCGGGAAATCCGATGGCGATGATGCCCACGATAAAACCGGCCAGCATCAGCCGGAGATAAACCGGCCAGTGGAGTTTGCGGAATTGCCACTCACCCAGGCGCAGCAGTTTCAGGAATACGGCACCCACCGCGCCGCACAGCACGCCGAGCAGCACAAACCACGGCAGTTGCGGCAGCGTGGCGGCGGGAAACGGCGGGATTTTATACCACGGCTCAATGCCGAAAAAACTGCGCGACACCATCGCCGCGATGACCGAAGAAAAAACGAGCGGCGCGAAGAGGTTCATCGAAAAATTTCCCAGCACAATCAGCGAGGCGAACACCGCGCCCGCAATCGGCGCGTTGTAAGCCGCCGCGATGCCGGACGCCGCGCCGCAGCCGACCAGCAGCCGCAGCCGGTAGGGCGGCCATTTCGCGATCTGGCCGAGCTTGGACGACAGCGTCGCCGCCAGTTGCGTGATGCCGCCCTCCCGCCCGATGGAGGCGCCGGTGGCGATGCTGATGATGGCCGAACCCGTTTTCACCAGTTCCGTGCGGAACGGCAGCCGGCCGTCGCCGGCGACGACCACTTCAAGCAGGTTGGTTGAACCTTGCGGGCCGACGATTCGCAGGCCCCAATGCAAAACCAGTCCCGCCGCCAGGCCGCCCAAGGTCGGAACCAGTATGCGTTCCCAATCGTTCAATCGTCCCACGACTTCCACCGGGTCGCCCGGCTGAATCAGATGGACCGCGTAGAAGAAGAACAGATTTACCAAGCCGCCAATGACGCCGACCAGCCCGGCCAGCACGAGGTGGAATGCTTCTTCCCGCAGGACCAGTTTTTCGCGCCAGCGCAGAGCACGCCGCCAGTGGCGGTGAAGAAAATCCCGCGCCTTGGTGACCATGCCGCTGTTCATCCACGACTGCACACGGCAAATCTAAGCACGAACCGCAATTTTGACGAGCGGGGACTTTGAGGCTTGCGCCAATTCACTTCTTTTTCAAACCGGCGATGGCGTCCTTCATTTCGTTGAAGTGGAGGTCGGGGTTGCCCGAGTCGGTCACGTGAACAATCTTGCCGTCCAAGCCGATGAGGAAGCTGACCCGGCGCGCCATTTTTCTGCCCACCACCTGCACGCCGTAAGCGTCAACGATTTTGCCGTCGGGATCGGACAGCAGGCGGAAATTCAAATTGTAATCAGCAGTGAATTTTTTGTGGCTCTCGGCGGAATCAAAGCTGACGCCGATGACCTCGACGTTGTCTTTTTGCAACTCGCCCAGGCGGTCGCGGAAACCGCACGCTTCCTTCGTGCAGCCCGGGGTATTGTCCTTCGGGTAAAAATAGAGCAGCACGATTTTTTTGCCGACGAGGCTTTTCAATTTGACCGTCTTGCCGTCTTGATCCTGGCCGGTGAACAGCGGCGCCTTGTCGCCGGCTTGGGGAACGGCAGCAAAAGTTGCCGTGGCGGAAAAGAGGATTGAACCGATGATGACCAGGTTCGTGAGACAATTTGTTTTCATAATGAGTTTCAATTTTATTTGATGTGTGGCCGGCGGCGCAGGCCGTTTTGCAGCCACAACCGCCAGACCATGATGAGTGATTCGCGGAAGATGCGGCCGGACATTTTGGAATGGCCTTCGATACGCTCGGTGAAAATAATCGGCACCTCGATGACTTTGAATCCCTGCCGCCAAAGCCGGTGCGTCATTTCAATTTGAATGCTGTAACCTTGCGAGAGAACGGCGTCGAGATTGATGGCTTGAAGCGCGCGGCGGCGAAAACATTTGTAGCCGCCGGTCGGGTCGCTAAACGGCATTCCGGTGATAATCCTGACGTAAATTTCCGCGCCGCGGCTCAACATCAACCGCTTGAGCGGCCAGTTGACGACGCGCACGCCGCCGGAATAACGCGAGCCGAGCACCAGGTCGGCATCCTGATTTTTCGCGGCTTCGAGAAACATCGGAATATCATCAGGATTGTGCGAAAAGTCGCAGTCCATCTCAAAAATGAATTCGTAGCCGTGTTCCAGCGCCCATTTGAATCCGGAAATGTAGGCGCGACCCAGGCCGTTTTTTTTCTGCTCGCGCAGGGCATGAATTTGCGGGTGTTTCGCGGCGAGTTCATCCGCGATTTCCCCCGTACCATCCGATGAATTGCCATCCACCACCAGCACGTCCACGCCGACCGGCAGCGACAATAGTTTTTGCGCCATGCGCGGGAGATTTTCCCGTTCATTGACGGTTGGCAGGATGATGAGCGTCTGGTTCATGCTGGACGCCCCAAATAATTATACGCGAACCACCCCCAAAACAAGCCGGCAATTCGACGAACGACAGGCATCTGCCTGCCACGAAGTTTGATTGCCTCGTTTTGCCCGCCCCTCTAATCTCAAAACATGTTCGCCTCGCTGCTCACCAACATCGCGAGCTGGAACTTTCTTTTGACCAGCCCGTTCTGGCTGGTGGTGACCATTTTCCAAATCTGGATGCTGATTGACGCCATTCGCCAGCGCGAATGGATTTGGGCGCTGTTCATTGTCCTGGGCTGGGGATTGTCCTCCGTGCTGTATTATTTTTTCGTTTATCGCGCCGCGCCGTCCGCCACGCGCGGATTTGAACTGCCCGGCGCGCACAGCCGCCGCCGCATCAAGGAATTGCAGGCCCAAATCTATCACCTCGACAAGGCGCACCACCACTCGCAACTCGGCGACATTTATTTTCAACAGGGCAAATTGGAAAAGGCCGAAGCTTCTTATCGCGCGGCGATGGAACGCGACCCCAAAGACCTCGACACCCGCGCCCATCTCGGCCAATGCCTGCTCCGCCGGAAACGCGCCGCCGAAGCGCGTCCGTTGCTGGAAGGCGTCATCAAGGAAAATCCGAAACACGAATATGGCTACACCTTGATGGCTTTGGCCGAAACCTTGACCGCGTTGGGTGAAACAGATTCAGCGCTGAAAATCTGGCAACAGGTCACCGCGGAACATTCCTACGCGCGCGCCAAGGTGCAACTGGCCGAGCTTTGCCTCGCCCAAAACCAGCCGGAGCTGGCGCGGACGGAATTAAAGGATGTCGTGTCCGACGACCTGCATGCACCGGCGTTCCAGCGCAAACGCGACCGCGTCTGGGTGTGGCGGGCGAAGAGTCTGATGCGCAAACTGAAATAACAGAATCCCTTTTTTTGCTGAGTTTTTTGTTGGGTAAGACAGTGAACCATCCGATCCACTGTGGGCTTTTCTGGCATAACCACCCATAAAAGCAAGAATATTTGACGCGATGCCGGCGTTCAGGCCGGTTTTGCCTTCCGCGCCAGCGCGAACTCCGCCATCATGGTCGCGTGCCAAATCTAATCGCCATCGTCGGCCGCCCCAATGTCGGCAAGTCCGCGCTGTTCAACCGCATCGTCGGCCGGCGCATTGCCATCGTCCACGATCAACCCGGCGTCACGCGCGATCGCATCAGCGCCGAGGCTGAGTGGCATGGATGCGCCTTCACGCTCGTGGACACCGGCGGCATCGGCCTGTTGCGGCGCGAAAAGGCGGGCGACGTCATCATCAAGGCGGCGATGGAACAAGTGGACCTGGCCGTCGAAGCGGCGAACGTCATCATCCTCGTCGTCAATGTGCAGGAAGGCGTTGTGCCGCTGGATCGCGAAGTCGCGGTAAAATTGCGGCGCAGCGGCAAACCCGTTTTGGTTGCCGTCAACAAGGTGGACACGCATCGCGCCGAGGCCCGCGCCGATGAATTTTCCCAGCTCGGCTTCGACCAGATTTTCCCGGTCAGCGCGATTCACGGTGAAGGCATCGAGCCATTGATGGACACGGCGGTGGCACTGTTGCCAGTCCACAGTCCAGAGTCCACAGTCCAGAGGCCACAGTCCAGAGTCCACGACCGGGCTGATGAGATGATTGTGGACAGTGGACTGGGAACTCCGGACTCGGTTCTGAAACTGGCGATTGTCGGAAGACCAAATGTTGGCAAATCGTCCATCATCAACGCGCTGACACAATCCGCGCGCGTCATTGTCAGCCCGGTGCCGGGCACGACCCGCGATGCCATTGACGTGCCGTTTGAGGTGGAAACCGACGGGGTGCGGCAAAAATACATTCTCATTGACACCGCCGGCATGCGCAAGGCGCGGCGGGTTGATGATTCGGTCGAGTTTTTCAGCGTCCAGCGCGCAGTGGAGTCCATCGAACGTTGCGACATCGCCGTGCTGATTTTGGACGCCGAGGCCGGAATTACCGAGCAGGACAAAAAGATTGCGGACAAAATCGTTGAAACGCGCCAGGCCTGCATCGTCGTCGTCAACAAATGGGATTTGGTGGCGGAATCCGTCCGGCAGGTGCGCGAAGAGGAGATCGAAAAACGGAATAAAAAGCATCGGACCGAAGGCCAGGCCAAGATCATCTCCACGCTCGGCGAATTCGGCCAGTGGGTGCAGGACAAATTGTTTTTCCTCGATTACGCGCCGGTGATTTTCACGTCAGCCACGTCGGGTTTCAACCTCGAACGTCTGCTCGAGGCCGTGCGTTATGTGGCCGCGCAGTTGCAGCAAAAAATCCCGACGGCGATTCTGAACCGCACGTTGCGCGACGCCATCGAGCGCCGCCAGCCGGTCAGCGCGTCGGGCCACCGGCTGAAGTTTTTTTACGCGACGCAGGTGCGGCAGGCGCCGCCGACGTTTCTGCTGTTCATCAACCGCGACGAACTATTTTCCGACCAGTACAAAAAATACCTGGCCGGCCAGATGCGCCAGGCGTTCGGTTACGAAGGCTGCCCGCTGGTGCTGGTGCCCAAACCGCGCCCGAAAACCGTGAAGCCGATACGAAAGTTCAAAACATCCCGCCCGGCCAACCGGACGGGTTCGGATCGAAAAAATCGGCGGTTCGGGCGGAATCAACCGCGTCGGTGAAACATTTTTTGCGGGAATGCTCTGAATTGACAGATTTAATCCTTGTAAATTTTACGCGGTTTGATATAAGGTCAATTCCGTATGAAGGCTTCTCTCGAGGGACGATTGTCGTGGTATGTGCTCGCCGCCATTTTTACCGCATGGTGTGTTTTTTCTACTGAAGCCGTCCAACTCGTAACCGTGCAGGGCGCTTCCTTTGCGCCGCAAGCCGGCGGCAGCGGGAATTCGGGGCTGCCCATCATCAGCCGGGACGGGCGCTACGTTTTATTCGCCAGTACGGCGAACAATCTGACGCTGACGAACAACAACAATTCCGTGCTGCCGCGCCGGTTTAATGTGTTTCTGCGCGATCGCCTGGCCAGCACCACCACCCTGGTCAGCGTAAACATGGCCGGGAACGGCGGTGGCAATGGGGATTCATTCCCCACCGGGATTTCGACGAATGGACAGTTTGTGCTTTTTGAAAGCAGTGCGAGCGATTTGGTTGCCGGCGACACGAACACTGTCAGTGACATATTCGTGCGCGATGTGGTCAACGGCCTGACGACGCTCGTCAGCGTGAACACCAACGGCACCAGTGGCGACTGGTTCAGGACGGCACACGGTTCGGTGATGACCGGGGACGGACGTTATGTCGCGTTCGTCAGCACCGCGTCCGATCTGGTGCCTGGCGACACCAACAACATCGCAGACGTTTTCGTCCGGGATTTGCAGGCGGGCACGACGACGCTGGCCAGTGTCGGCGCGACCACCAATTCAATTCCACCAGTCAGTGGCAGCGTCTTCGGTTCGGAATCACCGGAAATCACGCCGGACGGACATTATGTCGCTTTTTACAGCAACGCCACCAATCTGGTTCCCGGGGTGGCGGCAAACGGTGAGATTTTCGTCCGCGATTTGTTTGCCGGCAAAACCATTTGGGCCAGCACCAACGCTCGTACCCTTTTCCAGTCCCTGTACAACGCCGCCAATGCTGTTTCCTGCAATTACAGCATCAGCGACGACGGTCAATTCGTCGCGTTTGAGGCCTGCACCAATTTCCCAAGCGGGGGTCCAGCCGGGCTCGGAATTATTTTGCGTTACCACCTGCCAACCGGTTTGACCGACATCATTTGCACAAATGCCAGCGCGCCGTCGTTGCCTTTGGCCAACATCCACAATTTAGCGATGACGCCTGATGGACGGTTTGCCGCCTTTGTCGCCAATATCGGCAATGTTTCGGGGACGAACACGGCCATTTATCTTTGGGACGCGCAAACCGGCACGAATACGCTGGTGAGCGCCAAGCTGGACAATTCCGGTCCGGCCAATGGACTTTGCGACTCGCCCGTGGTTTCATCCAATGGCCAGTTCGTCGCCTTTGTCAGCAACGCCACCAATTTGGTCGCCAACACCCTGACGGGTGACTGGCATGTCTATCGCCGCGACCTGCAGGCTGGCGTCACCCAATTGCTTGATGCCGATACGAATGGGATCGGCACCGGCGTGGCTTCGACCCTGGTCCCGGCTTTGAGCGCCGACGGCAGCGTCGTTGCGTTTGATACCGTAAATTTGTTGCCCGACAACCGCCACCTGAATGACAACATTTTTGCGTGCGACCTGACGGCCGGCACCACCGGTTTGATCTCCGCCCGCCAACCGGCTTTGCCGTCGCCAACACCCGATGGCCTCAGCGGACTTACCCCGTTTTCCGTGAGCGCCAACGGCCGGTTCGTCGCGTTTTACAGCGACGCGGATGACCTGGTGCCCAACGACACGAGAGGCTGTGTGAAAACTCCGGC
>PLAY01000130.1:622-5340 GCA_003134375.1 Limisphaerales bacterium | reverse complement strand
ATTGATTCAAAAACGCGCCGCGATTGGTAATTTAATTCGACAGCAATATGGTGGCGATTCCATAGAAATCAGAAAAGTTTTAGCGGATTATAAACAACTAAAACTTTTCCAGCTTTCTATACTTTGGCGTGCCGGAGTTGCAAAAGGCTCCTTTTTCAAAGAGGTCGATTTGGGGGAATTCCATGAAACCAAATTGCGAACACTTTTGAACACAGAAACTCCGGGATCAGCTATGGACTATCCTTGCGTGATGTTTGATTTGCGACATCAAAGAAATTTGGAAGGTTGGATTGAGCAACCAGCAAAATCAAAACATGATGGACAACGGAATTACAAATTTATTTTGGGAGGCTATGTGTTATTATTCACGGTTTCAAAACAACAACCTCGAATATCAGCACGCGAATTCTGTCTCAAACCGTCGGGCGAAATGATGATCTTAATCGAAGATGAAGCGAAGATACTACGGCCTTGGATTAGAGCGCTTCGCAGAGCCAGAAGGATTTAGTTTCATTTCCCAAAACAAAACTGGCTGAAGATGGAGTCGATCAGGTCTTCCGTCGCCGTTTTGCCACGCGTCACGCTTGCAAATATTGACGAATGAATTCTTCCGGCCTGATGGGCTTCGGTTTGTACCCGGCAGACTTCAAGGCATTGAAATCGTTGTCCTCTGTGACCACGAAATTTACTTCGGCGGCAATGGCGCAATCGCAAAATTTGTTGTCGTCCGGGTCAGTTGAAATCACATTGAAACGGAATTTGGGTTCGATGTGGCGGATTTTCCCGTGAAGTTGTGCGAGCAAATCCAGCAATGCCGCCATGTCCCGCCAGCGTTCAGCACCGGAAAGCCGCGTGGTGACCTCCTGGTATTCCAGCAAAATTTCAGTGGAAACCGCGAGGATGAGCCGGCCATCCAGCAATGCGCGCAGAATCGGATGAAAAGGCTGTTTCCGGCCAAAGATTTGAAGAAAGACCCCGGTGTCCAGACAGGCCGTCATGCGTAACGGTGTTCAGCCCGGAATTGTTTCACCAGCTCGGAAATCCGCCGAAGCTTGCCTTGCTCACGGTCTTGGTCAAAGGCCTCGTTCAAACGGTCGGCGAGTTCCTCCGCTTCGACTTGCAGCAAGACCTGACTGACCAGAGTAAGTTGTTCGCCATTCATGCGCTCGATTTTCTCGTGCAGCACGGGCTTCAACTTTTCCGGCTCGATGGGCATCGGCTGTGACATAATCTTCGCAGCAATTATCCGCCATTTTACGGCTTATTGCCACTGAAATTTTCCACGCCTATTTCCCGATGCAAAACTGGCTGAAGATGGAGTCGAGCAGGTCTTCCGTTGTCGTTTTCCCGACGATTTCGCCAACGGCGTTGACGGCGATGCGCAGTTCGCCCGCCGCCAGTTCCAGCGTTTCACCGGCGCGCAACACGTCCAGCGTCCGCTGCGTGGAGGCGCGGGCACGGGTCAGCGCGTCCTGATGCCGCGAGTTGATCATCACCTGCAGCATCTCCGCCCTGATTTCGCCCGACCACACCAGTTCCTTGATGGCGTCCTTCAACGCCTCAATCCCCTGCCCGCTCAGGCAGCAAACTTCAACGATTGGAGCGCCGGCCTCCGGCACGGCTCGTTGAGATGATTTACCTGTTTCGTGCCGTGCCGGAGGCCGGCGCTCCGAAGGCAATTCCAGTTTCCGCGGCAAATCGGTTTTGTTCACGACCAGAATCCGTTTCTTGTTAGCGAACCCGGCCAAATACTTTTTATCGGCGGGCGTGAGCGGTTCGCTGGCGTCGAGCACGTGCAATATAAATTCCGACCGGGCCAGCGATTCGTGGCTGCGGCGGACGCCTTCCTGCTCGATTTCGTCACGCGCCTCGCGCAAGCCCGCTGTGTCAATAAACACCACCGGCAGGCCGCGGATGTTGGCCGTCTCCTCGATTGTATCGCGCGTCGTGCCGGGAATCGGCGAGACGATGGCGCGATCGTGGCCGAGCAATTGGTTGAGCAGGCTCGATTTGCCCGCGTTGGGCCGGCCCACGATCGCCGCGCGGATGCCGCGCCGGAGAATTTGCCCTTCGTTGGCCGTGCGCAACAGTTCGTTCATGAACGCGATGCCGTGTTCCAGACGCTTGAGCAGTTGCTCCTTTGTGTCGGGTGAAATGTCTTCGTCAGGAAAATCAATGTGCGCCTCGACGTGCGCGAGCGTCTTCATCATCTCATCGCGCAATTCGTTGATGCGCTGTGAAAGTTTGCCGGCGAGCTGCTCGTTGGCGGCGGCCAGTGCGAGTTCGGTGCGCGAATGAATCAGGTCGGCAACAGCTTCGGCTTGCGCGAGGTCAATGCGACCGTTGAGAAAGGCGCGGCGGGTAAATTCGCCGGGTTCGGCCAGGCGCGCGCCGTTTTCCAAAAGCGTGTCGAGCACGAGCTTGGCGGGCAAAAGGCCGCCGTGACAGGTGATTTCCACCGTGTCCTCGCGCGTGAACGTGCGCGGCGCGCGCAGAACGGCCAGCAGCACCTCATCCACGCTCCGGCCCTGCCGGACAATTTTGCCAAACTGGATTGTGTGCGTCGCCGCGGCGGACGGTTTCAGCGAATTTTTACCGACCGGCAGAAAACTTTTGCCGGCGATGGCGAACGCCTGCGGCCCGGAAAGGCGGACGACTGCCAGACCGCCTTCACCGAGCGGAGTGGCAATGGCTGCGATGGTGTCGTTGAGAATCACGCGGGAAAAATTTCACGGAAAGACGCGGCGACGGAAAGAAAATAAACAAACGTTTGCACGTTCTGTCATTCGTCCACTCCCTTAAAATGGCAGTTTGGCAGCGATGTAGGAAACCAGGTTTTCGATTGGCACGCCCTGGCCTTTCAAACATCGGATGAAGATGAGCCGTTCCGCGCCCGTCAGCACGACAATGAACAGCGCGCTTATGAAAAATAATCCCAAGGCGTGTGACAGGTGGGATTGCAAAATTCGCGGCAGGCCGCAATAGAGGATTTTGAGGGAGAGAAAGATGCCGATGCCCCAGGGAATCCAGAAGCTGATCCCCGGGATGGCGTCCAGGAGACGGAGCACAAACAACGGGCTAAAAGTATAAATCACCAAGATCAGCGTCTGCCGGAAAGGATAATGGCTGTTAAAAGTTTCACCCATCAACCTGATCAAGTAGGCGCAAGTCGCGATGACCACCAGCATCAACATCAGTTGCATCATTTCCCAGACCACGGCTTCGCCCACGGTGAAATACTTGACTCCATGTATGCCGGCATGCCACTTCCGCCCACCGGCCATGCCCGCCCCTTCCGCAAATGAAGCCATCAGCATCATCGGCAACAGTTGGATTCCCACAATAAATCCCAAACCCCGCTTCGCCTGCAACACGGCATCCCACTCCGCTGCCGGCTGAAAAATAAAAAGGAACATCCTTGTCATTTCAATGTTGTGATATCGCTTTGGGCCCGCGCTGACAACCTAATCTTTCAGGAATGATGTTCCGGGGGCCGATTCGGAACGTTTTAAAACGGCAGGTGTGCAGCAAGGTGCGAAACGAAATTGCCAGCGGATGGGATGTGTCCCACCAAATACCATGCGGTGACGAATCGTTCCAAACCGGTTGCCGCGACCAGCAGCAATGAACTCATGAAATACAGTGCAAAAGCATTGGGCGGGGCGGGCTGCATGACGAACCAGATGCCCTGGTGAAGAACCTTGATGGAAAGCACGATGCCAATGCCCCAGGTGGCCCACGGAGTAATCGCCGGAACCGTGTCCAACAACCGCAACAGGAACATCGGGCTCAATACATAAATAACCAGCGTGAACGTCTGCTTGTAAGTGAAGCGTCCATGAAAAGTCTCCCCCAATATTTTTATCAGAACGCCGCAAACCACAATGGCCAGCAGCGTCAGCAGCGAATGCACAGCTTCAAAAATCACCGCCTCGCCGGCGGTGGATTTGTGGATGTAGTGGAATAAACCCGCCTGAGGTTCGCCCCATTTCACCAAACCAAAACCATTCACGACCGCCACCATCAACATCATCGGCAACAGGTAAAGCACCAGCAAAGGTCCCAAATTACGCTGGGCTTTCACCACACGCTCCCATGCCGCACCAGTTTGAAATATCAGGAACAGCGCCCTTATCATACGCGTGAAATGATAACGGTTAAGCCGCGTGCTGACAACCAAATCCGCATACCAAATTCGCATGCCTCGTTCGCGCTTTAGATCCTCGCGCCGTGTTTGCGACCGTCTTAACATTTAAAATAAAAACGACCTGCATTACCGGCCAGAATCGCGGCCATGATGAACGCAAACCAGCGACGCCCGTTCGCGCCAGAATTGCCCTGGTGGTGGCGGATTTGAAACCAGATTGCGAGTGGGGGACGTGGCGCGGTGTTGGTTGCAAATTTGACACGACCAGTCATTGATGGGGTGAGCGTTCGCGTAATTGGCATCCGGCTTGGCCTTCAATTCAGCAAGCTGCATGACAAACACGGGAATGCGAACGGGGAATTTTCAAACCCCAAAAGTCTGCATTCTTTCAGTTTTTGCCGGTTAGCGGAATTTCAAACCGAATTGTTCGCAAACCAGACAAGGCGGGCAGGCGATATTAATACGATTAAACGAGCACACCAGTGCGGTTGAAATCAAGGAGTGCGGAATGGAGCCTGCGAAGATTCGTCACTATAGCTGTGGCGGTGGTACGGGCAACTGCGGCGGTGTT
>PLAY01000130.1:0-543 GCA_003134375.1 Limisphaerales bacterium | reverse complement strand
AACTGCGGCGGTGTTCCAGGTAACTGCAGCGGTTTTCCCGGATGTTGCGGGAATGTTCCGGGTTGCTGTGGGAGTGTTCCCGGTGGCTGTGGAGTTGGGGAGACGTAATTGGTAATATGCGATGGCTGCACTGCCTGCTGCGGCAGTGCAGGCATTGGTTGCGCGAGGCAAAGGCTGGAAGTCAGGGTCGTTGCCGCTATAATTAAAATGCGAGTTTTCATAATGTGATCGAGGTGATGACGGCGGGAGAAATCAGTGACATATATTATCCTCCAATTGGGATGAGTGTTTTATTATTCATGCTGTGAACATAAGCCAGAGAGCGGAAGGGTGCTATGGGGTATTACCCTACAGCTTCACCAATCCTGCACGTCCACAATACGGTCGGTGGGTGAAAAAGTATTTTGATCCGTGTGCCAGTTTTTGTGCCAGAGTCGCATCTTTTTCAGGGCGCTTAATGAGAGCGTGCATGGAATGGCTGAAAACCGATTTCGACCAATAGAATCAATAGTTCTGACGCAATTCTAAGCCGGAACGATTCAG
>PLAY01000171.1 GCA_003134375.1 Limisphaerales bacterium | reverse complement strand
TGCGCGCCTTGTTCAAATCGTAGGGGGACATCTCAATGTTGCCCTTGTCGCCGACGCTGATGCGGATGAAATTTTTGCGCATCTTGCCGGAGATATGCGCGAACACTTCGTGGCCGTTAGGCAGCGCCACCCGAAACATCGTGCCGGGCAGCACTTGGATAATGTTTCCACTTAATTCAATTGGCTCCTCTTTAGCCACTATGCGTCGTTGAATTACAAAAAGTAATACCATTCGCCCCCCCGTAAAATCAATCCATTTTCGCCGTAAAAATCAGTGGACAACCGCCGCCGTTTCGTTAAAGTCACCGTAATCTTATGAAAAATGACAACATTACGACTGCTTTAAATCTGGTGCTGGCTGTGCTGGCGATTTTGGGCGTGATTTTCGCGCTGCAGACGATTTTCCGCACGCGCGAGTTGCGCTCCCTGCAAATGCAGGCGACCCAGGCCAACGGCTACCGCATGGGCGTCGAAGCGCTCGCGAACGACGCGGTCGCTTACAGCAAGCAAAATCCGAACTCGGAAATCCTTCACATCCTGCAGCCCACCCAAGCCAAACCCGCCAACCGCTAATTGCCATGAATGAATCTGAAACAAATCCCCCCGTGCAAACCGAATTGATGGATCAGATTGTCGCTTTGCGACATCAGGTTTTCACACTGTTGCTCGTCCTTGTCGTGGTTAGTGGCACGCTCACTGTCGTTTTGTACCGGCAGGCCAAACTGACCGGCAGAGACATTGCAATCATCAAACCCCAGGCCACCCAAATCATAGCGGCATTCAAACGGGACCTGCCGCTCATGGAAAATTTCGTGAAGCAACTTACGGCTTACGGCGTCACCCATCCCGACTTCCAGCCGATTCTCAAAAAATACGGGATTGTGGCGACGCAACCTGCCGCCACACCTGTTGTGCCTGCTAAGAAGTAGCCGGTATCAGCCGCGCACCGCAGTTCGGACAAAAATTCGACTGTGGCGGACAACTCTTGCCGCAACCGGAGCAATCCGTGTGCGCCTCCTCGTGCCGCCGATGGATGATGAGATTCCGAATATACGGAATCCACGTGAAGATGTAGGCGAAAATAAAAACGGAATCCCGCTTGTGCAGCGAATAAGCCAGCATCAGCAGCGAACCCGCCAGGCTTAACCACCAGAACGCCACCGGCACCACCACGCGCTTTTTCTTTTCAGTGACATACCATTGGACGAAAAAGCGCGCGAAGAAGACCGTATTGCCCAGCCAGCCGATGATTTTCCAGACGCTCCACGCCACACCAAACAATTCGCCGTTGTGCCAGATTAAATTGTGCAGCCAATCCATGATGGCACACAGCTTAAACCCGTGACCGCCCAAACTGAAAGCGCAAAGCGCGACTTTGCCAATCGACGCAGCTTTACATGGTTCTTAACGAAGCTGGCTTGACCGTTCGGAGTTCCGCCTTCAGGCGGTTCATCGCAGCGCTTCGCCCGAACCGCCTGAAGGCGGAACTCCAAACAAGAACCATGCGAAGTAGCACCCTCCCAATCAACCGCCAGCGACGATTTTTACAATTTCCAGCCGGTCGCCCGCGTTGAGCCGCCGCTGGGGAAATTCCGAAGGTGCGACCGCCTCGCCGTTGTGCTCCACGACGACGCTGCGCGGCAATAAATTTTGCGCCACCAGAAATTCCTCAACCGAGCACGGCAGCTTCGCCTCGATCGGCTTTCCGTTGGCGGTGACAAACGGATTCATGGTTTCACAATCTTTTTCAACATCCAACATCCAACACTGAACATCCAACATCCAATTTCTGCCGGCGATAGTTCATTGGTTGTTGGGCGTTGGATGTTCGATGTTGGATGTTTTCCATTTCATGCCGTCAAAGCCGAGTCCCAATCCTTCCATACCGGCTCGTACCCCAGCCGGCGGATCAACTCCGCCACTTCGCCGGCGGAACGTTCGTCGGCAATCTGAAATTGTCCGGTCGCGTTCGTCGCATTTTCCGGCGTGGGCGCCCATTCGCTTGCGCCTTCGCTGCTAATTCGCAGCTTCGGCGACACAGGGGCGCCAAGTTCGACAATTTTCCCGCGCACGGTTTGGTGGAGTTTCTCCCTGCCCGCGCCGGTGTAACCGCCCGGCTCGGTGTGGCTGCCCGCGCTTATTATCGTGATGCCGAGCGGAATCAGCCCGTCGCGCAGCTTCGCCGGTTCGCGCGTCGAAAGCACGAGGCCGACATCGGGGAACATCAGCCGGAATGCGCAGACGAGTTGCGCGAGGTCGCGGTCGGTCATGTGCGTGAGCGGTTGGAATTCGCCCGCGCACGGTCGCAGCCGCGGCAGGGAAATCGTCAACTGCGCCTTCCAGCAATTCCGCAGCAAATAATCCGCGTGCGCCGCCACGCTGATGGCCTCGAACCGCCAGTCGGCTAGTCCGTAGAGCGGGCTGATGCCGAGCCGGCGAAAGCCTGCCGCGTAGCCACGCTCCGGCGTTTCGAGCCGCCAGTCGAAATTGCGTTTCGGTCCAGCGGTGTGCATGTTCGCGTAAACCGCGCGATCGTAAGTTTCCTGATAAACCACCAGCCCGTCCGCACCCGCCTCGACGAGCGGCCGGTAATCCGCCGCTTCCATCGGCCCGACTTCGAGCGAAATGCCCGGCCAATCCGCATGCAACGCGGCGATGCAATCCCTGAGGTAATCATTGGAAACGAACTTCGGATGTTCCCCCGCAACGAGCAGGATGTTGCGGAAGCCCTGTTCCTTGAGTGCCAGCGCCTCACGTTTGACTTCCTCCAGCGACAGCGTCACGCGCAGGATTGGGTTATCGCGCGAAAAACCGCAGTACTGGCAATTGTTGACGCATTCGTTGGAAAGGTAGAGCGGCGCGAACATCCGGATGACCTTGCCAAACCGTTGCTGCGTCATGGCGTGCGAACGCCGGCCCATGTGTTCCAGAAGTCCAGCCGCAACTGGCGAAATCAAATGCGCGAAATCCGCCAGCGACAATTTCACCTTCGCCATGCTCTCGCGCACGGCCTGGACGCCGGCGGTTTGCGAACGCTTCACGAGCGATTCCAGCGGCAATGAATTGAATTCAGCGACAAAACTCACGACACCAACGTAGCAAATCGGCGGGCAAAGTCGAGAAACGAGCAAATTTGGACTGCGGCGGCAAGCAGAGCGCGACGCCGCTTTGGAAAAGATCGCCGACTCATTCACCTTACGAAAGCGCCGTCGCCGCTGCGCTCTGCCAGCGCAGTCCAAAATCGGACGCCAAAGCCGTGCCTGTTTTCCGGCGGCAGCCGATTTTGAAAACCCGCCCCTAGTGGTGAGGCGGCCTGGGGTTGTTGGCCTTGATGCGTTCCAATTCCATGGTTTCCAAAACCGCCGACTGACGCTGCATCTGTTTCTTCAAATGCTCCACGAGCCGGCCTTGTTCAACGACCACTCCGTTCAACTGTTCGACCTGATGTTCCAGGTGGGCGATGTGTGCTTCGATGCGTTCGAGCCGTTGCAAGTTTTCAGCGTTCATGGTTGTAAAAGTTCGCAGTTTTTCCAAACTAGGCAAATAACTTCAGCCGTCGCCAAACTGGGCGGCGACCGAAAAAATAAAAGTGAAAAAAACGGTCCGGAAAAAATCCAATCGTCAGCACACGACGGCATCGGTCATGATTCTCGGCGTTGGTTCGTTCGCGCACAGCATCGGCACGGCGCTGGCGGACGCGGGCGCGAACGTTTCAACCTATCTCACCCGCAATTACGGTCATTTCCCGCCCTCGCTGGTCGGGCCAACTTTTTCGCGCAACGCCTTTCCCAGCCCGGTTCCACTGCTCAAGAAAAACGGCATTGAGGTCGTCATCCCGCAGTCCATTGACTGGGCGTTGCAACCCTGGGCGGAGGATTTGTTGCAGTCCGGCACCGGCATTTTCAGTCCCACGCGCGAGGCGATGCGGATTGAACGCGAACGGGATTTTGCCCGGAAATTGTGCGCAGATTTCAAAATTCCCTTTCCCCAAGCCCACGTTGCGTCCAATCAAAAGGCCGCCGAAAAAATTCTGGCCAGACATCCGCGGCCATTCGTCATCAAAAATCCGCTCTGTTCGCCGACCAGTCCGATTCACACCATTTTGTGCGAAACGGTCGAGGACACGCGGGCATGGCTGCGGCATGTCAATTATGCCGAGGGCGTTTTCCTGCAGGAATACCTGGGACGCGCCGAGGTGGGCCATATCGCGCTGGTGAGCGGCGGCGAAATCCATTCGCTCGTCACGAACCAGGAATACAAATACGCCTTCAATGGCAACCAGGGCGTTGTGGCCGGCGCGCCGCTGGGCGGGCTGGTCGAACGCGATCCGGACGATAAATACGGACTGGCGCGCAAGCTCATCCATCCGTTGTTACCGTGGCTGCGCGCGGCAAAATTCAACGGACCGCTGCAAGTCACCGCCATCAAGCAGGGCGGCAAATGGAATGTCATCGAATACAACATCCGCATCGGCGTCACCTCCGGCCCGATGATTTTGCGGATGCTGAAAAATCCGGCGGAAATCGTTTCGCGAACCGCGCAGAACCGGAAGCTGGACCTGCAGTTCGACGAAAAACTTAATTTCGGCTGTTCGCTCACACTGGCGGGCTATGGCTATCCTTTCATTCAGGTGCGCAGCCCGCATTTGCCGCTGGAAGTGGATGGCAACTTTGACTGCGATGTGTGGTGGAACGAGGTGGCGCGCGGCGCGGACAAAAAGCTCGTGTCCACAGGTCATCGTATTGCGGACGTGATAGCGCTGGCACCGAAGCTGGACGCGGCGATTGCGAAGGCTTACGCAAACATCCGTAAAATCCGCGTGGTCGGCAGCTATTACCGCACGGACATTGGAAAAAGCCTGTGGCCTCCGGGAAGTGTGTAAACCGCCGGTTGAGACTCCGCCGGAATTTTTTGCGGGGAGGTTATTCAGTTGCCGGCACACCCAGGGCGCGCAACTGATTTTTGGCTTCCATAAAATCAGGCTTTAATCGCAGTGCCACTTTGTAATCCGACACCGCTTCTTCGCGGGCCTGGTTTTTTTCCAGATTGGAATCGTGAAGGAGGGCGTTCGCCAGATGGCAGAACGTTTCCGGATCGTCCGGTTGCAGCCACAAGGCTGCGCGAAAATGCATTTCCGCACTTCGCAGGTCGCCGGTGGACGTGAATTCGACGGCCAATTTCTTGTGCAAATTGCAGGCGAGTCCCGTGGCGTCAAAATTCCGCCCGGACCAGACTTTCGCCAGCGCGACCAACGCGACCAGCAGAATCAGAATTTCCACGAAACCGTCATCCCCAATGCCAATTCCCCGGCGAACCACGGCCAATCCCGTTAGCCAGACGCACAAACACAGTCCAACCACCAAAATGCCGGCGGCGTGGTCCAGCAGCAGGAGTGCATCATAAGACAAACGGCCCATTTCACTCAAATCCCCCACCGCCACCCATGAATTTGGATTTTGATTGGTGATTTCCAGCCGGAATGGATTTGCGGGCGCGGTCACAATGATGGTCTGCCAGCGTCCCGGGGTTTTGGGATTCAATTCGGTTCTGCGCCCGGTTTGCTGTTCAACCAACTGAAGGCGGATGCCCTCCAGGCTGGTTCCACAGCCCACGGGGATGATTAGTTTTGGCAACGCGGCGGAAAGTGGTTGGCTGACAAAAGCGCCGGTCTTATTCGCGCCGTTGGCCGAGTAGCTGCCCCAAACCCGGGTAAATTCCTGCTTGGGTTTGTCCGGCGGGCAGCCATCCAGAACAAATGAGGCATCGGATTTTTCATCCTTTTCCAACTGGAGCGGCGGACGACAGGCGGAGGGAAGAATGGCCGATAGTTTCGGATCGCGCAGCAGTTCAGCCAGTCGGTCGGCGCTAGAATACGGAATGGCCAACAGTGGCTGGTCCGGCAAATAGCGGCGATCATTGGTGGCAACAAAGGCCCGCACATTCTCCTCCTCAACCAGGCTCCATCGCTTGCTCCACTGCAAATAATTTGCCAGCGTCTTGTAATCTTCCATGGCCGTCCGGGAAATCCGCCACACGCCCCAGAACAGAACCGCCACCCAAACCACCGCCAGCATCACCACCAGCCGCCGGGGAAACCGGCGAAAATCCGCGCTCTCGCCCAAAATGAACAAACTGGCCAGGCCCGCGATGGGAAGGGTGCTGAGCGTGTCCAGATACCGGCTGCTGTTCCCCAGGTACGCACGTCCATAAGCCAGCGCCATGGCCTGCAAGAACCCCCAAAAGCCCAGGGTCAGAACAAATTCAGCCACCCTCGGGTCTTTGAAATCCAGGCGAAAATATTTTACGATCGTGATGACCAGCGGCAAACCAATCAGGCACAACATCACCGGCTGATCTCCAAAAGGCCACGCCAGATTTCCCGCCAGCGCATCCAGAAAGATCAACAGGGACCTGGCCCGGAACGGACCATGCCCGGCGGAGAGTTGTAAAATCAGGCCGGTGATAAAAACCGCCGAACCAGCGCCGAGGGTGGCAAGATTTTTTTGGGTGATGCCTCTTTGCTTTAACATTCGAAGGCAGACCAGTCCCATGACCGCCAGGGAAGCCAGCAAGCCTGAGCCCATCGTGAAGAGCGACATGACAGCCGCGGCAAGTCCCCCCAGCCACCAGCCTCTGCCCGGCGAACCGAATCCCAATCCGACCATGGCGATGACTGAAAAAATACTCAGAAAATACATCTGGGATTGGAATCCGTGGATCGTGTTCTCCGCCGCAAACGGAAGCGCGAAAAACGGCAGGAGCAAAAAACAAATCCGGCCTTCATGTTTTCGACCGTTAAAAACCCACAGGCTGCATGCCAGTCCACAGGCGTAGCCGGCGTGAATAAATGCGTTGATGGTCATCTGCAAGCGGGGATCCCACTGGCGATTGAGCCGGAGGACGAACCAGTCCAAAAGGCGCGTGAAAAAAATCCGATGCTCGTTGTGCGGCGCAAACCAGGTCCCCCACGCCAGATGGCCTTCGAGCCAGGGCTTGAACCAGAGTCCCGCCTCATCCCACTGATCCCAGTAGGGCAGGGCCGTTCCATACACTTGAATGATCCAGAGTTTGGCTCCCAGAACCACCAGGAACAACGCGGACAACCACGCGGCCAGCCGCATTATGGAATTACGGGGCGGCATGCGATTTTTCCCCGGATCTTTTTAACGCATCCGCCTTGCGCTCATGGATCGCCGCGCGATTGAAGTTGTTCACGGATTTGAAATAGGCAGCGAGCTTGTAGTCCAGATCTCGTTCGATGGTTTCGCGTTTGACCGGCGCTTTTGACCAGGCAAAACCCAGCGCGGCCAAAATTGCCAGCAAAGCGATGAAGGCCGGCAGATTTTCCCACGCCAGCCCCAGCGGGCTGCGAATCAAGGCATATCCAATCAGACCGACGAACAGGCCCAGCCCGCAATACAACATCCCGGTGGAATTTCGCAACAGCCATTGTGAAACGGCGGCGAAACGGCCGGTGACAGGCACATCCGCCGGCGGCAGGCAAACGGCGGGCAGGATGGTCTGCAGTTTCGCGTTGCGCAACACTCCCAAGGCCACTTCCGCACTCGGACGCACCGTGGGCGCTTCCAGGAAATCGTGCTCATCGCCGGTGGCCATGAATGTTTCCACGCGTTCTTCGGCCACCAGATTCATCATGCGGGTGGGCAGCAAAAGATTTTCCACCACGATTTGTGAGATGCGGCAAAGACCAAAGAAAATCACGGCGGAAAAAACGAGCGGCGGGAGCAGGGTGAATTTTACTGAAAATGCGCCGCGCAGCCACAATTGCGCGAGCAGCACCGAAGCGAAAAGACTGGCCATGATAAAAATATTCAAGATGTCCAGGTAACGGCTGACGGGAACCATATCCCCATAATTCGCGCGCCCGTAGGCCAGCGCTGCGGATTGCAGCACACTCCACAGTCCGAAGGTCAGAAGCAGTTCCGCCGCCCGCGGCTCCTGAAAGTTGGGCCGGAAATACAAGGCAACCAATGCCACCAAAGGCAGCAAAAACAGACAGGCCATTCCCGGCTTGTCGAAAAACGGCCAGGTCAGGTTGCGTGCCAGGGCGGAGGCAAACTCCATCAATGAATGCGCCCGCAAGGAACGGTCGCCTCCCGACGTATCGTTCAGGGCCGCACCCAACCCCACCACCATCAGGCATACGCCCAGCGTGATCAAATTTTCCCTTTCCATCCGCCGTTTTTTTATGATGCGCAAAACCATCAGCCCGCCAACCGCCATCGGCGCAAGCAAACCTGAAGCCATGGTAAACAGTCCCAGGATCGCCACGGCCAATCCCAGCCACCACCACCGGCTGCCCGGCCTGGCAAAGCCCAGTCCAACCAGTGTTGCCAATGAGAAGACGTCCAGGAAATACTCGATATTGATCGCCCAGATGGCGTTTTCCCCGGCATAGGGCAATGCGAAAAATGGCGCCAGCAGAAAACAGACGAACCATCCATTTTTTCGCCCTAGAAAATCCCACAAACAAAATGCCAGCCCGCAAACAAACGTCGCGTGGATGAACGCGTTGACCGTCATTTGCACCAAGGGTTCCCATCGCCCATTCAGCCGGATGACGATCAAATCAAATAGACGGGTGCAGAAAATTCTATGTCCATTATCGGGTGCAAAAAAGACCTGCCACGTCAGATGCCCTTCCACCCACGGCCGGAAAAACGACCCCGCCTCATACCACTGGTCCCACAACAGCAGGGGCGACCCGTAAAGCTGCACCAGCCAAAGTTTGGCCCCCAGCACCACTAAAAACAACGCGGCCAGCCAGACGCTGAAATGTTTGAATGAGTCGTGGGTCGGGTTTGTTGACGTGGTCATGGCGAGAAACCTTGATCGGGGGCGAAACTATATCAATTTCACAAAGACGCAAGTCCGCAAACAAGCCAGTGTCGCGTAGTTTTCAAAAC
>PLAY01000062.1 GCA_003134375.1 Limisphaerales bacterium | reverse complement strand
GTCACCATGGTGGGTTCCGGCGCCGACTTTCCCGTCAACTTCAATTTCTCAGGCAACGTCCCCAACCCCCTCCCGGTGAACATTCCCGACGCCAGCACCGTTTCAATCGCCGCCACGTCGAATGGTCCGGCCATTACACTGTCCGGCAGTCCCGACCAGACTTACGTGCTCGAGGCTTCATTCAACATGCATAACTGGATGGCCATTAGTACGAATCGGACCGATGCCAACGGGCTTTTCACGTTCGTTGACACAAATGCATCGGGTAATCCAAGCCGTTTTTATCGCGGTTTTGCCCCCGCACAAGCACCGTAATCACGAATCGACAAACCGGTTCTAAAATGAACGGGTCTTCCATAGTTGCCGATTCGGATCTGCCGCTTAATACGCCGCCGGATGTGCCGGAGGTTTCCCGGCATCATCTGCAAACCGTCAATCAGGCGGGCGGGGACATTGGTCAAACCAAGCCGAAACGCTCCCTATACATCCTTTGCATTGATGACGACCCGCAGGTCGGGGAACTCCTGAATGATTGTCTCACGCACCTCGGTCATCGGGTGATGGTGGCCTCTGGCGGAAAAGAAGGGATAGAAATGTTCCGCACCGCCACGCTGAAAAACCAGCCTTACGAAGTGGTCGTAACCGACATGCGCATGCCGGATATTGATGGCCGCCAAGTGGCCCGGACGATCAAGGCTGAATCCCCAAACACGCCGATCATTATGTTGACCGGCTGGGGCGCGATTATTAGGGATGACGGAGATACCACTCCGGGAGTGGATGTCGTGGTCAACAAACCGCCGCATATGCAGGAACTGAACGAATTGCTCCTCCGGATGGCCACGCCGACGTAAAAAAGGTTGAAGGCTGAAACGCCCGCTTTCTTAGAGCATGGAGCGGGCGATGGGAATCGAACCCACGTTTCGTTTCCGCAATGCTAACTATAGCGAAATAAAGCAATAAAGACAGGGTGAAATGCTATTGACATAGGTGGACGTTAGCAGTATAATTAGCAGCACTATGGCAAGCATACATCGTCGTCCTGATTCTCAATACTGGCACGCGGCTTATTTTGGGCCGGATGGCCGCCGGATTCTCCGCAGCACCAAACAGCAAGACCGCCAATCCGCTTTGGCCGTGGCAATGGAATACGAGCGGGCTTCCAAACTCGCCCGGCGCGGGGAACTGGTGGAAGCCCAAGCCCGCGAAGTCCTGAAGGACATAATGAAGCGGGCGGACATGGGCGAAACCCTGCAAAGCGTGTCCATCAAATCGTATTTCGACACTTGGCTTGCCAGCAAACGGGCGCGGAAGGCCAAAGCCACGGGGGATCGCTACGGTGGGGCCGTGGCTGAATTTCTGAAAACGCTGGGCAACCGCGCCGCCAAGCCCCTTACCAGCCTTACAGCGGCGGACGTGGAACGTTTTTTAAGTCATCGCATGGGCTTGGGGCTTGCGCCCGTAACCGTCGGCTTGGACGGGAAAGTTATTCGCACGGCGTTGAACGCGGCCCGGCGCCAAGGTTTGATTCCTTCCAATCCCGCCGAAGCCGTGGAACTGCCGGAAGGCGAAAGCGTGGAACGCGGCACGTTCACGCCGGCGGAAGTGAAGATGATGGTGGACACGGCGGACGGCGAATGGAAGCTGCTTATCCTGTTCGCTTATTTCACCGGGGCGCGGCTGGGCGATTGCTGCCGGATGCAATGGAAAGGCGTGGACTTGGGCGAAGGAACGCTGACTTACACGCAAACCAAGACCGGCGCGAAAGTGACCATTCCACTTCACCCCGACTTGCTGGCGCGATTGAACAAGCTGGCGGGGACAGACAAGGCGGAAGTGTTCATCCTGCCGCACATGGCGAATTTGCGGCCCGGCGGACGGCATGGGCTTTCCGAAGGCTTCAAACGCATCGCGCGGAAGACGGGCTTGGATTTGCAGACGGTGAAGGGTGCGGGGAAACGGATGATTTCCAAGCGCACATTCCACGCCTTGCGCCACAGCTTCACATCCGCGCTGGCCAATCAAAACGTATCGTCTGAATTGCGGATGAAACTTACCGGCCACAAGACGGAAGGCGAACATCAAAAATACACGCACCACGAAATGGACAATCTCCGCGCCGCCGTCAAAAAAATCCCGTCGCTTGGCTGATTTGAACGTAATTGACAACGGCAAACCTCTGTGATACCATCTTGATACTGAAATGCCGCGCAAAGTGCGACAACTGATTGCCGACTTGGAAAAAGCCGGTTTTGTGAACCGGGGTGGCAAGGGCAGCCATCGGAACTACATTCATCCGACCGGGGCGCGTGTCACCATTAGCGGACAGCCCGGTTACGATGCCCAGCCCTATCAGGAACGGCAAGTGCGGCGGCAGATTGAGGAAAGCCAAAAATGAAAAACAACGAATTGAAAGCCAAGTCCGCCCGTTACATGAAAATCGTGGAATGGAGCGGTGAAGACGGCTGTTTTGTCGGCAGCGCGCCGCCGCTGATTGGACCATGCTGTCACGGCAAGGACGAAGCCAGAGTCTATGCCGAATTGTGTCAGATCGTGGAAGAATGGATCGAAGTTTTGGAAGGCGACGGCCACGCCCTGCCCGAACCGCTGGCCGCGAAAAAATTCAGCGGCAAGTTTGTGTTACGCGTGGAACCAGCCTTGCACCGCCGCCTTGCCGCCAAAGCCCTTGCCGCCGGGGAAAGCCTTAACAGCTATTGCACCAAGACACTTGTGAAAGCGTGAAGGCCGGTGTCAAAAAACTGCCGCCGATTCATCCGGGGGAAATTCTCCGCGAAGAATTTATGAAGCCGCGCGACCTTTCGCAAAACGCGCTGGCGCGGGCATTGAATGTCCCGCCGCGCCGAATCAATGAAATCGTCATGGAAAAGCGCGGCATCACGGCGGACACCGCCTTGCGGCTGGCGCGGTATTATGGCACCAGTGCGGAACTGTGGACGGGCTTGCAGGCTGATTACGATTTGCGCTAGGCGCGTCACGAAAAGGCGCGAACCATTGAACGCGACGTTGAACCGCTGGCCGCGTTGCAACCGGCAATGGCATGAATCATGGCGCACAAATGCAAAGACACGCTGATTGCCGTGCCCGAATTGCGGATAAAACTCACCGGCCACAAAACCGAAGCCGTCCATCGCAGCTACATTCACCACGAACTTGAAGAACTCCGCGCCGCCGTGGAGAAAATCCCCGCGCTCAATTCAAAATGAAAACCGCGCCGAAAATTCCAGAGATATTAAAATTCCCCGTGTCACTCGACTTGTTTCTTCGATACACAGCCGGCGGCAAATACAAGGGCGACAGATTAAAGAAACATCGCAAGTTCATGGCAGAGAACGTGCAATTTCACCGTTACATGATCGAAGGCCGCCAACAAGGTAAGAGGCTCTCCGCCTCCGCTCCACTTCCCCCCGCACGCCGACCACCGACCGAAGCCATAAAATTCAGGCCATCCATTCAAAAGATGATCCATGCGGAGTGAAACAAGTTGATTTTTTGCTAAACCTCATCGCTTCATATTCTCCGGCAACATTCCGCTCAGCCGACCCAACCGCCGGCAGTGCATTCGCAGCGGGTGATTCTGTTTTTCAACCAGCTTAAGGTGTCGTTTCGGTGGCTAGGCCCACTTTGGTGATGTCGAGTTGCTGGAGCACGTCCAGCACGTTGATCATGTTCTGGTAATCCACATCGTCCGAGCCCTTCACCACCACGCTTACTCCCGGGTCCTCGGCCTTCATCTGTTGCAAGTCAGTTTTCAGCACGGGGATAGTGACCGGGGTATCGTTCAAATACGTCTGTCCCTTCGCATCCACCACGATATGGTTGATCTTCGGTTTCTTGTCAGTCTTGGGCGGCGGTTTGCCGGAGGGCAGCGTCATCTCCAGATTGTTCATCATCTGCGGCGTCGTGATGATGAAGATGACCAGAAGCACGAACACCAAGTCCAGCAACGGCGTGATGTTCAGTTCGTTCAGGGTACTGTGATGGGAACTGGAGGTCTTTTTCATTGCAACATCGGTTCGGTTTCCCCCTGCACGTCAAACCGGATGATCACGCGCGGCGGGAAATTCGTCGGCGGCGAATGGTCAAGGCGGCTGACGGCGGCGAAAACCTTTCTCACGGACTCGTCCCATTTCGGGTCGCCGGAGCCTTTTCTCCAGACCGGGTCGCTGACATCGCCCGCGCGGTTGACCGCCACTTCCACCTCGGCCACATAATTGTCATCCGCGAGGTTGTCCGGCCGGTTCCATTTCGACCGCAACGCGTATTCCAGGTACCCCTTGTAAATCTGCACCGCATCGGAGCTGGTCTCGACCGCCTTGCCACCCTCGAACTCAAACGACGGCAGTTCCGCCGCCGGTGGCACCACGGTTGGCAGTTCCGCCGCCGGTGGCGGTGCGGCCCTGGCTTCCTCCACCTCCTTGGGTTTTTCCACCACCTTGGGCGTTTCCACTTTCGGCGACTCGACCTTCGGTTTTTCCGGTTCCTTGGGTTTCTCCGGCGGCTTCTCCTTCACCATCTCGACCGCGATTTTTTTCATCTGTTTGCCCAGCAACCCCTGCCGCGCCGCAAAATAAAACAGCACCAACACGATGAGGGTGTGAAAGATGAACGAGATGAGCAGGTTCACCTTCGACGAGTTGCGTTTTTTGCGCGTCTGGCTTTGCGGCAGCATGGTCTATTTCTGGTTGGCCGCCTCGGTGGCTAGGTCCACCTTTGGAATGTTCGCCTGCTGGCAGACCTCCAACACGGCGCGGATCTGTTTATACTTGGTCTGGCTGTCGCCGCGCACGATCACGTTCAAGTCCGGATCATCCATGCGCAGACCAATCAGGGTCTGCAACATCTCGGTTACGTCCATCTGCCTTTTGTTCAGATACATCACACCGTCGGCTTGCACCGTAATGTAATTGGCCTTGCGCGGCGGGTCTTTCAACCGCTTGGCGGCGGCGGGCAACTTCAAATCCAGGTCATTCACCGGCGGGATGGTGGTGATGATGAAGATCACCAGCAGCACGAACGCCAGATCCAGCAGCGGAGTGATGTTCAACTCCGTCAGTGAATGATGTGCTGTTTTCGAACACTTTTTCATCGTTCAACCAGCGCGGGGGGTTCCTCGCTCTTCAATGCGCCGACGATCCGGTCGGCCAGCACTTCGTTGGCATTTCGGATTTCCTCGGCCAAGGGACGGTGGTCCACATAGACGTGCTCAATCTGGTTGGCGTAACGGCTGGCGAATCCGTCAAGTTCCTGCGTAATGGCGCGGATGGTGGTCACCATGAAGTTGTAGGCGAACATGGCGGGAATCGCGACGAGCAAGCCGGTGACCGTGGCCACCAATGCCGCCGCCACACCGGGCGCCATGGCCGTCAGGGTGGCCGCCCGGCTTTCGGCAATGCCCGCGAAGGTGGACATGACGCCCCAGACCGTGCCCAACAATCCGATGAACGGCCCGCCCGCCACCGCCGTGGACAATACAATCATCCCTTTCTCCAACGCCATCGCCTCTCCGCCGGAGGCCTCCTCCAGGATCACTTTCACCGCCTCAAACGAGGCCATGCTGACCTTGGTCTCGGCGGACCGGGCAAGGTAATCGGTGTTGGTATGTTCCCCGCCGTTTGGGGGAATCAACCTGGCGATGGCTTGTACCTGCACCGGGTTGTTTTTCAATTGATACGCCAGTTCGTCCGCGCCACGGATGTAAAGCTGGTAGGCGGGCGCGCCGTCGAATTCCTCGCCCTTGCGCTGGATATCCAGCGGGTCGCGCGTGGAGTTATAGGCGGCAAAGAATTTTTTGGTCGCCTTCCGCGCAATCATCAACTGGCGGAACTTGGTGATGATGATGGTCCAACTGAACAGCGACAGTATCAGCAGCACGAGGACCGTGATCTTGCCTTCGGTGGTGGCATTCTGGATGGCATACACCGCCGCGTTGGCGGCGAACATTGGATGGATAAACATGGGGGTCATAAATGGCTGCTAGAGGTTTGGTTTTGGGATAAGTGTTTTGGCGGCAACAAGACGGTCACGCGGCCCTTCTTTTGGATCATGGCTACCGCTTTGCCTTTTTTCTTCTTGTCATCGTCATCGGTGGCAGTCGTTTCATCTTTGGCAGGAGTGGCGGAATTTTCACTGGCCATTCCCTGGCTGGCCACATCGGCCGCTGTACCTTGCTCCATACTGTTCTGGCCGCCGCTGACCTGGTCGTTTGAAAACAACGAAGCGCCACTTGTGTCGCCGGTAGCATCAACACCTTGGAGCCCAATAATTTGGCTGTCCCCAAGACTGGGCGCGGTGGCATCGACTTTGCCGCCAGCCACGAGATCGACATTGATTGTGTGATCGGAGGCTACATTTGCATCGCCTTCGGTAAATATGTTTCCCGTAATGTCACCGGAAGCCTTCATAGTTATTGCGCCGGCAGCGATCACACCCGAGCCCGTGGCCGTAATATCCTGGTTGTTGGATGTTCTCACCAGAGTGCCGTCAGACAAATTGAGGGCGTTGACAAACGGGTTTACATACTTGTCAACCACGAACTGAAGGCCAGCGGGGATGCTTTGCAAGGTGTCGCCGGCTTGGATTTCCGCTGGCGTCAGACTGGTCGCCAACTCGATCTGGTTTCCATTCTTGTCAAGCACGGCCTGAAGACCGCTGGGGAGGTTTTGCAAAGTATCGCCGGCGAGGATCTCCTCTGGAGTCAGGCTGTAAGCCAATTGTTGCAATTCATAACCCGCAAACACGTCCACCGCACTGTTTCCCGGGTTGCCATTGAGAACCTTTTGCAGGGCCAGCGCGGCCTTCATCTTGCCGGTAAGCGCCCAATTGAACATGTTTGCCAGGGCTTTTTGGTTGACCGGCAAACTAAAAAGAGTGGTTGATTCAGGAAGCGGAGGTCCGTTCAAAAGAAGTTGGAGGATGCCGCCGGCTCCGGCATTGACGCTGCCGTTGGGAGATTCAACCAGAATACTGCCGGGCTGGGTGTACGAAACATCCATGATGCCGCTGCCCGGAATTTCCGAGTGGAAAGATGCAACCGTTTGGTCGGGACCAGCCCGATAAGAATAGAAATCCACAAATCCGGAACCGCCATTCCCCGCATCGATATTGCCATTCCTGGACACCACGGTTACGGAACCGCCCAGCGTTCCGGAACTGTTGTCACTGGTCTGGCGTGTGTCATAAACAGCAATTCGGGAGCCATTCACCTCGATGTTTCCGTCGGCATAAACAGCCACATTGCCTTGGTCCGTCGAAAAAATGCCGCGGGGATCAGTAGTGTTGGCGGAAAAAACCGGCGAGCCGACATTGATGTTTCCGCCCGCATTGATGTAGATGTTCCCTCCATATAATGAAGCAATCATTGTGGAAAACATGTCCAAATTACCGCTGACCGTTACCAAGATACTTGCGGCACCGGCGGCGATCAGAGGATATGACTTCTTCGGCTGGCCATTGGCGTCGGAGATCGACCGGTAATTCTTGTCCAAAAAGTAATACGTGTCATACGACGCTCCCAGAGTCTGGATGCCGCCAGAGGTTCCCAAATCTATGTTGTGAGCGTTAACGTTGAATTGCCCGCCGCCACCGAGGAAGTAGCCGGATCCAGTATCGTATGGAACGACGCCGAGTTGGGTGTACGTGCCCGCCAAGGCAGTGGCAGTGGCGACGTCCAGCACGGAAACGTTGTGGGTTAGAACCGGGGTTCCGTCAGAATTATATTGGGGCACGCCATCTTTATAACTCTGGATGGTCATGTTTTGCAGCAGCCCCATCAGCGTGCCGATATCCACGGAAGCTCCGTTGAGCACGATGTTTTGATAGGTCAATTTTCCCGTGGTCTTGTCATAGAAAAAACTCGCGGCCAGCGTGGCCGCCGTCAGTCCTGACAGACCGGCCGGCAGCGGATTATTATTATCAACAAATAACTGGGAAAGCATGGACAAATCGGGGGCTTGAGAGCCGGAGGGCAAATCAATGGTGGTGAACGTGCTGCGGTTGAGGATGTCGCCCGTCACATAAATGCTGGTAACTCCGGGACGAACCGTGGCCGTGCCCAGACTGCCGTCGGCTTCCCGAACCGTAACGACATCGCTTTCGCTGGGGTCCGAGGACAGGTTCATTCCCTGGAACCGGCTGTTAATCATGTCACCTCCCACCGTGATTTGCGCCGCTTCGGGCGCACTGAGGAGGACATCGTTCATATTGCCGGAAATGTTCAGGGCAATAAGCGTGGGGCTGGTGCTGTGAATCGGTGTTTGCGCATGGTCATTCGCTCCGAACACGTCCGCGCCGGGTGCAAAAGAATAATATTTCTGGTAACCGCTGTCCGAAACAATCAGATCGTAAATATCCAGAGACGCGTCCTGGGCTTGATACTGACCCGTCAAATCCCCGGTGGTGGAATCCCCGGTAGTGGTAATGGTCAGGCTTCCCTGCGGAGAGGGAAACAAAATCAACTCGCCCAATTTGGTTAATTGGCTGCTGTAGGTCCCGGTGAGCTCGACTCCACCTGCGCCCGCCACGATGTTTAGAATAGGCGCGTAAATGAAGGGCATGTCGTCAACTCGCGGAGGATCGGAAGCGTTGGCCCCCAGCCCCGTTCCCAGCGTGACCGAGTTGCCGGCGTTCAAATTGACATAGGCGTCCGAGGCGTAATCAAATTTATGATAGGCCTTGCTCGATACCGCCGACCCGACATTGTTGAAAAACCCGTTGGGGTTGCGGACTTCCTGCAAAAAGATGTTGTTGGCGGCATCAACCGTCCAACCGCCCGAAATGAGGCTTAACGCCAGTTTGTTGTTCGCGGTACCGGCGTTGCCGGTGGAGGCAGGGTCGGTTCCGGTGTAAACGGGATTCAAAACATAATTGCCACTGGCATCTGTGACCGGGTTGCCATTCTTGTCCATCTGCACACCGGCATAAATCGTCCCGGTTCCGTTGGCCACGGCGTAATGTCCGGTCACATTGCCGCCGGCAATGATGGTTACATCACCGGTCAAACCGCTGTCCTGCTCGGCAAAAGTCCCGGTGCCCGCATCACTGCTGTCGTTGCCGGAAGGCAGAAAACTGGTCACATTGCCGCCCGCGGTGATTTTCACGTTGCCTCCGCCGGAGGTGCTGATGCCGCCAACGCCCTTGTTATCAATTACGTAATAGGGGTCACCCGACGCAGAAGAGTTGTAAGAGTACCCGTAATCGTAGGTGCCGGTGTTGACATCCCCTTTCAATGCCCAGGCCGAGACGGCACCCCCGCCAGTCGTACGCACAAATCCGGAGCCAACCTGAATATCCTGGCCGGCAGTTAGATCAATGGTTCCCGCGAAGGTTTCGATGGACCCGCTGCCGCTCGCGGGCACCAGGTTGCCATTGACCAGAACCGGCGTCCCGCTTGAATCGCGGACGACATCCCCGAGAAAAATTGAGCCGTTTCCAGGTTGAACCGAATTATTGACGAAATCATATCCAGCTTTGAGGGTGACCGCCCAAGTGTTGATGATGTGATCGGCGGAATAGGTGATGAGCGAGCCGTCAACAAAGGTGATGTTGCCGCCCGCCAGCAACGTGAGCAGGCCATCTGTTTTATAACCTGTCGAGGTGTACAAATCCCAGATGATTCCCCCGTTTAAATTGGGGACAAAGGTGCCGCCCGTCACAAGGCCATTCCCGACATAAATATTGCCTGAGGCGTCCAGCTCAATATTGGCGTTGATGTTTTGAAACTCGTGGTTCACATCCACGTACAACACGCCGGGATCGCTGGTGTCACTGATTGTGCCCAGCACGATGTCCAGCGGATCGAGCGAAAAAACACCTTTCTTCCATCCCGACTGTGCTCCCGCGTTGATAGCCGAATTGAGGGACAGAATGCTCGGCGCGCTGATTTCGACTCTGCCGCCATTACCGCCATGGCTGCCGCCGCTTACGTCAATCTGGCTGCCGGCTGCGTCGCTGAAATTGTTTTCGGATTTCAGCGTCACATCGCCGCCAGCGCTGGCAGCAGGCGAATTGTCACCTTTGGCGGCGATTTGGGAATCCGCACCCAGCGTCAGTTGATCGGAAGCAACCAGTTCGATGACGCCATTATGATTTTTCACGGAGTCGGCCTGAATGAAACCGTTTTGGTTCACCACCCTGGCGTTCAGGGCAATCGTTCCACCGTCGGCGATGAGTTTGCCTTCGTTGTCCACCGACCCGCTGGGCAGCGTGACCTGCATGCTCATGCCACGGCCATCAGGACGATCACTCAACAGCACGGTTTGTCCCGCCGCGAGGCCAACGGTGCCGCCAGGCGCCTTAATGCTGCCGTGGTTTTCAATCTGATCGGCAATCAAAAATGCTGAGCCGCCCCGGCCGATATTGATCTGCCCGTAATTGACAATGCTCGCCAGGGGCGGCGGGCCGTTGAATTCCCAACCGCCGCCGGAATTTTGCGGCGGGATGCAATTCGCGGTGGAAACGACCAGACCGGCGGCGCTCACGAACGAGTTGGGTCCGAAATAAAAGCCGGAGTTGTTGAGCAGTACCACGATGCCGTTGGCCTGCAGGCTCCCGTAAATTTGCGATGGATTCTGGTCATTGATGCGGTTCCAGACGATGGAGGTGGAAGAGGGTTGTTGAAAAATGGTTGTCTCGCCGGCGGCGATGTTGAAACTCTGCCAGTTCAGGGAGGCGTTCCGGGAAGTGGTGATCGTAAGTTGCGAACCATTGACGGTAGTGGTGGCGGAACCACCAGCAACGGTCATGCCCGTTGGGTTGGCCATTACGTTCCCGGCGATATTGAACATTATAACTACGGCAACCAGCCGGCGGAACATGAGATGGCGACATAGTGTTCGCATAACAATCCTAATTTTTAAGTTTAGAACAATCGCGCGCGACCGTACGTTACAAGTTGGTGACATGTTGTTGGTCATGGCATTAAAATTGGGCTCCAAT
This sequence comes from Limisphaerales bacterium, assembly GCA_003134375.1. Lineage (GTDB taxonomy): Bacteria > Verrucomicrobiota > Verrucomicrobiia > Limisphaerales > UBA11358 > UBA11358. The sequence continues at coordinate 23,115 of PLAY01000062.1, read as the reverse complement.
GCCGAAATAGACGTGAATGCTGTCGGATTCCCCGGCATGACTGATCAAGGGCCAGGCGACCGTCAATCGCCCGTCCATGTGACTGCCGATATTGGCCGTCACGGCCCAACCCGCACCACAATATGATTCATGACTGCCACCGCCGGACGGCGACTGTTCCAGCAAATATATCCTGCCATAGTCCAGAAATACCGAGCCGCGCACCCAGCAGGGTTCTTCGTGTCCCTCATTGCCGATCATGCCGATGTTCACGAGGGGCGTCTGCGGTTCGATGGAGAAACGCCAGCCGGTGTCGCCATAGGCCTGGCCATCCTGATAGCCACGCACACCCGCCGTGCCACCCATGGCATATTGTTCATTGCTGATCAGCGCACCATCGGCCCACTGGCCGTCGGCATGCAGCTTCACCGACCAGTCCTTGTAAATCGTCTGGATGCGATTGGCGCCCGCCTGCAGGGTGACGTAAGCCGCGCGGGCGTTGGTCGTATAGGAGGCCCGGGAAAAATTCGCGTCTGTATCATTGGGAAAAACATCCGGCAGGTTGAAATTGGCCTGGGCGTTGAAAAAGGTGGTTCCCAAAGTGTCGGGAGCGGAAGCGCTCAACCCGACATTCAAGGGCAAATAATCCACCACCGTCTGCCGAACCGGCTGCTGCATCGTGTAAAGTAAATTGCCAAACTTGACCGACGATTGGCCATTGGAGGTGGTGATTAACTCATAAAAAAGGTCGGCGTTGGCGCTTCCGGCCTGATAATGTTTGTCATCCGCGCCAAATGTGAGCGTGGAGACCAGCTTGCCCAAGGCCGGCAAGGGCAGGGAAAGTTTGAAGCCCAATCCTTCATTCAGAGTGACATTCTCACCCGCCGCCCGATGACCAAGGGCCACCAGATTTGTGGGATTCCCGTCCGGAGTGGAACCGGTAATTACGCTGGGTGGCCCCATTTGAACGCCCGTATCCGAGGTCGAACGACTGGCGTAAATCGTCAGGTCCGGTCGTCCGGTTGGCGGAGGCATTTGAAACTGGTGGGTGACTTCGTTGTAACCAAAGCTGCCGGGATTGGCGGTCACCTGCCGTTCCACCGAATTGTAACCACCGAGCGGCAGGCGATAATACGCGCTGTAATTGGCAACCAACGGATCATCGAAGGGAGAGGCATTATATGGGTCGCTATTTTTGAAATAATTGGGCGTGAAACCATATTGGATTCCGGCCTGGTGATCGAGGTCCCATAGGTTGTCGTATTGGGCGTTGAAATTCACACGCAGGTCGGGCGTGCCGGGCGTGCCCGAGTTGTTGAGCTCCAGCCGCGCGTGCAAGGGCAACTGGTCCTTGACCTTGAGCGTGAGCTCGCTGGTTTCCGGCTCCGGGCCGGGGCCGATGACGGGATAAATCTGACGGTCGCGGCTGGCATTGGCGTTGTCCAGTTCGCGCTGCAGGACTTGCGAGTTGAGCAGCATGTTCGTTTGCAGACTCGGCAGGGAGCGCATCACGTTGTTGGAACTGTAATAGCGGTTGCCGGTGACGCTGATGGCAGCAAGCCGGCCTTCAGTAACCTTCACTTTCACCGTGGCGTTGGTAAGTTTCTGTTGGGGCAGGCCGACGGACACGGTGACGTAACCGCGTTCGCGATACGCCTTCTGCAGTTCAATCATCGCCGCGCGGATCCCTTCAAAGCTGGTGTTGGTGCCGAAGGCGCCGTCCACGTTGGTGATGACCCGGGACATGGCCTCCGGCGGCAGAACGGTATTGCCCGTGACCAGATATTTCTCCACGTCAAACCTCGGCCCGGCGTTCGTTGAAACCACGTGAACCCGGGTGTCGTTATCTTGGGCTTTCAACTCGGCCAGCTTCTGGAGCAGGACGGCGCGCGCCTGAGCCATCGCTTCGGGACCGGCTGCCGTCTGGTTGCTCGTGGCAAATGGAATGGCATTGGTGGTGACGGCGAACGTGGCCGGGGTCACTTGCGGCAAAACCGGTTCGGCAGCCGACAAGTTCGTGTTGACTTGTGCCTGGTTGCCGGAACTGACGTAACGACTGCCAGACACCCAAATTTGGGGAAACGCCATCGGAAAAACGCTCATCGTAACCGTGCCGTTGGTAATTTGCTGCTGCGCGATGGCGATGCTCATCGTGGGATAGCCCTGGTTGCGGTATTCCAATTGCAAGTCTGAGGCCGCTTTCACAATCTCGTCCAGACTGACGTTCGTGCCGGTGTACCTGGAAAAGATGCGAGTCAGGATGTTCGTGGCAAGCAACGTGTTGCTTTTGACGGCATAGGCCCGGACGTTAAAGTGAGGAGCGGCGTTGCTCTCCGCCGGGGCCGTCGGACTGGATTGGGCCGGCACAACGATTGAATTCGTCTGTGCGATTGCCGGTGAAATAAAATTCAAGATGAACAGGGCGAGCAGGATGCCGACCCGTGCCACACACTTCGGAAGATTTTTTTGGGATTGGGGCGGGCGGCTTCGGCGCAAGTTCTGCTGCCGCCATTCACTGGGCGTCACACCAAAACGTTTTTTGAACATCACATTGAAAAGGCCGAGGTGCTGGTAGCCGCTGTCGTAGGCGACGTTGATGATTTTGTCGTCCGAGTTGGTGAGCAACTGCCGCGCATGCAGCAGCCGCAATTCAATCTGCCGCGCGCGGAACGGCACACCGAACTCCTCGCGGAATAAGCGGCTGAAATGGCGTTCGCTGCAATTGAGCTGCCCGGCCAGGTCGCGCAACGAACATTGAGACAGTTCAGCCTCCGGCATCTGGCCGACCAGTTGCCGGAAACGCTCATGCAGCCGGCCGCCCTCGGCGGATTCCATCGCCGGCGCCGGCAGCAGACCGGTGATGGCGTTCGCCCAAAGTTGCAACAGCCCGCACCGCATAGGCAGACCCTCCCGCTGTGTTTGCTCCACCAGCCGCGTGAACCTTTGCGCCAGCGGCTCGGCGGCGGTGAAGATGGAAACCTGTGACGTCAGGTTGTTGGGAGCCACTTCGAGTTGATGCCATTCCGCGACCGTGAGCAGGCCGTTGAGGTACTGCGGCTGGACGCTGAAAAACTGCAATTTGAGCGGACCGAGCTGGCTGGCCCGCAGCACTCCGTTGCTGCTGTTGCTCGTCAGCAGGCCGTCCCCCACGGAAAGCTGGCGAGCAGCGGCACTCGGTTGCAGCCAGTAACCGACGCCCTCGGCTACCCGCACCATGAACCATTCATGATGGCGGGGAGTCCATTCGCCCGAAGGGCGCAAGGTCAGTTCCTGCAGCAGGAGATGTCGCTCAATGGTCACTGGCGACAAGATTGAAGACAGCTTGTGACTATTGTGCGTCAACCTTGCGACAATTTTGAAACGATAAATTTCATTTATCGGACAAAAGCGGTCAAAAGAGACACTTGGCGGACATGGGACGCCTGTTAATCTTGGAATGTCACGGTCGGCTGTTGGGAACGCCTCCAATTTTCAAGCGGCTCAAGTCTTTCTTACCAATTGCCAAACAGGCCGCGTTTTGGTTAAATTGGATGCATGGGGAAAACAATTGTAATTCTGTGTCTTTCCTTGTTTGCCGCCGGTTGTGCATCCGACCAAACAACACCCGGCAAAGTAGCTTCCGGCGATGTATTTTTTTTGGCCGCGCCACCCCCGGACGGCGCGCGTGTCGGATGGACTTCATTTAACGATCATCTGACCCGGCATTACGCTGACGATGCCATGGCGCACATGAGACAGGATGCGGCCGGGAAAGGCGCAAACGTGGTGGTCTTGCTGGGAGTTGATCCGCCCAACATCACAGACCGTTTCGGACAATTCGAAGTTTACGGTTATCTCGCCACGGTTTATGTCTGGGCCGACTTGTATTATTGCCCGGGGCTGACCAACTCTCCGGCCAGGGAAACGCCGCATGATAAAGCCCCGCTGGTCCAACTCGTCTCCGCCCGCTCCGCTCCATTATTCTCCACGTTGTTAACCACCACTGGCACCAGGGAGCAATTCGTCTCAACCGCCGAACAGTTGAAATAGAAGGGCGCTGGTGTCTGAACGTACACCAGCGCCGGTGGGGACCATCTCGAACCAGCAGCGGTAGGAATGCCAACTTGCGGGTTTACTAAATCACAGCCCATTTCTTTCGTCAAAGGCGGCACGGAAACAAGCCGGTGACATTTTGGAAAACTACGAAGGCGCTACCGCCGCAAGAAAATTCTCGACCGGTTGCAACACGGCTTCGGGGGGATTTGATTCAGCGAATTTCGCTTCACGTCGGCTGACTTCAGCTTTGGAAACCTGGTGGGGCGAGCGTTCCCTCGAGCCGTCAACAATTTTGAACCCGGATCGCCGGGAGTCTCGCCCCACCAAAAGGCCCCAGTCACGTCATCAATTCCATTTGCCGCGGCGTGAGCAGCCACACCAGTTTCGCACAACGGCCATACAACAGGAATTCCGCCTCCAATTTGCACAAACCGCCTTTTTTGAAATCAATTTCCAGGCTGGTATTGCCGGCAGCCAGCAGTGCAATTAGTTTGCCCAGGTACGGCTCGTGGCCGACCAGCAGGACGTTCTTCGGTTCGGGACGAAACTGGTTCAACTGTTGAATCAACAATCGGGGATTGCCAGCGGGAGTCAGGTCTTCGGAGAAGGCCAGTTTTTTCCGCAATTTAAAGTTCTTGGCGATGATCTCGGCGGTCTGTTTCGCCCGCAAGAACGGGCTGGAGAGAATCAGGTCGAAAGACAGCTCCAGTTTCACCATTGCCTTGACGGTGGTGCGCAGGCGGTTTTTCCCCCTGGCGGTGAGGGGCCGCTCGGAATCCGGTTCGAAACCGGCCACTCCCGGTTCAGCGGCGATGCCGTGGCGAAGCAGGTAGAAATTCATGAGCCTTTATTTTTCGCTTTTGGGTTGGTTGCCTGAGTCCGGATGGTGGCCAGAAACGCCGCAACCTGCCGGCCGCGTTTACATAGATTTGGATCAACATCTGGCGCCAGCGCACCAACTCTTTTTTCAACCGGCGGGCCGACGCAGCGTTGACTTCTTTCTTTTGCACGAATTTGTCCAACGCCGCCAGCAATACTTCCATGTCTTGGATGTCACCCATCATACATTGGTAAGCGCGCATGGCGCGGCGATGATCCTCCGTGAGAGCGGGCATCAAGGGCGCCAGCGCCTCGACCATGTAACGGAAGTGTTTGAACGCAATCCGCGTGCGGTGGATGGTCTTGGTGTCGTCGGCCCGCACGTGCCGGCACAATTGTGCGACCCGGGCAAAGGCCTGGTTGATGGCGCGCTGGACAATCGCAAAAGCCTGTTCGCGAGGAATCCGTTTGTGCTGGAGCCGGATCTCCTTTTCAAATGCCACCAGACTCCTGCCCAAACGCTTCGTCTTGATATGTTTGACGGCTTTGCGCGTTGTCCGGGTAAAACGGGCCTTGCGGGCCCGCAGCCAGTCGTAAAATGCGTGCGCGTCCGGAAAAGTGCCCGCCATTCGCCCTACGTAACCCAGTTGGACCTGTGTGTCGCGGAGCTGGTCGAAGGTGTCCAGGTGCCGCTTGAGTGCGCGGCGGAATTTCTTGATGTCATGTTCGGGGATGAACGCGCCGAGCAGTTCGATGGTTGAGAGGAGCCGGCGGATTTCCACCCGCACGTCATGCACCGCGTCATCGGAGAACCGTTCCCGGCAGCGCTTGAGCCGTTTGCGATAACGCCGCCACTGCGTGTGCAACGAATCGCCAAGATGCTTCAGCACATCGGCGGTTTGGACGGGTGCAATGTCTGACTGGCTTTGTCGGTGCATAACGTGATTCATCAAATGCTTTGACTTGGAATGACTCCTCTCGTCGCTTTCAAAGAATCAAACCGCCCGCAGGATAGGTTCGCTTTTGCCGACGGAAAGTTACAATTAAGTGACAAATCTTGCCAAGCGCGCAAACTCATGGCTTTTGGCCTTCGGCCAGCTTGGTTCCAAACGGCCGCCACGTTTGAAGCCGCTGTGGGGGATGCTCGATTAAATCGAAATCTGATTCATTCGTCGCCCTGTTATTTCATCTCAGAAAAAAATCCGGTCGTCTAGTTCCTCCACGCGTACCCGAAGACCGATAGCGGTCCACCGGGGTTGGTCCCTCGTTTCGTACTCGGTGTTGATATAGTGGTCGTCACGCTAATCCTGGGCTTCTGCGTCCAAAAATTGGCCTCAAGAAAGAAAAAACTCTCCGATGCCACCAGCATCCTTCTGATCCCTTTGGGCAAAGATTGAAAATCGGGGTACGTCGTGATTATTGATTTCATAATACGCTTTTCTCCTCTTTTGACTGTTGGACGTATCGTGCTCTAAAAAGTTCAATCGAGCCAGTTACGTTCGCGTTACGCCGGCTTGGGACCTGCCAATCCTATCTTGGCAGTCGCACCCAAACCCGAACCGGTTCCAGCCACCCGCCAAAAACCAGGTGACCTGAATCCGTTGCCGGCATCTGACGTTGCCGCGCCTTCCTTTTCCGGCCAAAAACCAACAAATGATTGAACACCTTGCTACCGAACCTTTCCAATCAGGGGTGGTGGTAATCTAATTGTAACAATTTGGCCGTTTCCAAAAGTGATTTTTTACCCTAAAATTCCAAGCAACACATTTAGCTATGGTCAAAGATAAAATTATCAGCAAGCCGAACAAGTTGTTTGAATTTTCTGGCGACAAACAAGCTGTGGATTTGCTCTTTGAGTTGGGCCTGATTGACGAGTTTTCCATCCGCCATCCGCCCGGCAAGACAACCGTGCAGGCTATAACCAGAGACCTTCCAACCCACTACGTAATCGCCACGCGTTCTGCCAGGGACCTCGAGGCTGAAGAAAACGGCTATTGGGTTCTTTGCATACCAAAAAGCCAATATTCGGAGGAGGAAATTAACGATCACATGCAGGCCATCGTGGCCCGGTTTCAGTCCCAAGGAATGGCGGTTGAAACCATAATCCCGATGTTCCCACTATCATCGGATATGACCAACCGAGCGGTTACCGTATGAAACAATATTTATCTACAGTCCTCGCATTAGTATGCACCGTGTTGGTCATATCTCTTATCGTGATGAAACGGGGTGATAATGCACAGCATGAAAATGATGCCGGTGCGATTGCCGGTTTTTCGAACCAGTTGACTTCGGCGCAGGGACAAATCGCTTCTTGTAATGGAACGATTCTCACATTATCCAACAGACTCGATGAAAGCCTGTCTGCGTCATTGACGCTTTCAAACCATCTGATTGAAGCCGAATCCACCATTGTTCTCGACACGAAACAAATCACCAACCTGAACCGGCATGTCGCAGAGATGGAATCGGAAAATCAAACTTTAGGCCGGCGCGTCATGGATTTGACCAACCAAGTGGCCGGCCTCACGAGCCAAATTGCTTTGACCGAGGCCAGTCTGAATCAGGCAAATAAAGACTATGCACTCCTGGAAAATCGTTTACGCAGAGACGTGGCCGAGCGGATTGTTGTGGAACGAAAATTTAACAATCTTTCGGAACTGCAGGCTCAAATGCAGAAATTAAAGAAGAATCCAGCCGATGTGATTTCCTCCGAGAGCATATATGCGGGTTTGGGTGTGGAGGTGAAATCGAACGGCACGTTCCATGTCATTTCCCCGGACTGATGCAGATCTCCTCGTTCGCATCGCCGTCCTCGAGTTCGTATTGGATCAAGGCGGCGGACAGGAGAATTCCGTCACGTTGGAAGAGCGCTATTACGCGCAACCCTTCGGTTTGCCGTGAAAACGCTAAAACCACGTCCGGGATTTTGTCTGCACTCACTGCCTGGTGCGAATGGATTCTATCGTTCGCTCAAGATGGTAAACGTGCCGGAGCACAACAAGGAGCCTTTACTCTACTTCGAGCAGTGATTAAATATGCCTACGAGCAGGGAATTCGGAGCAAGTGCTTGACCGAAAAGAACTGAAGATCTTTTCGTCGGTGAAGTTAAGCCACGCACATGCACCTCTGATTGTGGGCGATTCGGGATTCATCGCTTGACGGCCAAAAGGGTTTCTGCCACTGCTCTGGCCCGCCAGGGTCGAATGACCATGAACATACCAGCCATCACAAAACGGGAGCCGTTGGCGGTGGAGGCCGGCGTGTCCAAGCTGGCCCGCGTGGAGTTTGCGCGGCATCCGTATCCCGCCTTACTGAAGGAGCCGGCCCATTTCTGGGACGAGATTTTCATCGCCAACGAAGCCTATGTGCTGGGGGAGGTGACGCACCCGCGCATCCGCCGCAAACTGGCGTATGATGCCGCGGCACACCGGCTTTTTCTGGAATACATCGAGGGGGCGACGTTGCATGAGCTGGTGCAGGCGGATGTCACCCGCTCGAACCCGGGCCGGACGCATCGTCTCCTGCAAAGCGTGGCGGAAACGGTGGCGGATATGCACGCCGGCATCTTTTGCGGACGCCCGATCGTCCACAACGATTTGAAGAGCAAGAATGTGCTGGTGCCCATGACCACGCCCGGGGAAACGCGGCTCATTGATTTTTCGCACTCGTATTTCGAGGGGAATCTGCCGCCCTTCATCATGGACAAGAAAAACAACCCGGCGGGCACGGCCAAATATTCGGCTCCGGAGAAATGGGAGGGAGATTTCACGAAGGGTTTCAAGGGCGACGTCTTCGGCTTTGGCGTCATGGCTTATTATGCGTACACGGGAAAACATCCGTTCGACGGCAGCAAGGCGCAAATCGAGCGGGCAATCCGGGAGGCGACGCCGCCTTCGCCCCTGAAATTAGGACACGATGTGCTTCGCAACACCGTGGTCATCATCATGGCATGCCTGGAGAAAAATCCCGACCGCCGACCTACCATGGAACAGGTCGCCCGGGTCTATGCCGATTCCGCTTCCTTGTTTAAGTAAACCTGCGCCGACAGGTGAACCAACTTAGGCCTTCGCGTAAACCGCCAGAGCCGCGCACCGAGACACGGTGGCCCGTGCGGCACGCACCTCCCGGTGCGTTCCAGATAATCTGCGTTCGGGAATTTCATCAGGTTGGAGTGCCGTCAGAAGAGGTCTTCCGTCTTGATAAGATGGTATCGTGTAACAACCGAACGAGTTGATGTCAGCCATATTGATCTATGTGATGATTTCGTGATACTGGATGCAACTCCTTGCCGCCCAATAACCCAAAGCCATCCCGCTGCGTTGAAATTCAAACCTCGAGTTAATAGATGGAGCTGGTGCCAAGAAAGCCACCAGCTCCACCGTCATACATCATCGAGCGTTTTTTACTACAGTGGCAGTAAACCACACTTCCCTGATTCCGTCAAAGGCGGGACAGAAACAAACCGGTGACATTTTCAAGCGCATTTAACTTACGGAATCGGGAGCGGGAAAATTTGTGGTGCAAACGATAAACTGGATTGCGACCCTGTAACCGGGTTTTAACCTTCCTTCTTGAACGCAATGCGGGGTTGCCGGTCAAATTTTTGAATTTTATGACACTAAATTTTGGAAAGTTGCTCTTCCCGCGTTTGCAACCCGATCAACGGCGGCGCGAAATGCGCATCCTGCTTTTTGCCCTGTTGGCGGGTCTGGCCATCGCCAGCGCCGTTGCGCTGGCGATGCTTCTGCTGGCCAGGACAAAATTACGCTGATGGCCGGCCGATCACGGGCTGGGTTTCGGTGACCGAAGAGGGGTTTCAGGCAATTCCGATGGCGGCTTCCGGCAAAAAAATCACATTGCGCTTGGGCTGTTTGCGGGTCAATAGCGCTTCGACACTGTCCGTCAGCCAATAATCAACATCAGCCATCGCATCTCGATCCATCCAACGCCAGATGAAATTCCGGTCCATTTGCCGGGCGCAACGCAGGAATTGTTTCACCGTCCAGTCGAGTTCCACCGCTTGGCCTCTTCCGTCACCGAGCAGGCCGATGAACAATCGGGGCCCCGGCCGGTCCGCCTTCCCGGCGGTCAGAGAATCCAGCCATTGGACCAGTTCCAGTTCACGCCAGTCCAATGAACTCATCGCGATGATGAGCACGTCGGCATCCGCCACGTCCCGGGTGATCATTCTCCGGATGGGTTCGCTGGTCGTCAGGGAATCCAGGTTCCACATTTCCTCGGAAGTTCTCCACTGCTCCTTCGCCAGCCGGGAGATCTTTCTGGTTGCCCAGCGGGCGCGCACGGCCGCGGGAAAATCCACATACAACGAAAACAAGTGCAGTCTCCTGTCAATCACCAACTCCGGTTCAACCAAGGTTTCAGTATTCATAAGCTTGAATCCAATTGCAGCAAACCTGGACCTGAATCGTTACGGCCGCATGAAGGTCAGGTGCCAATCAGGGAACTTTTGAAGTATCTCTTTTTTGGGATGAATTGTCCGGGCCCGATTTGTTGACGATCATTCCCAACTATTCTTCAATATCCCAGCCACTCTTCATGAAAACGCTGTTTGCGCCGATGAGTTGCGCGGGCGTGCCGGGTGGAGTCAATGGAGTGAGGGGTTCCGGTGGCCATTCCCCCGCCATGACGCGCTGGGCGGTTTCCAGTCGGGTTTTCTCTATCTTTTGCGCTTCGGCATACCACCAGACGTATTGATGACTGTCTGTCGGGTTCGAATCGGAACCGTTGCCGGATGCCGGGGAACTGGAAGTGGAATTGTCATTGTCAGCAATTGGACTGCTGGATGGACTGCTGGAAGTGGGATTTTTTTCGTTTGGGTTTAAAGCCGTTCCGCCACCACGGAGGCCCGTGGAAGCGACATTGGAAACGACCTCTCCATTTGTCCCGGGGTTGTCCGTGGAGGAATCTGCGCCAGTTCCCCGTTTGGGGGAGGTTGTAGATGTTGATTTGGCATTGGGACCGGTATTTCCCAAACTTGCCGCCGCGAGCAGGACGGGCGTGCTGCAAATGTGAATGTTCTGGACGTGGCCGTGATTATCAATCGTCACGCTTTCCAGTTTAAAGTTGACCGACAGCAACTGAATGCCATTGGCGGATTGGCCTTCGGCCAGGGAGAAAGTTTGTACCGATGAGGGATTCGGGCCTGGCACTTGGAAGAACGCGCGGTTGTCCCCAAAAATTGCCGTCACGCCATTCAGCACCACGGCGTCGGGGGCGGGCGATTGGGAACCGGAAGCACCTGCAGTTGGAATGACAACGGCACCGGCCAGGATCATGGCGGGCAAGAGCGACTTGATCTTCCCAAGCGGCTTCATGGCATCCTTTGCTGGTTGGCGAAAAAGCCGGGGCGGAATTACCACCCCGGCTCTTTGAGTTTGGACGGTTATCAATTCGGAGCAATCACGCCGCCGACCGACTGGCGGGTGACCTGCATGTCGTTCAAACGTATAGCTGTGGCCCAGTTGGGAGAAGTGGTCTTGGATAACTCGATTTCATAGTCAATGCTGCCGTTCAGGGTGCCGGAACCGGAATAGGTTGCCTCCAGGCGACCAATGAGGGCATTGATCTGGGAGAAGCTGAGGTTCTGGCCCGCAGCCAGGAAGGTGTTCCACTCGGTCGAGGTGGCCGGATGATCCAGAACTTCCGTCGCCCAGAAACTATATTTGCCGCTGGTCACCGGGGTGAAGTCGTTCGTTGTGGCGGTCCATGAGCTGCCCGGAGTCCAGTTTGCAATCGGATAAATGCCATTGTAAGAAAGCATATTTTGCCAGTTTACACCGGTTACAGTTCTGCCGTCGGCAAAGGAGAGATAGCCGATGGACTGGCCTCCCGCTGTCGCCGTTTGCAGGGCAGCCCGGAGATCAGCTCCGCCAACATAGCCAGGACCAAATTGGGCCGGACCGCGGTTGGTGGTGGCATTGATAAAGTTGTCACCGCCCGGGTTATAGTAACGAATAGCGATCGAACCATTCCACTTGGATTCCTGCACCGTGGTTACACGGGTGCCAGAATCCAGGGTGCGATGAAGGAGGTAAACATTTGTCCCATAATCATTCATGTTGCCGTCGAGATAAGACAAAGGCAGCACCCCCGGTTGCATGAAGGCATACACTTGCTGGACTGTGATGTTGGCGAGGTTTTGCAAGTCACCGAGACCCGTGCTTCTGAAGAAGGCGAACGGTTGAACGGCCACATCATCTTCCGCAAATGAGCCGTCGGTGGGCAGATGGTAAAGCGCCGGCTTGGAATAGACATCGGAAAACGCGATGCTGGCCGTATTGGTCACCAAGGCGGTGTCGCCGAGCGTGGCATTCTTAAAAAACACCAACTGATCTTTATTCAGCATGGAACTGATACCCTGGACCGACCCGGTGAACAGGGCATGTATGGTCAACGTATCGGACCCGGAAGTAACGCCGAGATTGGCGCAGGTTCCAATCATGGTCCACTGGTTGTCGCTGCCGGTGGGGGCGACACCCGTTCCCTTGTTCGAGGATGTGGGCACGCCCCCGTCGAATATTTTAGAGATGGCGGAAAAGACGTTGGGCCGAAAAGCCGTTGAGCCGGTGATGTACATATCATAGTTGGCAGCCATGACCGGGGCGGCAACTATCAGCCCACCCAATATGGAGATTACAATGGATTTTTTCATGTGTGGTTTTAGGTTTGTTGGTTAATTGTCTTTGTGAAAGTTGTCTTGGTGTAAGGTTGATTTTGTTGTTTTTATTCGTTGCGTCCGAAACGGCGGATGGCGAACAGTGTCATCATCCCGGCGCCCAGCATCGCCCAGGTGGAAGGTTCAGGAACCGGGTTAAACGTAAAAGAACCGCTGCTTTCCAAGCTGAAGTCTCCCAGATAAGTCCCCAAATTCGCCGTCCCGGGATTTTGTTGATATAAGTCAGAAACCGACGAGCCGCTGACAAAGCTCACGCCGGTGTAATTTTCAACCGTACCCCTCAAGGTTCCATTAAAGTCACCGTAAGTACCCACCCCCACAGTGTAAGAGATGGGGTCCCCGCCTTCGTTCAGGCCGCTTGACAATTGCACGGCTTGATCCGCAATAATGGTTGCAAAACCCGATTTGGTGGCGTCAACGATTGCGCTCATTTCGCCAATAACGTAGCCTTGCGAATTGAACGACGCGGAACGCGGCGCGGCGGTCTGGATGTTCACATCGCTTCGCGGATCGCTGAGCCAGAGCGTGTTGGCGGAACCGAGCGAACTCGTCGTGCCAACATAGGTGAATACCGACCAATAGAGTCCATTCAAGCTTCCATAAGTGCTGGCCAAAGCTGAACTGACCCCGGTTAAGTTGACCGGACTGGTTCCGTTAGGCTGCTGGAATTGAGAAACGGACCCCAAATCCACAATCAAATCCGGACTGCCGGTCTGGCGAAACGCCGCCAGCAGGTCACCGGGATTATAAGTATAGGTTTGTGCTGATGCCACCGCCCCATAAAATGCGGCGGCCACCAGCGCGGCTTTGATGATGCTTGTTATTTTCATTTATCTTGATTGGTTAATTGTTGAGTGCCCGGTTGATTTTGTTAAGTGTTGCCGTCTGACCGAAAAATCATTGCGCGGTGATGATGTAAAACTTGTTGGTTGAGGTGGTGATGTCTGACAATGAGTGATTGCTGCCATCGCCCGCCACCGAAGTAACGGACGGCCAGTTGGTGCTCGGCGTTCCGGAAGTCAGACTATTGGTCCCGCGCAAGGTATAGGTGCCGCTGTTGCCGGTGGTGAATGTGACCGTGCTGGTGCTTCCAGTTCGAGTGAAGGAAATAATCGTCGGCGCAACCACCGTCGGCGTCGGGTACGCCGTGTAAGTCATCACCCCGTTGGTTGACAGCTCAAAATAGCCCAGAAAGACGGCCTTCAGGTTTGAGGCGCTGGAGGGATACAGCCAATAAAAATCAGACCGCAGCGGATTGCCGCTCGTGGTGAAATTGGCGGGATTATATTGCTCCGGGTCGGCCTGAAAGCTGCCATTAAAATCGAAAGTTGTCCCCAATCCGTTGTAGTAACTCAATGAGAGCCCTTCACTTTCGTTCCAGGAATCTGATTCCAACACCGCCAGCGAGGAATTGTACGGGGAATAACCTGCGTTGTCCATCGCTCCCTGGACAATCGCGCTCAACTCACCAATGACATAACCATACGAATTGTGATTCCGGATGTTGTAAGGTGCCGTTTGATTGTTCAAACTGGTGCGGGGCTTGGTCATGAAAAGCGTGTTCGTCGCAGTGGGATCAGCGACTTCATCAAAATAAGCCCAAGTGGACCACCCGACGCTGTTGGTCGCAACCTGACCCAGTTGCCCGCCGGTGTAGGCCGTAATGGTCACCTTCGTGTTCGGCGCCAAATTGGTGAAGTAATTAATGGGACCGGCGTTCACCACCAGATCGTTTCCCCCAAGCGAGGCGTATGTCGTTGGATTGGCCTTGCGGAAACAAATCAGGACGTTGCCGTTGGTATATGCAAAAGTGTTGCCGCGAACCGAACCGGTCGTGACCAGAACCGCGGAGAACAACACCACCTTCCGAACAAGTTTTATATTCATTTGCTGGTAAGTCTAACGGAATGCCATCCACTCCCACTTCCATAAACCTGCCAGCCACACTCAGTTTCGTGACGGTTGGTTGCGCCATCTTGAAAGTCCACGCCGCCGCGTCATAAAAGGTTTTTGAGCACAATGTGTCAGGCAGGTGACATCTCAAACGGGTATGTCACCAAAACGTGACAGGCCTTTTTTCGCAGGACAGGTGGAATCAGGCGTGCCTGATCTTTACCGACCGGATGAATCGGGATCATCCGCTCGTGTTCCTCTGGTTGATAATGACAAAAGCCAAGGTGTCATTTTAAGTCGAGGCAACGAAGGCTCAAACCCCTTCTACCTCGGTGCCATTTTCTCATTACACAACCGGACTTGGCACCGCCGCTGATCTGTCGCGGCCAGCATCCTTGCCTGCTGTAGCCGGCGGCATCCCTGCCGCCCGGGCCACAAAGCCGAACCTACGTCATGACATCGCTTTCATATCAGAATACCCGCTTGGAAGCCGGGCGATACAGCAAGGGAAGCTGCCGCCACGGTGGTTGCACCCAACGGTGACCGTCCTGGTTTCAAGGTGTTGATAAAGGCATTTTTTTAGCATTTTCCGGAAAACCGGCCGGAAATCGCCGGTCCGGCCACCCACCGAGTCCCCCAATTGTCACAGGGTTGGAGTTGGAAAAACTCGCTGGTTTGGTGCGAACTGGTGCTATTACTACTGATGAATGGCAACGTGCAAAAGCTTTCTATTTGGGGCAACCCAAAGCAAAACAGGATAATTCATTAGCGCGTATTCAACAATTACATGGCTTATGTCAGTCAGGCGCATTAAGTGAATCTGAATTCAACATGGTGAAGTGGGATATTTTGTCAAAAGGAATGAATTAAGTTTCGATCAATCCGTTTTGAAAGTCAGCGCCATCATCTGCGGCGCGGAATCATAGAGGCAAAACTCCCGGAGCCGGGCGGCGGGTGCAATGTGGAGCGCAGCCGGATGAGGCGAGCAATACATTGACGCGACGACCGGCGACACATAATCACGCCTCTGATTCACGCGCGGCGCCAACGCGACTGCGGACTGTTTGCGGACATTTTGCGGACTTGTGATGGCCAGCCTGTGGACTGTCCGGGGACTTTTGCGGCCATCAACGCGGACACGGCGCGGACACTCGCGGGGACACGGACTGGACATGGGCGCGGACATCCAGTCGGACATGGCGCGGACATTCCGCGTCCTTTCCGCGACCATTTCGCGGACAAAAAATCCTTCACTGGCGAAGGGGTAGGGCTTGCGTGCGAAATAATGGGGTTAAACATGATGAGAAATGGACGGCTTCTCGATTGCAGTAATTCCTCCCGCCAGCTTTTCAGTTGCGCGGCGACGGTCTCAATCCGGGTGGTTTGCTCAACGGTTTGTGATTCAATCCGTGCGGCGAAATTGTCACCCAGACGCGATTCCGGCATCTGTGTAACAGAGTGTGCGGCTTGTTCGTTGAGGCGTTCGGCAAGCTTGTTCAGCACATTCCGGGCGTGCGAATTTGCAGCAACTGCAAAAAATGCGTGATCGGTTCTGCTAGTGTCGCGTCATGGTCACGGCCAAAACGCCATACAACCTGAAGAACGCACCGTCCCGCGCCGCAGAACTTGCCAGCGACCGGGACGGCAATTTGCCGGTATGGGTGAGGGCGCCAAAGCGCGGGCATGAGTTTTATTCCGGCTGTTCACGCCCGAAGCTCTACGAATGGGCGGCAAAAGGCTTCATCCGTTCCGTGTCCATCCGTGAACCGGGCCGCATCAAAGGCGTCCGACTTTTTCACCTGGCAAGCATTTTTGCGTTTATTGAACGATGCGAGGCCGGCGCTTTTACGGGAGAAACAAATCAGCAAACAAGTTGAAACGCTTCGCCAGCGTGCCTACGCGCCTGCCTGCCGCGCTGGAAACAGGGGAATGACAACTTCACCGCGCACCCGCGCCGAAAAGCCCTAAAATCAAGTCCTGACATCGGCAAACATAGCTGGACTTGTTAGCAGTTAGTGTTAGCAGTAGCCTGTTTTTGAAAAACTAAAAACTCACAAAATCATTTATTTCATTGAGTGAAATCAATGTTGGAGCGGGCGATGGGAATCGAACCCACGTGTGAAGCTTGGAAGGCTTCCGTTCTACCATTGAACTACGCCCGCCTGCGCTGCGCTTCGGCGCGGCAAGCCCGAAGCCAGTTCAGCGAATTTTACGGCCTGTCGAGCCGAAGCTCAAAGAGCGAAGGCTGACGCGGCAAGCCCGCGAGACTTGCCGCGGAAGCAGCATATCGCCCGTGCTTGCGTTGTCAATTCCGCTCGTGTAGCCTCGCGCGCATGGCAGCGTTGCTTCTCACTGGCGGGCGCGTCGTGGATCCGGCCAACCGACTCGACGCCAAAGCGGATGTTTTGATTTCGGCAGGCAAAATCGCGGCGGTCGGAGCGGACGCGGCGAAGAAAGCGCCGCGCGAAGTCGAGCGGATGGACGTGAGCGGACTCATTGTTTGTCCCGGCTTGATTGATTTGCACGTCCACTTGCGCGAGCCCGGTCAGACGGCAAAGGAAAACATCGCCACCGGCACCGCCGCCGCCGCGCGGGGCGGCTTCACCTCGGTCGTCTGCATGCCCAACACGTCCCCGGCCATTGACAACGCCGGGACCGTCGCCCTCATCAATGAACGCGCCGCCCAACACGGCGTCGTAAATGTCTTTGTCGCCGGCGCCATTACCAAAAACATCGCGGGCGAGGAACTCGCACCCATCGGCTCGCTCAAACGCGCCGGCGTCGTGGCCATCACCGACGACGGCCATTGCGTGCAGAACAACGAACTCATGCGCCGCGCGCTGGAATACGCCAAAATGTTTGATCTGCCGGTGATGGATCATTGCCAGGATTATTCGCTCGTGACCGACGGTGTGATGCACGAAGGTTACTGGAGCATCGCGCTCGGTTTGCGCGGCTGGCCGTCGGCGGGCGAGGAAATGATCGTGGCGCGCAACATCCTGCTCGCCGAACTTACCGGTGCGCGCGTCCATTGCCAGCACCTCAGCGCCGCGGGCAGCGTCGCCTTGCTGCGTGAGGCAAAGAAACGCAGCGTGCCGATTTCCGGCGAGGCCTGTCCACACCATTTTACGCTGACGGACGCCGCCGTGTCCGGAAGTGAAAAATTCTGGGCTGAAGATGGAAAACACATTTTCCGAACCCTCAACCCTCAACCCCACGTCGCGTCGAAGCAAAGCGAAGACGGATCAACCCTCAACCTGCCTGAATGGCCGGCTTACGACACGAATTTCAAAATGAATCCGCCGTTGCGCTCCGCGCGCGACCGCGAGGCGATTTTGGACGGACTGGCCGACGGCACAATTGAAATTTTGTGCAGCGACCACGCGCCGCACTGTGATTACGAGAAGGAAGTGGAATTCGACTACGCGCCATTCGGCATTGTCGGTTTGGAAACCGAGCTGGCGCTGGCGCTCATGCAACTGGTTCACGCCAAACGCATTTCGCTCCCCGATTTGATTGTGAAATACACGGTAAATCCGGCGCGACTGCTGAATTTGAAAAAAGGCACGCTCGGTGTCGGCGCGGATGCGGACGTGACGGTCTTTGATCCCGACCGCGAATGGGTTTTTGAGCGTGCCGAAACCGCGAGCAAATCGTCGAACAGCCCGTTTTTCGGCTGGAAACTCAAGGGCCGGGCGGTGGCCACCATCGTCGGCGGGAAAAAGGTCTGGACGGAACAGTCCGAAGCGGTGGCGGCTTGAACCACGAATTAGGGCTTTCAGCCCTTTGAGTTTGAGCTTCCTCACGTCGGCTGCTACGAAGGGACAACAATCCGTGTTCATCGGTGTCCATCCATCCTTCACTCGGAAGCTACGGAGGACAGGTCCGTGGTTGAAATTTCTTTCCGTTTTTGCGCGGCTCACCTAGCATCCGTTGATTTTGATGAAAGCGATTCTGGCCCTTGAAGACGGTTCCGTGTTTCACGGACAAGGTTTTGGCGCGCGCGCGTCCGCGTGCGGCGAGGTCTGCTTCAACACGTCCATGACCGGTTATCAGGAAATCCTCACCGACCCGTCCTACAAAGCCCAGATCGTCACGATGACCTATCCGCTCATCGGCAATTACGGCGTCAACGAGGTGGACGTGGAATCGTGGCGGCCGCACGTCGCCGGATTCGTCATCCGCGAACTTTCGCCGGTCGTCAGCAACTGGCGCGCGGATTTGCCGCTCGCGGAATATCTCAAAAAAAACGGGGTTCCGGGAATTCAGGGAATTGACACCCGCGCCCTGACCAAAAAACTTCGCGTGCGCGGCGCGATGAACGGTTTTATTTCCACGGAGGAAGTTTCGGAGCCGGAAGCCGTCAGGCGCGCGAAGGAATTCGTTTTTGTCGGCGTGGATTATGTCAAGGAAGTCACGCACAAGGCCGCGTTCCGCTGGGACGAAAAGGACGAGCAAAGCGCGAGCTTCAAGCTGGCCATCGGCAACGAACCGGCCAACGCGCGCCAATTGCGCCAGCCGCTGCCCCCGGCGGACATTCCCATCGTCGCCTTCGACTATGGCATGAAATACAATATTTTACGGCGGTTGCGGCAGCATGGCTTTGCCGTACAAGTTTTGCCGGCCGCGGTAACCGCCGCCGATGCGCTTAAACACAAGCCGGCGGGCATTTTTCTGTCCAATGGCCCCGGCGACCCGGCGGCGCTCAACTACCTTGTGCGCGAAGTAAAGACCCTGGTGGACAGCGGGGTGCCGGTTTTCGGGATTTGTCTCGGCCATCAAATTCTCGGACAGGTGTTCGGTGGCAAAACCTTCAAATTGAAATTTGGCCATCGCGGCGCAAATCAGCCGGTGAAGGATTTGGAATCCGGCAAAGTCGAAATCACAGCGCAGAATCATGGTTTTGCCGTGGACGCGAAATCGTTGCCGTCCGGCATCGCGGTGAACCGCATCAATTTGAACGATCAAACCGTCGAGGGCCTGCGCCACAAGACCCGGCCGGTTTTTTGCGTGCAATATCATCCCGAAGCATCGCCCGGGCCGCATGATTCGACGCCGTTGTTCGCTGAATTCCGCGCGCTGATTGAGCGGCGGGGTTAAAAAATCATTTTCCCAGATTTCGGTTTGACTTGAAACGCGCCGTGACCATAATCGGCTTATTGTAAGTCCATGGCCAAACTTGTTATTCTGACTCAAGGCCTGAACGGCCGCGCACACGAGCTGAACGTGGATCGTACCACGATTGGCCGCGTCGAGGACAATCTGTTTCAAATCGCCGAGTCGTCCGTCTCCAGCCATCATTGCGAAGTGTTGTTGCGCGGCAGTGATGTCGTCATCAAAGACCTCAATTCGACGAACGGCACGTTCATCAACGGCGAACAAATCACCGAAAGCGTTTTGAAGCCCGGCCAGACGCTGCGGCTCGGCCAGATTGAATTGAAACTGGAAAACGGAAAGCCTACTTCCGCACCGGACGCCGCGCCAGCCACGGCCTCCGCTCCCGGCCCGGCCAAAAAGCAGGGGGAATCCACCATGGTCATCCCGCGCGGCGTCAGCTTGAGTGAACTGGAAGGCGTCGGACGCCCGCCGGGTTTTGACACCAGCAAGGAATTTTCCAAAAAGCGCAACCGGAGTGGCATCTATTTCTGGATTGGTGTCGGCATTGTGGGGATTATAATTGTGGTTCTGCTGCTCACGGCGCTGTCGCTGGTCAAGACCGGCAAATAAAACCCGTCGCGGTAATGAACCCGCGCTTCTCCCATCAACGAAACCGTGCGCTGACGCTGACGGAGGTTTTGGTGGTCATTTTCGTTATTGCCTTTGCTGTTGCCTTGCTTTTGCCAGCATTAGCCGCGGCAAAAAGAAAACATGCGCGTATCGGTTGTGTGAGCAATTTAAAGCAAATCGGCATTGCCTACCGGCTTTGGGAAGGAGACAACAACGGCAAATACCCGATGGCGGTTTCGGTGACGAATGGTGGCGCGATGGAATTGGTTGCCACAGGAAATGTCGCCGCTTGTTTCCAGGTGATGTCCAATGAATTGAGCACGCCCAAAATCTTGCTTTGCCCGGAAGATACCCACCGGACTTACGCAACCAATTTCTCAACCGGCTTCAGCGGCGCCCACATCAGCTATTTCATTAGTGCAGACGCGGTCGAGATTTATCCGCAAATGATTCTCGACGGTGATGACAATCTGCTGGTTGATGGCAAGCCCGTTCAGCCGGGAATCCTGAATCTTAGAACCGGCACCACCATTGCTTGGACCAAAGACCGGCATCATGGCAATGGTAACATCGGTATGGCTGACGGCTCGGCACAGCAGGTCACCGGCGATGGTCTGAATTCCGCGGTTGTTTCAAGCACTTCCGGCACCCCCACGAACAACGCCACGAGCCGGTGGTTGATTCCGTGATTCCAGGTAGGGTCGCCTCGCCGAGGCGACCAGCGGAGGTTCCGCCCCTAAAACGGACGGCTCGGCGAGCCGTCCCTACCAATTCGCGGCAGTTCGCGTAATTCGTGTCAAAAGCCCTTTTCCCTTCTGGATTCTCGATTCTACATCCGGTATTCTCCGCCGCCATGTTTGAAACGGTTAAAACAGAAATTGCCACCGCCGCCGGGAAACTCACGCATCTGCGGAGGTTTCTTTGACGTGCCCACCGCACAAAAACGCATCGGCGAAATCAACGCACTGATGGCCGCCGACAATTTCTGGAACAACCGCGAAAAGGCGCAGGGGCTGATTAACGAGACCAATTCCCTCCGCAATAAAATCGAGCCTCTGTTCCAGGCCGAAAAGCGGCTCGACGACCTCCGCGTAATGCTCGAACTCGGCGAGGCCGAACCGCCCGAAGCCCAGGCGCAGGTGGAACTGGAACTAACGCGCGACCTGGCGAAATTTCTCAAGGAACTCGACGCGCTGGAACTGAAGGTTTTTCTCAGCGGCCCGCACGACCGGAAGAATTGCATCCTCAGCATCAACGCCGGCGCCGGCGGCACCGAGGCGCAGGATTGGGCGGAAATGCTGTCGCGCATGTATCAACGCTGGGCCGAATCACGCGGCTGGGAGATTGAAGTCACCGACGCGCTGGTCGGCGAAGGCGCGGGGCTTAAAAGTGTCACGATGCTGCTCCAGGGCGAAAACGCCTACGGCTTTGCCAAAGCCGAACGCGGCGTACACCGGCTCGTGCGCATCTCGCCGTTCGATTCCAATAAACGCCGTCACACGAGTTTCGCCAGCGTGGACGTGATCGCGGAAATCGAAGAGAACGACGAGGAAATCGTCATCCCGCCGAATGAATTCCAAGTGGACACGTTCCGTTCCGGCGGCAAGGGCGGCCAGAACGTGAACAAGGTCGAAACCGCCGTGCGCATTACACACATCCCAACCGGTCTCGTCGTCGCATCGCAGACCCAGCGTTCGCAGCATCAAAACCGCGCCACGGCCATGCGGCTGTTGCTGTCGCGGATTTATGCGCAGCGGGTGGACGCGCAGAAGGCCGACATGGAACGGTTTTACGGTGAGAAGGGCAGCATCTCATGGGGCAATCAGATCCGCAGCTACGTCTTTCAGCCCTACCGCATGGTGAAGGATTTGCGCACCGGCGTGGAAACCAGCAATGTCCAGGCGGTGATGGACGGCGATTTGGATGCGTTCGTGAACGGCTGGCTCCGCGCCGACTGCCCACTCAAGCGGATGCAGGGAGTGAAGGATGAGGAAGAATAAATTGAAGAAAACATCGAACATCGAACATTCAACATCCAACATCCAATGCCGGATTTGGGCGGCCAATTGGATGTTGGAAGTTCGATGTTGGTTGTTGGATGTTCCCCGTTAAAAGCATGTCCATCCTCGACACCATCGTTGAGCAGAAGAAACGCGAAGTCGCGAAGTTGCCCGCGCGATTCATCGCCGCCGGCGATTTGCGCGATGCGTTGCTCGAACACGGCGAACGGCGCGACTTTCTCGCGGCGTTGCAGCACCCGCGACACGGCGACATCGCGTTGATTGCCGAGGTCAAAAAGGCTTCGCCGTCCGCGGGCGTCATTTGCCAGGACTTCGATCCGGTTCGCATCGCGAAAGAATACGAGGCGGCGGGCGCAAGTTGTTTGTCGGTCCTGACCGACGAGAAGTTTTTTCAGGGTTCGCTGGATTATCTCCGGCAAATCCGCGCGGCGGTCAAGCTGCCGCTGCTGCGCAAGGACTTCATCATTGATGAACGGCAAATCCTCGAAGCCATCGAGTGGGGTGCGGACGCCATCCTGCTCATCGTGGCCATCTTGAGCGACGAACAATTGAAAAAATTCCATTCCCTCGCGATGGAAGCAGGCCTGGCCGCGCTGGTTGAAGTGCATGATGAGCCGGAATTGGAGCGCGCTCTGAAAATCGGCGCGAAGCTCATCGGCGTCAACAACCGCAACTTGAAAAATTTCAACGTGGACCTGGCGACAACGGAGCGTTTGGCGGCGAAATTAATCCGTAGGACAGGCGTCGCGCCTGTCTCCAACTTAAACAATGAAAATGGAGACAGGCGCGACGCCNNACACGCGCGCCGACGTGGAGCGATTAGTGAAATGCGGCGCGAAGGCGATTTTGGTCGGCGAATCGTTGATGCGCGGCGGTGACATTCAATCAAAAATCCACGAATTGATTAGCGGTTAACGGTGGCACCCGCCTCCGGCGGGTTCA
>PLAY01000027.1 GCA_003134375.1 Limisphaerales bacterium | reverse complement strand
GTCGCCCAGCCGCAGGCGGACGACATCGCCCGGCACCAGCTCGCGCGCGGGCGGGTTGATCCATTTGCCGTCGCGAATCACGCGGGCCTTGATCGCCAGCTTGGCTTTCAAGGCGGCGATTTCGTTGCCCGCCTGGCGTTCTTCCCAGAATCCGACCACGGCGTTGGAGACAAGCAAAAGGAGGATGATGAAAAAATCCGGCCAGTGCCGGACCACGCCCGACAGAATCACCGCCACTTCAATCATCCACGGAATTGGCCCCCAAAAATAGCTGAGGAATTTCAGGAAGAGATTCGTCTTCTTTTCGGTAAGTTCATTCGGCCCGTATTGTGTGAGCCGTTTCTGCGCCTCAGCCTGGGTGAGGCCGTCCGGCGACGACCCCAGTTTTTTCTCCACCTCCGCCATGGGCAGGGTTTTCAAATCGTCCTGCGAAGCCGGTTTGGCATCGGGCTTCGCACCAGTTTTTGGATCAGCTTTGGCATCAGGCTTGGCGTCAGCTTTTACATCTGGTTTGGATGCGGTAGCTGTGGGCTTTGTGTCGGCCTTGGTATCATCCTTCACCTCGGGCTTGGCAACGGAGGCGTCGGGCTTCGATTCTGCGGATTTGCCCGGCTTGGGATCAGGCGTCTTGGGCGGGTCGGAACTAGGATTCATAATTGGAGATTTTAATTTTTCGCTATGAAGTGGATTACGCTGGTTGCGGGACACCGTTTCTCGCGCCTTTAATTGGGCTTGCTCCCGATCCAGATGGTGTGATTGGGATCATGTTGATTGTTCTTCGGTTCGCGACTCGCTGATCCCAGCACGGACGATAGCCATGAACTGGTCGGCAATCAGGCTCGCACCCCCGAGGAGAGTTCCATCCACACCTTGCCGACTGAGCAATGCGGCGGCGTTGTCTGGTTTGACGCTGCCGCCATATTGGATGGGAAGTGACTGAGCCGCTTTCTCCCCGAACATCTGGCCGAAGCGGCGACGAATGACGGCGTGCGCCTCCTGAACCTGCGGGGGGGCGGCGTGGTGTCCGGTGCTGCCGATTGCCCAGACCGGTTCGTATGCGACGATCAGGCGGGGCAACGTATCCGCCGACAGGCCGGCCAACCCGTGAACGAGTTGCCGGTCGAGCACAGTTTCGGTCTGCCCGGCCTTGCGCTGGTCCAGAGTCTCGCCGACACAGAGGATCACATTGAGGCTGGCGGCCAAGGCAACCAGCACCTTCTGGTTGATGAAGCCATCGGTTTCGCCCAGCTTGTGCCGACGCTCGCTGTGACCAAGGATTACATACTTGCAACCGACATCGAGGAGCATCGTCGGGCTGATCTCGCCGGTGAATGCACCTTCCTTCTCGGGATAGAGGTTTTGCGCACCGAGCGAGACGTGACTGCCTTTGAGAATTTCGCCGACCAGAGCCAAACAGGTGAAAGGAGGACAAATTGCAATGACGACGTGTTTCTCCATTCCGACGCCATCCACGACCGCTTTGGCCAAGCGCCCGGCTTCAGCGGTGGTGGTATGCATCTTCCAGTTGCCGATGATGAATTTCTTGCGCATGTTTGTTGGTTCCATATTGGTTATTGTGCAGTTCACGTCTTTTCCATCGCGACCGTGTATTCGCCCCGGCGTGCGGCACGGTTACATCGAGCGCGATGCAGCAGGGCTTGCTGTGCAGGTGTAACATTGGCCTCTTCGCCCCGCCAAATCTCCAAAGCCGGTTGCTGGATGGCACGGGCAAACGAAAAAGCCAATGCCCATGGCAGTTGCGTTTTGAAGCGATGGTTCATGGTATTCAAACGTGCCGAAGCCAGTTCGGCGGACTGGCCGCCGGATAAAAATGCAATTGCAGGGACCGCTGCCGGAACGGTGCGCCATAAACTCTTCATGGTAGTGTCGGCCACTTCGTCCACGGACTCTTGCGTGGAACAAGTTAATCCCGGAAGCACCATGTTGGGTTTGAGAATCATGCCTTCCAGCATCACGCGCTGTGAATTGAGTTGGTTGAAAACGGTTCGCAGGACTTCCTCCGTCGCCGCGCGGCACTGCTCCAGAGTATGATCGCCGTCCATGAGCACTTCCGGTTCGACGACGGGAACCAAGCCGGCTTCCTGGCATAATGCGGCATAGCGCGCCAGTGCATGTGCATTGGCCTCGATGCAACTCCGACTGGGAATGCCAACACCGATGGCAATCACCGCGCGCCACTTGGCAAAAAGCGCGCCCATTTGAAAGTATTCCGCCAGGCGGTCGCGCAATCCGTCCAGACCTTCAGTGATTTTTTCGCCGGGATGAGCGGCCAGGTCCTTGGCTCCGGCATCCACTTTGATGCCGGGAATAATTCCCGCATCGGTTAGGACTTTGAGAAACGGAGTGCCGTCTTTCTTCTGCTGGCGAATGGTTTCGTCATAGAGAATCACACCACTGATGCACTCGCCGAGACCGGGCGTGGTCACAATCAATTCCCGATACGCGCGCCGGGCCTCCACCGTTTGCGGGATGTTGAGCTTTGCGAATCGTTTGTTGCAAGTGGGATTGCTTTCATCCATCGCCAGCAAACCTTTGTCGTCGGCAACCAATTTGTTGGCAGTATCTATTAACAGTTGCGTGTTCATGTAGGTAATTGACGGCTCGCCAAATATTTTCAGCCGGCCATTGGCACCATCGGCTGCGGATGGTCATGAAACGGCCAGCGCAAGTCACCGGTCATCAAATAAACCACCATGGCCGCCAGCATCAAAATCACGCAGAACCAGATGCGCCAATCCCGATGCGCACGTCGCCAATAAGGCGGATGACCTTGGTTAACCGGGCCGCCATTCGGATCTCCGTGCGACTTGTGATCGTGCTTTAATTCATTCATATTTCCATTGCGGATTAGGGACTGACCGGAGTTCCCTCCTTGAGCCAGCGCAGCGCGTCCTCGTGCTGCGATTCCGAAAAGTGTTTGACCTGCA
>PLAY01000033.1 GCA_003134375.1 Limisphaerales bacterium | reverse complement strand
TCATCATGTATTGCGGCGGCGGCTTCCGGTCGGCGCTCACGTGCGATGCGGCGCAAAAAATGGGCTATCGCAACGTCCACTCGCTCATTGGCGGTTACAAAGGGCTGGTGACCGCCGGCTGGACGATGAAACGCGGGGAATAACCACGATCTTGAACAGAAGCTAACGAAGAGAAGGTCTGGCAATTCCTGGGAGCGCTGGCGTNNACTCGCCGGCGGGACGCCAGCGCTCCCAGGAAGTGCGGCGATTAACCCGCAACGGGCTGCGCGGCGGGTGAAGCTGCGCGGTGGGAACAAACGCGGTTGAGCGCGTTGGCGACCGGGACCACCTTCTCGTGCAGGCACTCACCCATCAGGCAGATTTGAATCCAGTTTTTCCGGCGCAGATATTCGCTATTGTAACTCAGGAGATAACCGGCTTCCTGCATCGCTTCGCCGATTTTCAGCGAATTCATTTCCGGCGGCAAGGGGATGGTAATGACGGCCGGCGAGGTTTGGGCGCCGTTGCCAATCAAATCCAGACCCGTCTCCGCCAGGCGCAGGCGCAGCCCGGCAGACAGTTCCGCCGTCTGGGCAAATCGTCTTTCCCAATCCACGCGTTTCACCGCGGCGTGCAGCGCATGCAGCAAATTGGACGAGAAGGTGAACGGGATTCCCTGTTGCTGCGCGCAAAAACCGAGGTCGAGATAACGCGGCAATTTGTCCGGCGCGGGCGTGACTTCGTGATGGTAAAAAACCATCGCCAGTCCCGGGTACGCGCGCAACCCCTTGCCACTGGAACACGACGCCAGATAAACGCCGGTCAAATCCACCGGCAACGTGCCGATGGTGCTGATGCAATCAAGACACAGTTTCACGCCGCGCCCGGCGCACATCGTTTTGAGCGCGTCGAGGTCGGCCAAAATGCCCGTGGAGGTTTCGCAGTGCACGCACCAGAGCCAGGCGGGCGGTTCACTCGGAACGCCGGTCTCCGGCCCGGCAGGAAGTTTTTTGGAAGCAGAAACACGCCGTGCCGGAGGCCGGCGCTCCAACTTTTTCCTGACCGCGTCCAAATCCAATGGTTTACCCCACGGAAATTCCAGCGTTTCAAATTTCAAATTGAACCGCCGGGCCTGATCCACCAGCCGGCTGCCAAATTCGCCGTTGTTTAAAATCAGACCGGGCCGGCCGAGCAGCGATAGTTGTCCGGCGACCACGTCGTTGGCCAAAGTGCCCGAACCCATGAACAGTTCCACCTTCCCGGCGCGGACGAGTTCGCCGAGAATTTGTTTCGTGGCTTGAAAATCCTTTTTGAAATCCTCGCCGCGGTGTGATTCCGGCGCCTGCTCGAACGCGCGCCGCACTTCGCGCCGCACCGTCACCGGGCCGGGCAGAAAATTCACCGCGCTGGGATGAAACGAACGCGCGGGCGACGAGCGCAGAAATTCGCGCGCCGTGACCTCAAACGTTTCCAGCGTCACATACATCGGCTGAAACTGCGCGTCGCCGCTGCCGACGAGCGGGCCGAAGGGCACGAAGCCGAGATGCTGATACAATCTTTGCTGCCGGGTGGTGCCGGAAATGATGGCGAGGTCGTAGCCCTTTTCAACGCCGTGCTGCCAGAGCAACGCGAGAATGCCTTGCAACACCTGCCCGCCGCGCGCACCGCGGAATTTCCTTTCGATGGCGAGCAGCCGGATTTCACAGATGGTCCGCCCCCGCGGCAAATGCGAATCGAGGTCCGGCAGTTTTTGATCGAGCGAGAACGGCCGGCTGCCGCGCACGGCGAGCATCCCGGCGAGTTTCTGGTTGCTGAGACAAATCAAATAGGTGTTCTCGGCGTGGAATTTGTCCACGAGCCGCTGGGTGGGTGACGCCTGATGTTGCGGGATTTCCTCGACGAAGGTCTTGTAATTGAGCCGGTGAATCTGCTCGAATTCCCAGTCTTCCGTCGCAACCTTGAATACCAGCGGTTCCTGTGGATTCATAATTTTGGTGACTCCGGTTTCGGCACAACACCGCGTCGCGCCAACAGCCCGGCAATTTCTTCGCCGATATTTCTCCGATGCGCAAACAAAATCATCGCCGACAAAATGGCCATCAGCGTTGCCGTCAAACCATCCCGATCGAACCACCCGTCAGCCAATGGCAGACAGACGTAGGCGAACATGGCGGGGAACAGGCTTTTCCGCGTGACGGCAAATCCGCACAGGAACACAACGAGAATCGTCAAAGCGACTCGATAGTCAAACATGAGCAACGCCGCGAACGAGGTGGCCACGCCCTTGCCGCCGCGAAAATACAATTGCGCCGGCCAGATTTGTCCGACGACAACAGCCAGCATGGCCAGCACAGCCAGATGATGGTTGTTCGTCCACTCGCTCGCGATCCAGACCGCCAGCGCGCCCTTGGCCATATCGCCCAACACCGTGAACAGGTAGCCGGATTTTCCCAACACGCGGCCGACGTTGCGAGCGCCGGTGCTGCCGCTTTCGATTTCACGAATGTCCCTGCCCGTGCGCGCGCGGACGAGGTAATAGCCGGTGGCGAAACAACCGAGGAGATAGGCAATCAGCACGGAGCCGGTCGCTTGAAGCCCGTTTGCAGACTGCATATGTTCGATTAACGCCATGCTGGCAGCCGCTTTCTGGTGATCCGCCCGCAGTTTAACCCGAACCGGTTGGCAGTGCGAAACAAAATCTTCACCCAATCGGCGATTTATTGACACTTGGGGAAACCGCCCCAAGACCGGTATTATGCGCAGGTGCAACCGGACACTGCCACCGGAACGCCGGATTTATCCGGCAGCGGTGCGAACCGTGTATGAGACTGCCGGATAAATCCGGCGTTCCGTTTGCTTTGTCTCGACAACCAATGAACATTGCGGCAGATTTTCCCGGCCAGGGCCCATGGAATGTGGACTTACGAACCCCGCCAGGGCCGGAAGGCAGCAACGGTAGTTTGCTCCGTATCTGCCGTGGTCACCCTGGCATTCTGAATTTACGATTTGCGATTTTTGATTTACGATTGCCAGCGCAATTGCAAAACGACGCGTAAATCGTAAAACGAAAATCGAACATGGCCTATCAAGTAATCGCCAGAAAATACCGCCCGCAGCGGTTTGCCGATGTCATCGGCCAGGAACATGTCACGCAGACGCTCGCCAACGCCATCGGGCAGAAACGCATTGCGCACGCCTACCTGTTCTGCGGCCCGCGCGGCACGGGCAAGACCACCATCGCCCGCATTTTCGCCAAATGCCTGAATGGCGCCGGCGGCCCGAAAGTCGATTTCGATGAAAAAGATCCCCGCTGTATCGAAATAACCGAAGGCCGCTCGCTCGACGTTCTGGAGATTGACGGCGCGAGCAACAACGGCGTCGAACAGGTCCGTGAACTGCGCGAGACCTGCAAATACGCGCCCGCCAATTCGCCGTTCAAAATCTACATCATTGACGAAGTCCACATGCTTTCGACGGCGGCGTTCAACGCGCTGCTCAAGACGCTCGAAGAGCCGCCGGCGCATGTGAAATTCATGTTCGCCACGACCGACCCGGAGAAGGTTCTGCCGACGATTCTTTCGCGTTGCCAGCGTTTCGATTTGCGCCGGATCCCGGCCGCGCTCATCACCAAACACCTCGCGCACATCGCGAAACTGGAAAAGGTGAAGATTGACGAAGCGGCGCTCCACGCCATCGCGCGCGGCGCAGACGGCGCCATGCGCGACGCCGAATCCACCCTCGACCAGCTCATCAGCTTTTGCGGCGACAAAATCGAGGAAGCCGACGTGCTCTCCATGTTCGGCCTCGCCGCCCAAAGCCAGATTCTCGGTTTGAGCCAGGCCATTCTCGCCGGTGAAGTTCAAACCGCGTTGACCCGGTTGAACGAACTGGCGCAAAACGGCAAGGACCTCGGACGATTGCTCACCGATTTGCTGAATCATTTCCGCAACCTGCTCATTTTCCAGGTTTCGCGCGGCGACTTGAATTTGCTGGAAGTCTCCGAAGCCGAATTCGCGGCACTGAAGGAACAGTCCGGGCTGGCCAATACCGAATCGCTCACCCGAATTCTCGAAGTCCTGACCGATTCCGAATTTCGGCTGCGCGACACCGCGTCCAGGAAAATTCTGCTCGAAGTCGCCATGCTTAAAGCCATCGAAGCCCGCAGCGCCATCAGCCTCGATTCGGTTTTGAAGCAGCTCAACCAATTGCGCGGCCAGGGTGGCGCAGGCGTCACCACCGCGCCGAAGCCCAGCGAAGGCGGGACGCCCGCTCCAACTTCCGTAGCCGTCCCGCAAAGCGGGATGAGTTCGCGCAATAATCCATCCACGGCTCCCACTCCGACAAGTTCCCAGGCATTCGTGACAAATGCGCCGACTGACGTCGGCGGCTACAGCGACCTGGCCGGGTTGTGGACAAAGCTGGTTGAAGCCGTTGGCCGCGTCAGTCCGTTCACCCGCAGCTATCTCGTGGATGCACAGCCGGTTTCGTTTGAGAAAAACATTCTTGCGATTGGTTTCGATCCCGAATTTGAAGATCACCTTGGCCTTGTGGATAACGCGCGCAACCACACGCTGCTCCAAACCAAACTCGCGGAGCTTGGCCATGCCAACGTGCAAATTAAATTCGTCAAAATCGAAGCGTCCGCCGCCCGTGCGCCGCAACCGGCCAAGGTCGCGTCCCCTGCCCTTGCCGCGCCGAAGCAAAGCGAAGGCGGGGCGCCTGTGTCCGCAACGCCCGTTGCAAAAGAAAAGCCGGCGTCAGTCCCCTTCAACAAAAATGATTTCAAAAACGATCCGCTGATTCAAAAAGCCCTGGAAATTTTCAAAGGCCAGATTGTAGAAGTCCGCGCGTAATTTTTCCTCAACTCTCAACCATCAACTCACAACTTTCTAAAATGTCCAGCATTGGCAAACTCATGAAACAGGCTGCGCGAATGCAGCAGCAAATGGAACAGGTGCAGGCGCAACTCGCGGCGCGCACCGTCGAGGCCACCAGCGGCGGCGGAGCGGTCAAGGTAACCGCCAGGTGCGACGGCACCATTGCCTCGGTGAAAATTGATCCGCAGGCGCTCAATCCGTCTGACGCACAGTTGCTCGAAGACATGATTGTGACCGCCGCGAACCAGGCGCTCGGCCAGGCCAAGGAGATTTCCAACGCCGAAATGGGCAAGGTCACGGCGGGGCTGAACCTGCCGGGGCTTGGGTGAAAATGAATCGTTCTCCGCCTCCTCCTCGTACTCGTAATCGAGAAACCGAGGACGAGAACGAGGACGAGAACGAGGAGGATTGATGCTTCCCGATTCCATCACCGCGCTGATTTCCGCACTGAACAAACTGCCTGGCATCGGGCCGCGTTCCGCCGAACGCATCGCGCTGCACATTGTCCAGGCCGATTCAGCGGTGGTGAAACAACTGGCCGACATGATGCTCCATGCCCGGGAGAAAATCCGGTTTTGCGCGACCTGCGGCGCGTTGACCGAGAAGTCCCCCTGCTCCATTTGTGATGATCACCGCCGTGATTCCTCATTGGTGTGCGTGGTCGAGCGCGCGGTGGACATTCTGAGCGTTGAGAAATCCGGGACGTATCGCGGCAAATTTCACGTGCTCGGCGGGAAAATTTCGCCGCTCGACGGGGTTGAACCGGAGGACCTGAGCATCGGCGCGCTGGAAAAACGCCTGACGCAGGAACCCATCAAGGAGTTGATCATTGCGCTGGGCACGGACGTGGAGGGTGACGCGACGAGCCATTATCTGGCCAAACGGCTGACGCGCAAAGGACTTAAAATCTCCCGTATCGCCTACGGTTTGCCCGCCGGGAGCGGGCTGGAGTTCGCCGACGAACTTACCTTGAGCCGCGCGCTGGAAGGACGCAGGGAAATGAATTGAGGCAGGGTCGGCGCGCGACGCCGACCGGACGCCGCAGCGCGGTGTCCCTACCAATCCAATTTTTGAAATACGCTGTAAACAAACATGAGCCAATCTTTAATCGTTGTCTTCGATCTCGGCAAAGTCCTGGTGGATTTCGACTACCACATCGCCGTTTCCCAAATCGCCGCGCGCAGCAAATTGCCGCCTGACGGAATCAAAACCTTCCTGGGACAATCCCACGCCATCATTGATTACGAATGCGGCCGGTTGACACGGGAGGAATTTTATGAGCAGGCGCGCAAGGTCACCGGCTTTCGCGGCACGATGGAGGAATTCGGCGAATTTTTTGCGGACATTTTTACGCCAATTCCGCCGATGATTGAAATTCACGCCGGACTGCGGCGGCGCGGTATTCCCACCTACATTTTCTCGAACACGAACGACCTTGCGGTTGAGCACATCCGGCGGAATTTCCCGTTCTTCCGTGATTTCGACGGCTACATTTATTCCTACGAAGTCGGCACAATGAAGCCCGAGGCGAAGATTTACGAGGTGTTGGAAAAACTGGCCGGACGGCACGGCACGGACATTGTTTATCTGGACGACCGGCCGGAAAACGTGGCGGGCGGCGCGGCGCGCGGCTGGCGGACGATTTTGCATGAAACACCGGAAAAAACGCGCGCGGCTTTGGAGCATTTCAAGTTGCTGTAGCAGACGTGAGTCGGCTCAATGATTCGAAACCGCTGTGAGATCGGCGTAGCGGCGGCTCGGCAGAGCGCCGCCATTAACTTCCGATTGAAAAATGCGGCGGTCTGCCGACCGCCGCTACGTCACATCACCGCGGCTTGACCGCCTTGACTGGTTTGAGGCCGACTTCCTGGGCGATGTCGTCGAATTCATCGCGGCTGACTTCTTCGAGTTGTTTGCCGCGCGCCTTGAGCTTTTCGTTGATCTTGACGGCCTTTTCGGTCATGACTTCGTGCGTTTCCTCCGTACCGCCGACCAAGGCAAAGTTCGGCCCGGTCGTCAGCCGTTTGTGCCCGTCGGTGTCCAGCCCGACGCCGAGCATCACTGCCTTGCGTTTTTTCTTTTGGGGCGCGTTTGCCATGAATTTAAACTAAGTGCAGCCACAGTCGCGGTCAAGCGCGCGGCGGTTGAGTTTCGCAAAATTTCAGCCGTTCGCATTACAAATCAGCGCAGTCAACGGATGCCGCTCCATGCTTGACTGAAAGGGAGCACACTTTACAGTGCTCCGGTCTGCGCAAAACCCTTTTAATCAGCATGCGCTTTGAATTCTATGAATAGCCGTTGGATGACTCTCGTCAGCCTATCCTTGGTGGTTTTCACCAGCCTTGTAATCACGTGGCAATTTCTGCATTATGATGATGTTGCAGCTTTGCGAGAGTGGGTTGCGCGTGGCCAAAGCGGTGAAAAGCCAAGCGAAATCTGTTCATCCTTATTCCTGTCCTACATCCGAGGGAAACAACTGGCGGAGATTTCCGATATCGTGAAGAGAGACCAGATGGTCCTGCGGGCCTCGGGATTATGTCGGTATGTTGATTTGGTGCTGCCAAAAGATGCGCGTGTTTTCATGCCGGACATGACCGGACCCACCAACTACAACAAGCTTGGGTATTATTATTGGATGACCTATTATCTCTTTCCCCGTGAGGTTGGGACGAGCCTGGATCATATAACCCGCATAACCAAGGATAGTTTTCTGGGCAAGACATCGGAATCCGATCAGGAAATTCTTACCAACGGATACGACGTGATAGTAGATTTTCCGCCTGAAGGAACATTAACTCTGCAACTTCTCAGACCGCTGCGCGAATTTCCCCTCAAAGAACTGGTCACCCCGGGTTGGTTCTCCTCCAACTACGACACAACTATAGCATTTTTGCTTCCCTTGTTGACGGCGTTGGCGGGGATGTGGCTGTTCCGTCTTTTGTTCCCCAACCTGAGCGTGCGGATGCCGTTGCTGGAACAACTGGCATGCGGCTTGGCTTTGGGAATGATGGCTGTGGCCGCACTCACACTGGGTGTCAAACTCTGCGGTTTTCACGGGCGAGGCTTGATTCTCTCCGTAACCACATTGGGGAGCATCGCGGAAATTTGGCGCGACCGCAAAGCTCATTGGGCAAAGATTGCTGACAGCTACTCGAAGTTGGTTCGCAGTCCCATTACGGCAATCTTCGTGATAATCGGGTTACTTGTATTTCTGATTCTTTTCCGTCTCGCCGGGCTACAGGGGCTTGTTGATGGTGACGCGATGAGGTGGATGGTCAAGGCGAAAATAATACACCTGTACACCGGAGGCGAGATCGTAAAATGGTTTTCCAATCCGGGTCTGGTGTTTGCGCATCTCGAATATCCCACGCTCGTGCCTTCACTGCACGCAGCCACGTATGACTCGCTCGGTCATGTGGATGAGTTTATCACCAAGTTCTGGCCAACCTGGATGCTGCTGTTCCTTCTGCTTGCCCTGGCCTCATTGAACCGTGCCGGGAACAATTGGCGACATGTCACGTCATTCGCTCTCCTGGGTTTGTTGCTCTTGCCGGCCACGCAGCAATATGTCCAGTGGGAGGGCGGTACCCTGCCGATGATCTTTTTCACCGTTCTGGGCTTCGTGCAATGCGCCATCTGGCTGGCTGGAAGAGACCGCGCCCGGCTTGGTCTTGGGCTGACACTTTTGTTTGGGGCGGCCATGACGAAACAGGAGGGTTTCATTTTTCTGGCGCTGGTGGGAAGCTGGATGTTGCTGGTACCCTCGGCGCGACCCTCGTTGAAACCGTCGCCTCGATTCTGGCCGGTGCTGGCGTTCTGTTTTCTGGCGGCTTTACCGTTTGTCTGCCTGCGTATTCAAATACCCACATTGAACGACGAATCGAGTTGGGCTGGTCACGTCCTGCACCATCCAACCATCCTGCTTTCAACCATCTCAAATTGGGCCCACCTTTTCACAATCGAGTTTGCCCGATTGTTTGTGAACCCCGAATTCGCAAACTGGAGTGGTGAAGGCGAACGGCTTCATTGGATCGGCAAATGGATCGGCATTTCGTCTTTGTATAATCCTTCGACATTCGCCTTGGGATGGCTCTGCCTGTTTATGTCGGTGGCACTCTGGTTTGCCGTTCCCGCCCGGCGCCAAGAAATCGTTTGGATGCTCGCAATGTTTGTCGGCGCCACGGTCGCGTTGTGCGGAGTATTTGCAAGCTTTGTCAGCATCAAAGGTCTGAGCGAAGTGATTGGTTATACCAATGAGGGGGCCGGAGGACGATACCTTCTGCCAGTGCTTCTGGCGTGGTTCGCCACCATCATGACCATGTTTTTTGCCAATCTGCCATCGTCCACATCAACTCTTGCACCGAGCACTACCGTCAAAGACACACCAACATCTGCCGGCACTGCTGACCGGAGCCTTCCTGCGTTGAAACACGGTTACTGGTTGGCCGTTGGCGCGCTTTTGATCGTGGCTTTGGGAGTTTTTGTCCTGCCGGAAAACGAATCCACTTTGCCGGAGAATCCGTTGCAAAGTACAGCGGCTACAAATTCCCCGAACGATTCCGAAATCAACTCGCCCGAAAATCCCGAACTGCAAACGAGAATGGAACTTGCCATCCAACTGGACAAGGCCGGAAAGTTTGCCGAGGCTGTTCAAGCGTATCGCGAAGCCGTCCGCCTCCATCCAAATGACCCTGTGGCATTAAACAATCTGGCCTGGAGCCTTGCGGCAAATTCCAGGCAGGAATTGCGTAATGGCAGGGAAGCTGTGCAGCTTGCCAGCAAAGCGGTCGAGTTGACCGGCCAGCAACAACCAGTTTTCATAGGAACCCTCGCTGCCGCCTATGCCGAAGACGGCCAGTTTGCCAAAGCCGTCGAAATGGCTAACAGGGCGCGCGACATCGCCTTGTTGAAGCGCCAGCCGGAAGTGGCCGCGATAAACGAACAATTGTTAAAACTATACTCCGCAGGCAAAGCGGTTGGCTTGACGAATGGACCCTAGCAGAAATCCGCGCTTATCAGGAGAAGTTTGCGCCGACTGATCCCGCCATGCGGGACGGCTACTGCGTTTTTCGCCGTTAATCGTTCGCGCCGCGAATCGGAACGGTCAGCGGTTTGCCGTTGTCCGATGGGCCAAGTTTCAGGAGAAACGGCACGGCGATTTTTGCCCACTCCTGCGCCGTTGGATATGATGAAGCCGAACCGCCGAAACAACTGCGCAACATGTCGGTGTTGATGATGCCCGGATTGAGCGGCACGGCGGCCATGCCAGGTGGCAATTCCTGCGCCAGCGCCTGCGTCAAGCCTTCAATCGCCCACTTCGTGGCGCAATAGGGCGCGACTTCCGCGTCGGTCGAGCGTCCCCAGCCGGAACTGAAATTGACGATGACGCCGCTTTTGCGTTTGACCATTGCCGGAACAAAATGGCGGATGACATTCGCCGTGCCCTTGAGATTCACGTCAATGATCTGCGAAAATTCGGCTGCCCCAATTTCCCAGAGCGGCGCGTTGCGGTTGATGAGTCCGGCGTTGTTCAGCAGCAAATCCGGCGTCCCGTGGGATTTCAAAATGCGTTTGGCCCACGCGGCGACCTGTCCGTCGCCGGCCACGTCCACAACCGCAAAATCATGCGGCGAATCAAATTGTTTTTGCAACCGCGTGATTTCGTCAGGTGAACGTCCGCAGCCCAGCACGGTGTGGCCAAGCCGGATGAATTCCTCCGCCAACGCGCGACCGAGGCCGCGCGAGACGCCAGTGATCAAGACGGTTTTTTGATTTGCTGGCATAGCTTGTTTTGGTGTAGCCGCGCTTGTCAAAGCNNGCTTTGACAAGCGCGGCTACACTTTAAATTCGCGGATTGAATTTGGACTCGCGCGCGAGCTGTTCCCATAATATTTTCTCCGCATCCGTGACTTTGGCCGGCACGGCGATGCGGGTGACGACCATCAGGTCGCCGCGCGCGCCGTCGCGCGCCGGCAGGCCGCGGGCGCGCACCCGAAGCTTCTGGCCGTTTTGGGTGCCGGGCGGAATTTTGATGTTCACCCGGCCGTCCAGCGCTGGCACGGAAAGGTTTGCCCCCAGCACGGCTTCCCACGGCGCCAGGTCGGCTTCGTAAATCAAATTGTGATCCTCAACCTCGAAGTCGGGATGCTTGGCCAGCCGCACGCGCAAATACAAATCGCCCGCCGCGCCGCCACCCGCGCCGGTTTCACCGCGCCCGGCGAGCCGTAATTTCTGTCCTTCGGTCACGCCGGGCGGAATTTTGACCTGGTGCGTTTCGGTTTTAACCGAGCGCCCGGCTTGATGGCGCACGTTGACCGTGCGCACCGAACCGCGCAGAGCCTCGTCGAGCGTGACCAGGATGTCGCCTTCGATGTCGCGCCCGCGTTCGGCCGGCTCCTCGTCTTCAAAACCGGCGGAACGTTCAAAGCCACCCGCGCCACCGCGCATCCGCGCGCCGAACAGTTCTTCGAAGAAATCGCTGAAGCCCGTACCGCCGAAATGGGTTTCAAAATCTCCACCCCCGGCACCACGCCCGCGAAAAGTCTGGCCGCCGTTGAAATGTTCCCAACCAGACGGCGGACGAAAATCCGCGCCGGATTTCCAATTCGCGCCCAGTTCGTCGTATTTTTTGCGCTTGGCCGGGTCGCTCAATACTTCGTAGGCCTCGTTGATTTCCTTGAATTTTTCCTCGGCCTTCTTTTTGTCCTTGGCGACGTCGGGATGATATTGCCGCGCGAGTTTGCGGAAGGATTTTTTCAGTTCCTCGGCGCTGGCCGCGCGCGGCACGCCAAGGGTTTCGTAGTAATCTTTGTATTGGACGGGCATAGGGGCTGCCTTTCTTCACGGCAACGTTTTGGAAGAATGTGCCGGTTTGCGGATTTTGTCAAAATTTTGCGGCTGGCGCGCTATTTCCCGATTCTCGTGTTATCCACGCTGAGGTAGCAGGTGCCGGCCAGGTTGTCCTGCCGGCGCCAGATTTTGAGCAGGATTTGATCGCTTTTGTCCTGCCGGCCAAGTTGTTTCGCATCCTCGGCATTTCTGACCGGCAGACGGTTGATTTCCATAATCACGTCACCGTACTGCAATCCAGCCTCGGCGGAATTTGAGGCCGGTTCAACATTCGAGACCAGCGCGCCCTGAGCGCCAGGGGCCATTCTCAACTGCCGCCGAACTTCCGGCTCCAGATCCGCCACGGTGACACCAGCAAGGGCGTCAATCATCGGCTTGGCGAAAGCCGTCTTTTTCTGGTCATTGCCACCGGACGCCGTTTCAACGGGCAATTCGGTGATTGTAACCGTGACCGTTTCCGGACGTCCATTGTGGAGCAATTTCACCGCCGCCGAACTTCCCGGCGCGCATTCGGAAACGGCCAGTTGAAAGCTGTGTACGTCGGTGATGTCTTTGCCGTTGAAACTGATGATCACGTCGCCCGATTTAATCCCGGCTTTCTCCGCGAGCGTGTTGGGAAATACATCGCTGACGAGCGCGCCTTTTTGATCCGGCAAATCAAATGACTTGGCCAGCCCCGGCGTGATGTCCTGAAGCAGGATGGGGAGATCACCGCGCGTCACTTTGCCGCCGGCGATGAGGCGTTCCATGACGTGGCGCGCCATGTTGATGGGCACGGCAAAACCAACCCCTTCACTGCCGCGGGTGCTGCTGATGATGGCGGTATTGATGCCCACGAGCCGCCCTTCGGCGTCCACCAGCGCGCCGCCGGAATTGCCGGGATTGATGGCGGCGTCCGTTTGAATGAAATTTTGGTATTGGTTGAATCCGGTGAGGCCGCTGCGGCCCAGCGCGCTCACGATGCCCATGGTTACGGTCTGGCCGACGCGAAAGGGATTGCCGATGGCGAGCACAATGTCGCCGACCTCCAATTGGTCGCTGTCGCCCAACGCGACAGCGGGCAAATCCTTCGCGTCAATTTTCAAAACCGCCACGTCCGTCGGCGGGTCGGTGCCAACGACCCGGGCGGTGAACTCCTTTTTGTTGTCGGCGATGGCAACTTCGATTTCGTCCGCGCCGTCCACCACGTGATTGGCCGTTAAAATGTAACCATCCGGTGAAATGATGACGCCGGAGCCGAGGCTTTGCTCCCGGCGCGTGTGTTCACGTCCGTCGTTCGGGAACTGGTTGCCGAAAAATTGCCGGAAAACCGGGTCAACAAAGACCGGAATGCGCATCGGCCGGATATGCACAATGTGCGTGGAGTAAATGTTGACGACGCTGGGCGCGGCCCTTTTGACGACGGGCGCGAAGCTGGCGCCAAGCCGGGCGTCACGGTTGACCGGCGTGGTTTCAACCTTGATTGCCGGTTCGCTTTCCCTGGCCGAGGAGGTGAGGAAAAACAGGCCGGCCACGACCAGCGCGCCCGCGATGCCTGAAAGAAATCCGACCCATGGCCTGTAATAATGTCTCATAGTTTGGTGAAACTATTGACACCGACCCTGACTGATTGTTCAAGCCACCTGCGACTATTTTGCCGGTTGGTTGGTTGGTGGTGGCTGGGTTTGCGACTGCTGGAGTTTTGCCGCATCTTCGGGTTTGATGACTTCGATCTTCGCGCCTTTATCCATTTCTTCACGCGAAGGCACCTTGATGATGTCGCTGGTGAGCGGTGAATTGATTGAACCCATCGACGCGGGCGGTGGCTGAGGTTCGGTGGAAAGCAGTTCAACTTCAAAAATCAAAACGCTGTTCGCCGGGATGCCGGGGCGTCCCCGTGCGCCGTAAGCGAGTTCCGACGGCACAAACAACTGCCACTTGGAACCGACCTTCATCTGCATGAGCGCTTCCGTCCAGCCGTGAATCACGTTGCCAACGGAAAACTGTGCCGGTTTGCCGCGTTTGATGGAACTGTCGAATTCCGTGCCATCAATCAACGTGCCGCGATAATTCACGGTTACGACATCGTTGGACGTTGGAATCGTCCCGTCGCCATTGGTGATGACTTTGTATTGCAGGCCGTCCGGTAACATGTTGACCCCCGGGTTGTTTTTGTTTGTGGCCAGAAAGGCTTCGCCTTCCGCCTTGTTTTTTGCAGCCGCCTCTTCCCGTATTTTTTGCTGCTTGGTGGCAAACTCTTTTTGAAATGCCGTCAGCACCTCCTGCGCCTGTTCCGGTGTGAGCAGCGTGGGGCCGGACAATACGTCATTGACGCCGCGCGCGACCAGGTTTGCGTCAACCTCGACCCCTTGGTGCTGCAAGTTGTGGCCCATTGACATGCCAATGGCGTAACTGATGCGCGCCTTTTCGTCATTTAACACATTCGTGCCGGCCGGCGTCTGGGCCGCAGGAGTCTGGCTGGCAGTGGCCCCGGGTTTGACCGGGGTGGCGCCTGGTTTTGAATGGGAGGCGCAGCCGGCAAGACAGGCGACGCCCAGCGAAATGGTCACAGCTAAAGCAATGGTTTTCATAGTTTTGATTTTCGAGCGGCCATTATCGGGATTTTGATTAAAATTGCAATTCCGTTTTACACGCACGCCCCCACAAACACCGGCGCGCTCAAAATGATTCCCTTGCTGAACGAATCTGCCTAGACTTGGTCGAAGCTGTGCCAATTGCAATGAGTCACTCAAAAATAAAAATCTTCGCCCCCATCGCGTCAGTCGTGCTGGCCGGGTCGGTCATCATCGGCTGCACCATCGCCAAAACTGTTCCACCCTCCCTGCCGCCGGCAACCCAAACCAGCGTTTCCCCGGCGCTGATGACGCCAACAAACGTTCTCCTGGTGCCGGGACCAAACGACGCGCGCATCGCCTACGTCACGGCGCGGTTGCTGGAGGAATTTCACTACTCGCAAGAACTGCTCGACACGGAGATTTCAGAGAGGTTTTTTGACGGTTATTTGGAAACCCTCGATCCGCGGCGTGAAAATTTTCTGCAATCCGATATTGCCGAATTCGCGCATTACCGGACGAATCTTGACACATTCACCATCGGCACCAACGGCACCGCCAACCTCACGCCCGCGTATGAAATTTACCGGCGATACCTTGAACGCATTCAACAGCACGCTGATTGCGTGAACGAACTGTTGCAGGCGGACCGGTTCAAATTTAACACCGACGAACACATTCTTCTCGACCGGCACCGCGCGCCCCATCCCAAAGACCTCGCCGAGGCAAAACAGCTCTGGTCGCAGCGATTGCGTTACGAGTATCTGCAGGAAAAAATCAGCCGCGAGATTTCGCCAACCAACAACAATGTGATTTTGACCCTGCCCAAATCCGCCACCGCGGAAATCACCGGCACGCTGACGCGGCATTATCGCTGGAATTTGCACATGGCGGCCAATTTGGACAGTACGGACGTTTTGCAGGCGTATCTCAACGCCCTGGCACACGCCTACGACCCGCATTCGGATTATTTCAACACCGAGCACGCGCAGGCTTTTTCCATCGACATGAGCCTGTCGCTTTTCGGCATCGGCGCCGTACTGATCGAGGACGACGGCTATTGCACCATCAGTTCGCTGGTCCACGGCGGCCCGGCGGAGAAAAGCAAGCAACTGCATGAAAAAGACCGCATCCTTGCCGTTGCGCAAAGCAATCAACCGCCCGTGAATGTTGTGGACATGGAACTCGGCAAAGTTGTCCAACTCATTCGCGGTCCAAAAGAAACCGAAGTGCGGCTGACCATCAGTCCGATGGAAGACCGCGCCGTCCGCCGCTTTTTGACTTTGATCCGCGATGAAATCAAACTCGAAGACTATGAAGCCAAGGCCCAGCTCATCGAATTGCCGGACGGCCACGGTGGCACAACGCGGTTGGGCGTCATTGATTTGCCGTCGTTTTACG
The DNA here is from genome assembly GCA_003134375.1 of Limisphaerales bacterium. Taxonomy (GTDB): domain Bacteria; phylum Verrucomicrobiota; class Verrucomicrobiia; order Limisphaerales; family UBA11358; genus UBA11358. The sequence continues at coordinate 10,238 of PLAY01000033.1, read as the reverse complement.
CGACGGTTGATTTGCCCGGCAACACCGAACATTCGACGGCCAAAAGCACCACCGCCGATGTCACGCGCCTGATAAAAAAACTCAAATCGGAAAAGGCCGCCGGCATCATTCTCGATTTGCGCAGTAATCCCGGCGGTTCGCTCGAAGAAGCCGTCAAATTCACCGGCCTTTTCATCAAAGACGGCCCGGTGGTGCTCGCCCGTTCTTCGTTCGACGGTCCGGTAAATGTGGATAGCGACACTGATTCTTCCATGCTTTACGACGGCCCGCTTGTCGTGCTCGTCAACCGTCTCAGCGCATCCGCGGCGGAAATCGCCGCCGCCGCATTACAAGATTACGATCGCGCGCTCATCGTCGGCGACATTTCCACCTTCGGCAAAGGCACCGTGCAGAATTTGAATCCGCTGCGCCCATTCTTCGTCGGGCCGGCCACCGTGTCCGCGACCAATGATCCCGGCACGGTCAAAATCACCATCCGCAAATTTTATCGCGTCAGCGGGGCTTCGACACAGTTGAAAGGTGTGATGCCGGACCTCATTCTGCCGGATGTGTTGAATTACTCGACCGAATTTGGCGAATCCTCGCTCGAAAATCCGCTGCCGTGGGACACCATTTCCAGTGCGGATTATGACAAATTAAACCTGAATTTAACCAATATGCATCTGGTGCAACCGTATCTGGGCGACCTGCGGTTGCGCTCGGCTGCGCGCGTGGCCACGAATCAGGATTTCATTTATACCCGCCAGGCCATTGACCTGTTCCAAAAATTGCAGGCCGACAAAACCGCCTCGCTCAACGAGCACGACCGCCTGAAGGAACGGCAGGACGCCGACGCCCGCCAAAAGGCGCGCGATGCGGAACGGGCCGCGCGCAAGGCGTCAGGTGTAAAAATTTATGAGCTGACCGTCGAAAAAGCCGATGAGCCCGGTCTTCCGCCACCGGTCGGGGAAACCAACACCGTGACTGCGAACAAGTTGCCAGCCGGCCCGCTTCGGACGTTAGTCGGATCCACAACCGTGACCGTGCCTGAAGAGCCGAGTTCGTCCGCCTTTGACCCCATGCTGGACGAAACGGAACGGATTCTTGAAGATTACATTTCGCTTTTGTCGTCGAAACAGATTTTGACTGCCAATTAGTGAAAATCCATGAAAACCCTCGCTGCGTTTTTTTGTTTGTTGTTTGTAACCAGCGGCGGTCTCGCCGACCCTTATTCGGCGGCGATCCGGCAGGCCAAAAATGTCGCCGCCAATGCCAGCAGCACGCGGCAGGACAATGACAATCCACCGCCGCCGGCCATGCCGCCGCCCGCTGCGCCGTCGCAAAACAATCCGCCACCGGACCCGGTGCTCGAAGCCACCCGGCAAAACATCACCGGCCTCCGCGTTGATTTTGACGCCTTCGGCGACCGGGCCGACACCAATTCGGCCGCCGCGCAAAAGCCGTCGTTGATCACTAATCTCACGGCGGCGGCCTCGGGCGCGAAACCGTCGCCCGCGTCCATTTCCAAACTGGCGGATGACCTGATGACCGCCATGGCTGGAAATGAAAAACTGCGCCCGCAACATCAAAAACTGGCGCAGGAGGTCCATGCCATCTGCAACAATTCGCATCTTTCGCCGGTGCAACAGCAGAAAATTTTCGCCGATGTCCAAACCCTTTTGCAAAACGGCGGAGTGTTGCCGGACAATGCCACAAACATCGTCAACGACATCAAGACCATTGCATCAGAAACCAAATGAGCGCATTCACCGGATCGAATGTCGGTTTGCAAAAGCAGGCAGGCTGCAATTTTTGAATTTGAAAAACATCCAACAACCAACATCGAACATCGAACGTCCAACGGTTGCCGCGCGCGGTTTCATTGGATGTTGGGCGTTGGATGTTCGAGGTTCGATGTTTCCAATTTAAAAATGAAACCGATGCCTGGCATTTTAGCCATTTTCGCCGCGCTGAATTTATCCGCGCCCGCACAACCCACCAATGCCATGAACACAAACAAAACTGAATCCGCCACGTTTGGCGGCGGCTGCTTCTGGTGCATGGAAGCCGTCTTCGAGCGGCTGCCCGGCGTCAAATCCGTCGCCAGCGGCTTTGCCGGCGGCCACACCGCCAACCCGACCTACGAACAGGTATGCACCGGCACCACCGGCCATGCCGAGGTGACCCAGATCGAATTTGACCCGGCCAAAATCTCCTACGAGAAGCTGCTCGACGTTTTCTGGCAGGCGCATGACCCAACCACGCTCAATCGTCAGGGCGCGGACGAAGGCACGCAATACCGCTCCCTCATCCTTTATCACAGCGAAGCGCAAGAACTGGCGGCGGAAAAATCAAAGGCCGCGGCGCAGAAAAATTTCAATCACCCCATCGTCACCGAAATTGTGCCGTTTACGAAATTTTACAAAGCCGGGAATTATCATCAGGAATATTACGATAATAATTCCAGTGCGCCCTACTGCCGGGTGGTCATCGCACCCAAATTGGAGAAGCTGGAAAAGGCAAAGATAATTCAAAGCAAACCGCAGAATGAAACCGGACATTGAAGTTTAAAGTGGGCATGGCAATGAACCTGTTCCTTGCAAAAAAATGGCCGCCTTTTTTGTTGCTGGGGATTGCCGTTATTTTAGTCTGGGGACACACGGTGACATTTGACTTCGTCTGGGACGACGAATTTTTTATTTGGAATCTGCCCAGCGTCCGTTCGCTGAAGCATGTCCCGGAAATGTTCTATCGTCCGGATGCCCAGGCGACACATCCGAATGATTTCCGGGTTTTCCGGCCCATTCGCACCGCGCTCTACGCGCTGTTGCATTTCCTGGGCGGCAAGGAAACGCCGCAACCGTGGATTTACCATCTGGCCAACGTGCTCGGGCATGGTGGCACGGCCATGATGCTGTTCGCAGCCTTGACGCTGCTGTTGCCGCGGTGGCGCAATGGTTTCACGGAAGCGGATACGCGATGGTGGTCTTTTTTTATCGCGCTGGCATTTGCCGTGCATCCCGTCGTCTCGGAGGTCGTTTGCTGGGCAAAGTCGCTCGATGATATTCTCGCCGCGTTTTTCACGCTCGCCGCGTTGAGGGAACTGCTGCTGCCGCCGGTAAACAAGGCGGCACGCTGGCGCAGCCTGCTTTTCTTTGCGCTGGCAGTCTATTCCAAGGAATCCGCCGTGCCGTTCGTGGCCGTTGCGCTCGTGATCTTTCGCAAAATTCATCATCTCGGCTGGAGGCAAAGCATCAGCCGCACGGCGTGGTTTCTCCTGGTGGCCGTAATTTACCTGGCCAACCGGCATTTCGTCATCGGACGCAGCAGCCAGACGGCTCCGATTTCCGGCAGCTACGGACAAACGCTGATTGATATGCTTCCGGTGGTGCCCAAATACTTTCGTTTGCTCTGGGGTGTGCCGCCCTTCTTTATTGATTACAGCTATTTGCCGGGCGGCTGTCGGTTCTGGTCGCCGGAGGTTCTGACCGGGTTGGCGTTGCTGATCGCGCTCGTTTTGGCCGGGGTGATTGCCTGGCGCAAGTCCGGATGGGAATTGGCCGGATTTGGATTGCTATGGACCGGGTTGTTTCTGCTGCCCGTCTCCAACCTGCTGCCCATGCTGCAATACATGGCCGAAAGGTTTCTTTATCTGCCGCTCATTGGCTGGCTGATCGCGTCTGCCGCAATCATTTCCGCCTTCCACCGGCAAAGCATCATCCGTATGACCGCTTTTGTCGTGATATTGCTGTGGGCGGTGACCGCGTGGAACCGCTCGTGGATTTGGCGGGATCCGGTCACGCTGTTTGTCCGCAGCAGTCAGGAAGGCCCTCGAACCCAGCGCGTTGAAGATAATGCAGTGGCCGCCATAATTTATCTGCCGCAGGTTCAACGTTTCTTTTCCGGCAATGAAACGAACACTGTCCGGACATCCGCGAACACCGCGGACGGCCGCGCCGCCCTGAGCACGCTGGAGCAGGCATATCATTTGTTCCCGACAAACCATATCGTTCTTTCCTATTACGGCACGAGTCTGGCCCTGGCCGGCCAGCCGGGAAAAGCCCTGCCATTTCTTGAAAAGGCCGCACAGCTACAACCGCAAAAATTGGATTACTGGTTGAACCTTGCCCGGGCGGCCCTGGATGCCGGACAACCCGCCCTGGCCAAATCCGCGCTTGAAAGAGCCGCTGCCCTGGCCGGCGACAATCCGACCGTGCTCCAGTTGCGCTTCAAGTTCTGCTGGCAAACCGAAGATTACCCTGCCGCGCGCGAAATCATGCTGCGGTTGAATCAAATCGCACCCAACGCCGAGCATGCTTATTGGTTGTCTGAAGTGGGGGGAAAAATAAAAACAGCCGACCAGCCGGTGACCAACAAACCGTCCAACCTGGAAAATTAAATAAAAACGGCGACCCGTTGCCGGATCGCCGTTTTGAATCATTCAGCCGGGATTAAATTCCCTTTTTGATCATCAGCTTGACGAGGTCGCCGACGCGGCAACTGTAACCCCATTCGTTGTCATACCAGCTTACGAGCTTGAAGAACCGCTTGTTCAGTTCCATGCCCGCGCCCTGGTCGAAGATCGAGGACAGTTCGCAATGGATGAAATCCGAGCTGACCACTTCGTCCTCGGTGTAGCCGAGAACGCCCTTGAGGTAGGTCTCGCTGGCTTTCTTCATCGCGGCGGAAATTTCGGCATAGCTCGTTTCCTTCACCGTTCTCACCGTGAGATCCACGACCGAGACGGTCGGGGTCGGCACGCGGATGGACATGCCGGTGAGCTTGCCCTTCACTTCAGGCAGCACGAGACCGACAGCTTTCGCCGCGCCGGTGGTTGAAGGAATCAAATTGATGGCCGCGCTGCGGCCACCTTTCCAATCCTTCTTGCTTGGGCCGTCCACGGTCTTTTGCGTGGCGGTGTAACTGTGTATCGTGGTCATCAAACCTTCTTCAACGCCAAAGCCTTCCTTGAGCAGCACATGGACAACCGGCGCGAGGCAGTTCGTCGTGCAGGAGGCATTGGAAACAACGTGATGCTGTTTGGGATCGTATTTGCCGTCGTTCACGCCCATGACGACCGTGAGGCAATCGCCCTTGGCCGGGGCGGAAATGATGACTTTCTTCGCGCCGGCGGTGATGTGGCCCTGCGATTTCTCCACGGCGGTGAAAAGACCGGTGCATTCAATGACGAGATCCACGCCCAGCGCCTTCCACGGCAGTTCCGCGGGTGACTTGGCGCTGACAACTTTGATGTCCTTGCCATTGACGACGAGGATGTCCGGATCGGCGTCCTCGGCCTTTTTGCCTGCGGCGGTGGCCTTGGCCACGGCGTCCGGGGAAGTTTTGCTGTCCACCTTGCCCTTGAAGCGGCCCTGGATGGAATCGTATTTGAGCAGATACGCGAGGTTGTCCGCCGGAACGATATCGCCCACGGCGACCACTTCAATGTCCTTGCCCACCATGCCTTGTTCGACCAGCGCCCGGAACACCAGGCGCCCAATGCGGCCGAACCCGTTGATTGCTACTTTGACTGCCATAATTTTTTTATCCTTTTCCAATAAAATGGTTAAAACCGAACCGGCAGTTTAGCCCTGCCCGCCCAAGCGTCAATTAAGAATTCAGGAACGAAATTGCAAAAACCTCGCCAATTCTTGCCTTAGCCGAAGAATTCAATGAACCGTTCAACGCCCGAATGAAAAAGCGTGAATGAACTCAAACACTTTTGATATGTGCCAGCGAATACTGATGGTGACGCAACTGAAATAACCGCCGATTAACGCGGATTGACGCTGACAGATTTCCCGCGCAAACTTCGCGCATGGGTACGCTTTATTACGGCGACAAACTCAAATGAATACAAAACATCCGCTCGCAGAAGTTTTCGGTTTTACGACAACGGATAACTGGAAGAATCTTTCCAACCGCAAAGAAATCACTCGTTAAAGAAAGGACAATTTATGAGCCTCTGGAAAAAAATCGCTGCACCAACCGGCGCAAACGCCAACGTCCTCATCCGCTTTGTGGTCGGCGGCGTGTTTCTCAACGAAGGCATCCTCAAATTCCTGTATCCGGCAGCGCAGGCGGCCGGACGCTTTGCGAAGATTGGCTTCCCGCATCCGGATTTTTTTGGTCCGTTTGTCGGCATGGTCGAAATCGTTTGTGGGGCAATGGTGATTCTTGGCCTGCTGACACGACCGGCGGCCTTCGCCTTGTTCATTGATATTTCCGTGGCGATTTTCACCACCAAAATTCCGGTTCTGTTGGGGCATGGTTTTCAGGGCTTCTCGTTGATGGAACTGCCTCATTATGGTTTTTTGAGCATGGTGCATGAAGCGCGCACGGATTTCGCCATGTGGTTCGGGCTTTTATTCCTGCTCATTACAGGACCGGGACGATGCTCGGCAGATGCTTTAATCGGCCGCGCTTAAATGCATTGAGAGATCTATGTCCTCACGGAGCCGGGGAATCGTCCGCCGTCCCCTTGAAAATCCGCGCGACTGGATTTCCTGTCAGCTTTTCGAGCGGAATCCGCCCATGAGAAAGACGATAAGGCATATCAGCAGAATCAGGCCAAGCCCGCTGCCGCCGATGACGGGACCTCCAAAATAAAACCCGCCGCCGCCGAACAAGAGAAGCAGGACAACTATGAGTAATAATATATTCATGCCGGTAAAATAACATGCCGCTATATGGTTCCTATGGGGTCTTCACCCCATGGGGCAGGAGAATCGTCCGCCGTCCACTTAAAAATTCGCGCGCCGGGATTGGCCGGCCATCCGTTATTCCGCCAATCACATGATGTCCGGGAAATTAGTGGATCCCGTGGACGGCGGCGCATGGGTTGGTTGCGTGGCGGCTGGAGCGTTGGTTGAGACGGTTGAGTCCAGCACAGTCAATTGATTGGTGCTGTCCAGCACAATCTCCGGCTTGTCATGGTAGTTCTTGATTTTGCCTTTTATTTCCACCGCTTTCCCATCCAGCGCTTTCACGTCGGCAAGATATGTGCCCGGAAACATGACCACGGTGAACGGCGAGTCCGGGTGGGGCCGGTCCAGGTTCAGAAATATCACCTTGGGCCGGATGGTGACCTGCGCCACCCTGCCCGTCACAATCATTTCCTGACCGTAATGTTTGTCCGCCTCACCCGTGCCGATTTTCAACAGCGTAGGAACGTTGGTGTCCGCCCCGGGCAATTTGATTGCGAAGGTCAGGACAACCAGAATCGAAAAAAATGTTCTCATGCAAACAGTGGATGCGTTTTACTCTGCTTCGGCAACAAAAAAACAGAAATGAGCCTCCTCCGGTCGGCCGCTATGAGTTGTTCGCCGCCGCATCCCCTGCCCTGGTTTCACTGATTTTGCGCCGCCAGAAATCTTTCCGCGTCAATCGCCGCCGCGCAACCCGCGCCTGCGGCCGTGATGGCCTGCCGGTAAACGTGATCCGCGCAGTCGCCCGCCACAAACACACCCGGCACATTCGTCATCGTGCCTTTCCGGGGAATAATGTAGCCGTTGGCGTCCATTTCGATTTGCCCCTTGAAAATTTCCGTGTTCGGTCCGTGACCGACGGCGATGAACACGCCCGCGCAGTTCAAGACTGATTCCGCGCCGGTCTTGAGATTTTTCAATTTCACGCCGGTGACCTTGTCCTGCTTTACGTCGAGGACTTCCGTCACGACGGAATCCCAAACCGGCTTGATTTTCGGATTCGACAAGGTGCGTTCGGCCATGATTTTTGAGGCGCGCAACGCATCGCGCCGGTGCATGAGATGAATGACCGAGCCGAACCGGGTCAAATAAAGCGCCTGTTCGCACGCGGAATCGCCGCCGCCGACCACGACGAGCGGCTGGTTGCGGTAAACGGGCAGTGCGCCGTCGCAGGTCGCGCAATACGTCACCCCTTTGGTCTCCAGCAAATCTTCGCCGGGCACGCCGAGATGTTTGTGGCTCGCGCCGGTGGCGATGATGACCGCCTGCGCTTCAACCTTTTCGCCGTCCACCGTGAGCGTGAAGGGACGCCTGGAGAAATCCGCCGCCTCGACCGTGCCGAAGCTGGCGCGCGCGCCAAATCGTTCGGCTTGTTTCTGCATCCGCGTCATCAATTCGTAGCCATCCACGCCTTCGGGAAAGCCGGGGAAGTTTTCCACGATGCTGGTGGTGGTGAGCAGACCGCCGGGCTGGCCGCCGGTGAGGACGAGCGGCGACAGATTGGCGCGCGCGGTGTAAAGCGCCGCCGTCCAGCCCGCGCATCCCGACCCGATGATGACGATTTTCACCATAGCGGGCGAAAGGTAGTGCGCGAATACGGCGGATGCAAGTCCGCCGGCGCGATTTGCATTTGCCGGACGCGCCTTTTGCGGTTTTACTGTTGCGGATGAATCGCCCTACTCTCACACATTTGGCCAGAATGGTTGCCGGTTTGTTTTGTTTGAGCGCGCAGCTCATCTGCCGTGCGCAATCTGAGCCGACTAATTTGTGGACGCTCCGGATGTCGGGTTATTTTGCTGATTCGTCGCCGGCCATCGCAGCGGATGGAACGATTTATCAGGCCGACTTTGCCGGCACAATGCGGGCGGTTACACCGCAAGGCAAGGCGGAGTGGGCTTTCAAGATCAATTCCGAAATCAAATCGTCCCCGGCGATTGCCGATGACGGAACGATTTATTTCGGCGCCCGCGACCGGAAATTTTACGCCGTCACGCCGCAAGGCAAACTCAAATGGACATTTACAACCGGCGCGTGGATTGATTCTTCACCGGCGATTGCCGGGGACGGGACGATTTATTTTGGCTCCTGGGATGAAAATTTTTACGCGCTCAATCCCGACGGCTCAAAAAAATGGGTTTTTGCCACAAGCAACATCGTTGCTTCGTCGCCAGCGATTGGGAAGGACGGAACGATTTACTTCGGCTCACACGACAAGAAGTTTTACGCGCTGCAACCAGACGGCAAACTTTTGTGGTCGTTTACAACCGGTGCGCCCATCATCTCTTCCCCGGCCATCAATCCTGACGGTGTCATTTATTTCACTTCGACCGATGGCAACCTTTACGCGCTGCGACCGGACGGCAAGGAGTTGTGGCGGTTGCACACCGGCGGCGTGACCGAGTCTTCACCCGTGCTGGACGAAAAGGGCAATCTTTATCTGACGGTTAATAAAATCGGGATTTCCGTCAGCAGCGACGGAAAAAGGCAGCGGGAATATAATTATGCCGTGATCTTGATTGACGCCACTCCCGCTGTGGCCGCGAACGGCAAGGTTTATTTTTCCGCACCGTGGCGAAAGTTGTCCGCCTTTCAACAAAACGGCGCCGAACTGTGGCACGTTGACACGGCTGCGGACCAGGTTGCTTCGCCGACGATTGGCAGCGACGGGACCATTTTTGTCTGTGACGGCCCGTTCTTGCGTGCCATCAATTCCACCAACGGGCTGGCGCCGCCGGCAAAAAGTTCATGGCCGATGTTCCGCGCCAACGCCCGTCACACCGGCCGGGTGCAAAGCGTGAATTGAGCGGCTTCCAGGGTTTATACCGGCTTCCAGCCACCATCGGGTGGAGCGCAATTCTTGGGCGGCCGGCGCCCCCAAGTGTTACAGCCGTTCGCGCCCGCTGAAGCCGGTGTCGAGATCGTGCCAGAATTCGATCTCCTCCTCGTCCTGTTCCCAGCAGAGGAAAACCTCCTTGCCGCCCATGATGGCGGGAAAATCAATCAGGCCGCGCTCCAAATCCTTGATGAAAATCCGGCGGCGTTGAAACTCGGCGAGAACCTCCTGCATGTCCGCGAGCGCGCGAATCCAGTTGTTCACCGTTTCGCCGCCGATGTCGTTCCCCTGCTCCGTCAAACCGCTCAGGCGTTTGTCGTAACGCTCCAGATCCTTTCGCAACCGGTTCAGCAATTCCAGCCACTTGCGGATTTGCGGCAACAGCGCGCCCGCCTCGTCGCGGGTGTAATGTTTGTCAAAACGATGTTCCATGGGTTGGGACCGGCCGGCTGGTGAAATAAATGCCGTTCGCGGCGGCGCGGTGCGCAACCGCACGCGAACGGATGAATCAATGCGCAAGGCAGATTACTGCTGCCAGGTGCGCTTCTTGTGACGATTCAAGCGCAACTTCTTGCGCCGTTTGTGCTTGTTGATTTTTGCCTTGCGGCGTTTTTTTAATGAACCCATAAGGTAACGGGGTGATGGATTAGTGGATTGATGGATTAATGCAACTCAAATCTTTCAACAATCCGGCCATCGTGTGCATCTCAATAGTTCCC